>JAXDGI010000081.1:0-55101 GCA_034665145.1 Solirubrobacteraceae bacterium
GAGCGAGCGCTGCCCGCGCTCGGCGGGCTGGCGGAACGACTTCAGGGTCGCCCGTCATGACGCGCGTGCTCAACGCCGGCCGCGTCACGTTCTCCGCGTTCACCATCCCGAACTATCGCCGCTACTACCGCGGGCAGTCGATCTCGCTGATCGGCACGTGGATGCAGATGACCGCCCAGTCGTGGCTGGTCCTCACCTTGACTCACTCGAGCACGTGGCTCGGGGTGATCGTCGCTTTGCAGACCCTCCCCGTACTTGTGCTCGGGCCCTACGGCGGAGTCATCGCCGACCGGGTCGATAAGCGCAAGCTGATGATCGCCCTGCAGAGCGCCATGGGCGTACAGGCGCTGGTGCTTGGCGTGCTGACCGTGACCGGGGCGGTCACGGTGGCCGAGATCGGCCTGCTGGCCGCACTCCTGGGCCTCAACAACGCCTTTGAGAACCCGGCGCGGCAGTCGTTCATGATGGAACTGGTCGGACCCGAGCACCTGCGCAACGCGGTCAGCCTCAACTCAGTGCTCGTGAACGCCGCGCGGTCGATCGGCCCCGCGGTGGCCGGAATCCTGATCGCCACCGTCGGGGACGGCGTGTCCTTCCTGGTCAATGCCGCGAGCTTTGTCGCCGTGGTGGTCTCGCTGGTCACGATGGATCGCACCGCCCTCACGCCCACCCAGCCGACTCCACGCGCCCGTGGCCAACTGCGCGAGGGCCTGCGGTACGTCCGCTCGACGCCCGCCCTGGCCGTCCCGCTGGTGATGATGGGCATCGCCGGATGCCTGACCTACGAGTTCCAGGTCTCCCTCCCGGTGATGGCTTCACGCGGCCTGAACGTGGGCCCCACCGGTTTTGGCTTCATGACCGCCGCGATGGGGATCGGCGCGGTCGCCGGCGGCCTGCTCGTCGCGGCCCGGGGAAAGACCGGCCTGCGGCCCCTGGTCCTGTCCGCCGGCGGCTTTGCGGCGGCCATGGCGCTGGCCGCCGCTGCGCCTGATCTGGCCCTCGAGCTCGTTGCTCTGGCCCTGGCCGGGGCCGCGAGCCTCACCTTTATGTCGACCGGCAACTCGACCTTGCAACTCAACGCCGCGCCCGAGATGCGCGGGCGCGTGATGTCACTCTGGTTCGTCGCCTTCCAGGGCTCGACGCCGATCGGCGGCCCGATCGTCGGCGCGGTAATGGCTGTGGCCGGCCCGCGGGCCGGACTCGGCCTCGGCGCGATCACGGTCCTCGTGGTCGCCCTCGGTGGTCTCATCGCCATGCGCCGCCTGCCCGGCGCCCGGCGGCAACGTGGCGTGCCGCCGCTCGCCCCGCCCCCCGACGTCGCTCCCGTCAGGTAGCGACCCGCCTCGGGTTGCGACCCGGGGATCAGGTAGCGCCCCGGGGGGTCAGGTAGCGCCCCCGGCGTCAGGCAGCGACCTCCCAGCTAGCATCGCCGGTCGATGATCGGCACGGTGCTCGATACGGTCCTGGACCGCTCAATCGTGGCTGGCTACACCAACATCGGCTATCGACTGCGCCGGCGCTGGTGGGATGACGCCGAGCTGGGCTCGATGGCCGGCAAGGTGGTTCTCGTGACGGGAGCGACCTCGGGACTGGGCACGGCCGCGGCCACCGGCTTCGCCCGGCTTGGCGCCGCCGTTCATCTCCTGGCTCGGGACCCCTCGCGAGGCGAGGATGCCCGCGCGGCCGTGGCCGAGCAGGCCGAGGCCGACGTCCACCTCGAGCTGTGCGACCTGGCCCGGCTGGACTCCGTGCGCGAGTTTGCCCAGCGGTTCTCCGACCGGGTGCCACGGCTGGACGTGCTGGTCAACAATGCCGGTGTTCTCACGCCGGAGCGCACGCTGTCTCCCGACGGGATCGAGCTCACCTTCGCCGTCAACGTCCTCTCCCCCTTTCTGCTCACCGCCGAGCTGCTCGACGCGCTGCGGCGTGGCGCTCCGTCGCGCGTCATCAACGTGTCCTCCGGCGGGATGTACGCGCGGCGCCTCAACGCCGACGACCTCCAGAACTCCCGTGATTTCGGCCCGACGGCCGCCTACGCCCGGACCAAACGGGCCGAGGTCGTGCTCACCGAGATGTGGGCTGAGCGGCTTGCCCCGGACCGGATCGCCGTCAATGCCATGCATCCCGGCTGGGTTGACACACCCGGAGTGCGTTCCTCGCTGCCGCGGTTCTACCGACTGACCCGACCGTTACTGCGCACGCCGGCCGAGGGCGCGGACACGATCGTGTGGCTCGGCGCCGCGCGCGCGGCCACGTTCCCACGACCCGAGCACGGTCCGGAACAGGGCTCCGGCGGGTTCTGGCATGACCGGGCCCGGCGGCCGGTTCATCTCCTGCCCACCACCCGCGAGTCGGCGGCCGACCGCCGGCAGTTGTGGGCGGAATGCGAGCGTCTGTCGGGAACCGGTGTGATCGCCCCCGCTTAGGGCCCGCTCTCGATGCCCGAGCAGACCCCAACCTTTGACCTTCAGAGCCACTCGGTGCACTCTGATGGCGCGCTCATGCCCGCCGAAGTGGTCCGGGCCGCAGCTGCCTCGGGCGTGCAGTTGCTGGCCGTCACCGACCACGACACGGCCGCGGGCTCGGCCGAGGCGCTGGCGGCGGGAGCCGAGGCGGGGATCCGCGTCGTGCCGGCCACCGAGATCTCCTCGATCTATGCCGGGCGCCAGGATCTGCACATCCTCGGCTACCTGATCGATCCCGAGGAGCCCGAGCTCAAGGCGGCGCTCGAGCGATCGCGGAGCGAGCGCGAAAACCGCGCCGGCACCATGGCCGACGCGTTACGCGAGCTTGGCTTTGCCCTCGATGACGGCCTGCTCGCGCACCGGGTGGCCCGCGGGCAGTCGATCGGGCGGCCTCACCTGGCTCAGGCCATCACGGCTGTGCCCGCCAATCACGAGCGCCTGGCCAGGGAGGGGCTGCTTGAACCGACGGCCTTCCTGATCGCCTACTTGATCGAGGGGCGCCCGGCGTTTGTCCCGCGTGCGGCTCCCAGCGCCGAGGAGGCGATCGAGCTGATCCACGGCGCGGGCGGCCTCGCCGTGTGGGCTCACCCGTTCTGGGACGTCGCCGAGCCCAGCGGGGTTCTGGCGGCGATTGATCGCTTCCGCGATGCCGGGCTCGATGGGGTCGAGGCCTTCTACGTCACTCACGACGAGCATCAGAGCAAGCTGCTCGCCGCCCGCTGCGCCGAACTGGGCCTGCTCACGACGGGCTCATCGGATTTCCATGGCCCACAGCACCACACGTTCTCGCGTTTTCGCGCCTTCTCCACCTACGGACTGAAGCCAGAACTGGGGCCGATCGGCGCTTGAACCGCGTGCGCCGCGCCCGTGCGCGCCGGCGCCCGCGCGCGCCGGCCGCCGGAAGAGACGGAGCGGCGGCCCGTGCTCAGCGTCCGGCGCCCGGGCGGCCGATGACCAGCGTGCGCTTGGGGGCGCGGATGACCGTCACCCTCTCACCGGTCTGCAGCTCTGAGAGCGTGGCCATCCGGCGTTTGACGCGCACGCGCGCGCTCGGAGGGATCGTGAGCGTCACGGTTCGTGGCGCGGTCCGTGCCTTGCCCTCGGTAATGGTGAGCCGGTCACCCGACACGGCCGCGACGCGGCCCCGATCAAAGGTGATCGTCACCAGACCCTTGCGCGTGGCCAGCACCACGGTGCCGTGGACCGCGTTGCGGGTGAGGCGCCGCAGGGCCGGGCCCGGCCGGCCGGGATGCATCCGCTGATGGGACGCCGGGCCGCGACCCGGGACGGCCCCCGCCGCCGCGATCGCGCTTGCCCCGGCGCCCAGAGCCAGGCAGCTGACCGCCACGAGCATGAGCTTTGTCTTCTGGGCCGGCAACGACATACGGGACCTCGCTGGCGTTGGCTTCGCCCTTTAAACCCGTGCGAAGACCAACACTCTCGCCGGCCTGCCAAACCCACCCCGGGCAAACATGGCCTCCGCGCTCGGCGGCGGCGCCCCCTCAGGCCGGTACGGCCCGCTCGTTGAGGTGCTGGCCAACCTTGCGCTTGACGCGCTGCAACGCGTTGTCGACCGTCTTGCAGTCACATTCCAGGCGCCGTCCGACCTCTTCGTAGGAGTGTCCGTCGAGGTACAGCGCGAGCACGCGGGATTCCAGCTCTGACAGCGCCGTCGAGATGCAGGCCACCAGCGCCCGCAGCTCCTCGGAGGAGATGACCTGGTTGACGGGGTCATGGACCGTCGACCCGGGCAGCATCTCGTCCAGTGTGGGTTCTGAGTCGCCGGCCGAGCCGGCCGGCGTGCTCGAGAACGAGACGTACTGATTGAGCGGCGTGTGCTTGTTGCGCGTGGCCGTCTTGACCGCCGTGATGATCTGACGCGTGATGCAGAGCTCGGCGAAATTGCGGAAACTCGATTCGCGGTCGGTCCGGTAGTCGCGGACAGCCTTGTAGAGGCCGACCAGTCCTTCCTGGATGAGATCATCGGCATCCCCGCCGGCCAGGAAGTACGACGAGGCCTTGAGACGGACGAACCCGTAGTACCGGCGCACGATTCGATCGTAAGCATCGGCATGACCAGCCTTGGCCAAAGCAATGAGATACCTATCCTCAACCTTGGGTTGAGGTTGAGAGTAAGCAGAAAGTCGAGCCACGAAACACCTTTCCAGCTCCTGCTCACCGAGCAGGAGATCGGACTGTCGTGGCGCGCTACCTCCCCTGGCGCCGCACCGTTATAGCCTTCCCAGAAAGCAGGCTTTTGCCGCCCCGCTCCCCGTCAACCCTAGCCCTAAAGCTCGAGTTGATCCTTATTTAGAGCGCGAGCTTGACATAGCACCGCGCACGTGTCAAGCCGGCGGCACACTCATTGCCGCCTGGCCGCCGCGGCGAAGATGAGCACGGCCGCCGCCGCGCTCACGCTCAATGACTCGATGTGCCCCCGCAGCGAGATGGAGACGATCGCGTCGCAGGCCCCCGCCACCCGGGGCCTCAGCCCACGCCCTTCGGATCCGAGGACCAACACGAGCGGACCGCTCAGGTCGGTCGCGAGATAATCGGCCTGGCCGCCCTGGTCGGCTCCGTAGCACCACAGACCGGCGCGCTTGGCCTCAGCGAGAAAGTCGGCCAGGTTGCGGACACGAGCCACGGGAAGATGTTCGACCGCCCCGGCCGAGGCCTTGCACACAGCCGGTGTTACCTCGGCTGAACGGCGTTCCGGCAGCACCAGTCCGGTGGCGCCCGCGCACTCCGCGCTGCGGGCGACCGCACCCAGGTTCTGCGGATCCTGGACCTGGTCGAGCGCGACGATGAGGGGCTCGGGACCTGCGGCGAGCAGCGCGTCCGCATCGGCGTAGCGAAATGCCTCAACCTCAGCGCAGACCCCCTGGTGGGCGTCCGAGCCGCAGATGCGCTCGATCTCGGCCGGCTCCGCGGCGGTGGTGGCGGTACCGAGCCCAGACAGCCACGGCTCGCGCCGCGCCCCCGCGGTTGCCCACACCCGGCGCACCCCGCGAGGTCCCCGAATCGCCTCGCGGACCGGATTGCGCCCGTAGATGATCATTTGACCGGCAGCAGCTCTGGGCCCTCCGGGCCGTCGCGGACTTCCCAGCCCAGTTCTCGCAGCTCGGCACGCAGCTCGTCGGCGCGGGCGAAGTTACGCTGCGCCCGCGCGCGCTGACGCTCCTCGAGGCGGTCGAGGGCGTCGGCGGGGGGCGCCGGAGCCTGCACGGGGTCGAGCAGGTTGGCGAGGCCCAGGACGTCGAGCATGGCGCGGAGATCGTCGGATCCCACCGTGGCCGCCGGCTGCCGATTGGCCTCGCGAACCCACTCGAACACGGCGGCCAGGGCGTGCGGCGTGCTGAAATCCGCGGCCAGGGCGGCGTAGAAGCGTTCCACCAGGGGCGCTGAGAACTCAGGGCTCGCCCCCTCGCGGAGACCACGCGCCGCCTCGCGGATCCGGCTGCAGGCCAGGTCGGCCGCATGCAGGCGCTCGTCGTCGAACTCGACCGGCTGGCGGTAGTGGGCCTGGCAGAAGTACATGAGGAGGGCATCGCGGCCGTGACGCTCCAGCGCTTCGTGCAGCACGAACACATTGCCCACCGACTTGGACATCTTGTCGCTGTCGAGCCTCACCATCCCGTTGTGCATCCAGGTCTGGGCCAGGGGGCGGTCTCGGGCCGCGGCGGTCTGGGCGGCTTCGTTCTCGTGGTGGGGAAAGAGCAGGTCGCTGCCGCCGCCGTGGATCTCGAACTCAAGTCCCAGCAGGTCCTCAGCCATCGCCGAGCACTCGATATGCCAGCCTGGCCTCCCCGCCCCCCAGGGCGCCTCCCAGAAGGTGTCTTCATCAGGCTTATGCGCCTTCCAGAGGGCAAAATCCAGCGGATCTCGCTTCCGCTGCGCTCCTTCCACGCCCTCGCCCTGATCCATCTGATCGATATCCCGATGAGATAGTTCTCCGTACTTCGGGTAGGAACGGACAGCAAAGTACACGTCTCCGTCCGCCGCGTACGCATGTCCGCCCTCCACCAAACGCTCGATCAGGCCCACAATGGGCCCAATCGTCTCGCTCGCCAATGGCTCGTGATCGGGGCGCCCCAGGCCGAGCGCATCCGTGTCGGCGACGTACGCTTCGGTCATCTCCCGGGCCAGCTCCGCGCTGTTGACCCGCTGGGCCTGGGCGGCGGCGTAGATCTTGTCGTTGACGTCGGTGACGTTGGCCACGAAGTCGACCCCGTACCCCTGGCTGAGCAGGAACCGGCGGAGCAGAGAGAAGACCACGAACGGGCGCGCGTTGCCGACGTGGATGCGGCCGTACACGGTGGGCCCGCAGGCGTAGATCCGCACCGTCTTGCCGTCCGCCGGGACAAGTTCTCGAACCTGCCCGGTTCGCGTGTCATGCAGGGAGATTGCGCGCATCGTCCGGCAACCCTAGTGGGTCGCCCAGGAGCGTCGTGCCCGCACTGGCGAGGTCATCCCGGGCGGCCAATTTCGGGTGCGCCGTTTGGGCAAGACCCGCCGTCCTCTCCGGCCCACCGACACCTGGGGACGCTGTCCCCCAGGTCAGCGATCCGGGGCGCCCGGTAGGTTGTCCGGCGTCGTGTCACCTCGTTGCATGGCATCGGAGCGGCTGGAGGCCGTCCGCACGGCCTTCCGGTCCATGCCCGAGCGCTATCTCGGCGCGGACGCCGGCTTCGACGCCACGTACCACATCAAGCTGGGAGATCTCGGCCACACCTGGGAGATCCGCTGCACCCGTCACGCGGCGCGGGTGCGCGAGGGTGCCACCCGCCGCCGACCCGACGTGACCATCTCGACCGACGCCGCCACCTGGCTGGCCCTGCGGGAAGGAGAACTGTCGGGAATCGAAGCCTTCGAGCGCCGGCGTCTCAACGTGCGGGGAAACCTGGATCAGGCCATCGCCTTCGAAGGCCTGTTCCGGCTTCCCGGGGGGCGCCCACCCCTCCTGCAGGTCCATGAGGTCCGCACCGATCGCCACTGCATCTCCACGCTCACCATGGGTCACGGCCCCGATGTCCTGCTCCTGCACGGGCTCGGCGGCACGCGCGCCTCCCTGTTCGAGACTGCCGCCGCTCTCAGTCAGCGCTACCGCGTCCACGCTCCCGACCTACCCGGCTTTGGATCCTCGGGCAAGCCGGCCCGCGGCGCCTATAACGCTCGCTGGTTCGCCGAGGCGATGCTCGACCTGATGGACGAGCAGAACATCAGCAGCGCTCACGTCGTCGGCAACTCGATGGGCGGACGCATCGCCATCGAGATGGGAATGATCGCCCCCGACCGGGTGCGGGGTCTTGGCCTTCTGTGTCCCGCCGTGGCCTGGGTCAAGCGTGGTTTCCATCCTCTGGTCAGACTGCTGCGGCCCGAGTTCGGTCTGCTCCCCCACGGGTTCTCGCGGGGGACGGTGTCCTCGCAGTTCTGGAGCATGCTCTACGACCGGGATCTGATCGATCCGGCGGTGGCCGACGTGATGGTGGAGGAGTTCCGCCGCATCTACCAGTCGCCCGGCGCCCGCCTGGCCTTCCTGGCCTCGGCCCGCAACATCTATCTCGAGGCCCCCTATGGCCGCCGGGGCTTCTATCCCCGGTTGAGTGAGCTGGAGCGGCCCGCGCTGTTCATCTGGGGCAGCCACGATCGCCTCATCCCAGCGGCGTTCAGCCGCCACGTGGCCGAATGGCTGCCCAGCGCCGAGCAGGTGACGCTCGAGCGCTGCGGTCACATCCCCCAGGTCGAACAGCCCGAGGAGACAAACGAGTTGCTGATGGACTTCTTCACCCGCGTCGAGGCCGTCGAGCGCGGAGGCGTCGAGGCCGTCGAGCGCGGAGGAAGGCCGCCCGTGACGCAATCACGGGACGCCGAGCCCGAGCGGCGGGTTGCCGATCGGCGGCAGGCGCGAGAAGTCACACCGCTCGACGAAGCCGCCTGAGGCCGGGCGCCCCCCTCCGCCGACCGGATCTAGAATCCCGCCATGGCCGTGGCCGACAGAGCGCGCAGCAACGGCCACACGGCGCAGGAGCGCCACCAGGCCGAGACCGAGCACGGATCCCAGGGGTCCCTGCTGCGGCGCGCACTGCGCGAGGTGGCCAGCCAGGCGCAGCGCCGGATACCCCGCGCCGACCTTGACGAGCGCGATCCGGACTTCATCCGCGAGCGGCTTCCGCTCATGTGGCTGATGGCGAGTCTCTGGTATCGCGGCGAGGTGCGCGGTCTGGGCAACGTTCCCGACTCGGGTCCGGTACTCCTGGTCGGCAATCACTCGGGTGGAAACATGACCCCGGACACGGTCGTCTTCACCCTCGCCTTCAACACCTACTTCGGCGTGGAGCGGGCCTTCTACCAGCTGGCCCACAACCTGGTCCTGTCGATGCCGGGGCTCGGCTCGCTGCGCAAGTTCGGCACCGTCGCGGCCTCCCCTCAGAATGCTCGCACGGCGCTCGAAGCCGGGGCCGCCCTGCTCGTCTACCCGGGCGGCGACTACGAGGTCCACCGTTCCAGCTGGGAGGGCAACCGCGTGGACTTCGACCAGCGCAAGGGCTTCATCCGCCTTGCTCTCCAGCAGAACGTCCCGATCGTTCCCGTCGTGTCGATCGGCGGGCAGGAGACGGCGTTGTTTTTGACTCGCGGCGAGCGCCTGGCCCGGCTGTTCGCGCTCGATCGCCTGTTCCGCCTCAAGGTGTTGCCGATCTCACTCGCGTTGCCGTGGGGCGTGAACGTCGGCGACATGCTCGGTCACATCCCGCTGCCGGCCAAGATCACGGTGGAGACGCTGCCGCCCATCCATCTGCGCGATGAGTTCGGGCCCGAGCCCGATCTCGACGAGGTCTATGACCACATCCTGCGACTGATGCAGGACACGCTCGACGCCCTCGCCGCTGAGCGCCGCCTGCCGGTGATCGGATGAGGCGATGAGGGCCCAGGCCCGGACGACCATCTCGGCGCCGATCGAGGCTGTCTGGGCCACTGTCTCTGATCCCGAGCGCATGCTCAGCTTCATGTCCGGGGTGACGCGATGGGAGGTGGAGAGCGACGAGCCGACCGGGCTTGGCGCCCGCTACCGGATGCTCATGCGCGTCGGCTCGGCGGAGATCGGCGGCCTCATCGAGATCGTGGAATGGGAGCCGCCGCACGAGCTGGCCTGGACGTCGATCACAGGTATCGACCAGCGAGGCCGCTGGCGCCTTCGTCCCGCCCCCGGCGGGCGCACCGGGGCCGAGATCCGCCTCGCCTATGGCGTGGCTGGCTCGGGCCTGGCCGGATGGATGGCCGAGCGCATCGCCGCCCCTGTGGTGACCTCGCACCTACGCTCGAGCTGCCACCAGTTGGCCCGCCTCATCGACCACGAGCAAACCCGCGAGCGCGCCGCCGCCCGGCGGGCAACGCAGGCCGGCTGAGGCCTCTGGCGGCCATCCCTGGGGGCCGAGGTCGGCTCACGCCGGGGCCGGCGACTGCACCGTGGCGATGGCCAGCGCGGCCACGCCCTCGGCGCGCCCGATGAAGCCCATCCCCTCACCGCGCGTGGCCTTGACGTTCACATGAGCAGGCTCGAGGCCCAACGCCTCGGCCAGACGAGCCCGGATCCGTCCCTTGGCCGGGGCGAGGTGGGGACGCTC
This sequence comes from Solirubrobacteraceae bacterium, assembly GCA_034665145.1. Taxonomy (GTDB): domain Bacteria; phylum Actinomycetota; class Thermoleophilia; order Solirubrobacterales; family Solirubrobacteraceae; genus Palsa-465. Next base: position 10,088 of record JAXDGI010000081.1, read on the forward strand.
GATGAGCACGGTGACGTCAACATGGAGAGGGGCAAAGCCCGCCGCGCGCAGCAACTCGATCGCCGCCCGGAGCAGGGTCAGGGAGTCGGCATCCTTGTAGCGCGAGTCGGTGTCGGGAAAATGCTCGCCGATATCGCCCAGGGCGGCGGCGCCGAGCAGGGCGTCGATCACCGCGTGAGTGAGCACGTCAGCGTCCGAATGGCCCTGTAGCCCCCGGTCGTGCTCAATCCGCACACCGCCGATGATCAGGGGCCGGTCGCCAACCAGGCGATGGCAGTCGTAGCCGATCCCGCTCGTGGTGGTCACGCCGAGCCCTGAGTCGCCATCCGCTCGGATAGCAGCAAGGCGGCGATACGGAGGTCGTCGGCGGTCGTGATCTTCATGTTGGCCGGCTCCGCGCTGACGATCCGAACCACCCCGCCGCCCCGTTCAACCAGCCAGGCGTCATCGGTGGCGGCGCCGAGTTGGTCCTCTCCGGCTGACAGGGCGCGCTCGATCGCGCCACGGCGAAAGACCTGGGGCGTCTGCACCGCCCACAGCTGCGAGCGGTCCAGCGTCTGGGTGACCGTTCGGCCGTCGGCGCCGACCGCTTTGATCGTGTCGGTCACGGGCGCGGCGGCGATCACCGCATCAGCGCCATAGCGCTCGAGCTCCTCCAGCACGGCGATGAACAGGCGGGGCCGCGCCAGGGGACGGGCGGCGTCATGGACGATGACCGGATCGCCGCCCGCATACGACGCGCCCAGAGCGGCCCGGACCGAATGAGACCGGTGCTGTCCGCCGGCCACGGGCACTGTTCCTGGGGGCGCGCGGTGCAGCGCCTCGGCCGGCAGCGCGATGACGATCTCCTCCACGGCGGGAACCGAGCGCAGGGCGTCGACGCTCCACTCGAGCATGGGCCGCCCACACAGCGGGACGAGCGCCTTGGGCCGACCGAACCCGAGGCGCTCGCCACGACCTGCGGCCACGATCAGCGCGACCGCCATATCGGTATCTACTTGGCCGCGACGGCCACCTTGCCGTTGCCGCCTGACTCGGTCAGCAGCCCGTAGAGGTGGTCCTCCACTTCCTGCTCGTCCATCTCCAGGGCATACATGAGCTCGGAGGCGAGGATCTTCTTGGCCCGGGTGAACATCTGCTTCTCACCCGTCGACAATCCCTTCTCGTTCTCGCGGATGGCCAGGTTGCGAACCACCTCGGCCAGCTCGTAGATATCGCCGGTCTTGATCTTGTCGCGGTTGTGCTTGAACCGCCGGTTCCAGTTCTTGGGCATCTCCGAGCATTCATCTTGGAGAACGGCCAGCACCTTCTTGACCGTCTCCTCGTCGATCACGCGTCGCAGCCCGGCCAGCGCGGCGTTCTCGGTCGGGACCATGACGGTCATGTCGTTATGGAGAATCTTGATCGTGAGGTACTCACGGCTTTCGCCGAGTACCTCCTTAGCCTCCTTGCGCAGAACCTTCCCCGCCCCGTGGTGGGGGTAGACGACGCTGTCGCCGATCTCGAAATCGAGATTCTGGGGTGGGGTGACAGGCTCCAGATCATCCAGCTGCTCTTCCGTTAGCTCTGTGATGGTGTCCTCCTCTTTCATTACGGGCTCAAGCTGGCCCGCTCGCGGAATTGCGCTACGTCTGCAGGTAGCGATCAACGAGGTTGATCTCCTGCTGTCGGCGAAGACCCTCACGTATGTCCTTCGCCCGGATCTCGCCGACGCCGTCGACGGTCTCCAGCTCGCCATCCGATGCGGCGAGCAGTTCCTCGAACCCACCGAACTCCGTCACGATCCGCTGGACAACGAGTCTGGGCAGCCGGGGGATGCGCCCCAAGATGCGGAATCCGCGCGGAGACACGGGGTAGTCGAGGGTGTTGAGTTTGCGGTCGTAGCCGAGCAACTCGGCCAGCCGTCCAAAGTCGAGAAGATCCTGATGGGGCAGACGCGCGAGCTGATCGACGACGTCGGCAAACCCCTCGTCGGAATCCTCGAGCAGGTAGTCGTGCAGGAGCGCTGCCTTATCGGCGGCGACACCAACCATCGTCTCGTCGAGCTGCATCTCGATCAGGCGGCCCTCGGTGCCGAGCTCGACGATGTAGCGCTCGATCTCCACCGCCATGCGAGTGACGAGCTCGGCGCGCTGCAGGACCGTGAGCGTGTCGTGCAGCGTGACGCCGCCCTCGAACTCGAGCGCGGTCAGCCGTGTCGAGACCTGATCCAGTCGGCTGCGGTACTTGTCCAGGGTGGCCAGCGCCTGGTTGGCCTTGGCCAGGACGACTGGAATGTCCTCCAGGATGTACTTGACGCCGTCCACATACAGCGAGACGACCTCGCGGCGCTCGGACACGGCGATGACCATCGCGTCGGTTTGCTTGGAGACGCGCTCGGCGGTGCGATGGCGGGTGCCGGTCTCCAGCGTGAGGATCGTCGGATCGGGGGTCAACTGGACGTTGACATGGGCGATCTTGGTCGCGTTCGTGCTCAGGGCGATCGCGCCGTCCATCTTGGCCAGCTCGTAGAGCAGCGCCGGCGAGTAGTCAACGTCGAGCTTGATACCGCCCGAGAACAGGAAGGCCAGCTCGTCAGAGTCGCCGATCACGATCAGCCCGCCGGTCCGGGCATCGACGATGTTGTCTATCCCCTCCCGTAATGCCGTTCCAGGCGCGACCATCTCGAGCGCCCTCATTATCCGGGACTCTTGTCGAGACTCGAGCTCGTCTTTGAGCTCTTCACCGGACCGCGACGGCATCAAAGCCAATTTTAGCCGGTCTTGAGGGATTTCGGTCGGCCGTTCATGCCGCCGTCGGCGCGCGCCTCACGCCGCCGCGGCGACCCCCGGCCGCTCCGCCAGCGCCTCCCGCAACACGGCGCGCAATGTCGCGTGCCGGGAGGGGTCAAGGACGGGCGTGAGCCCGAACCGATGAGCCTCGGCCAGACGCCGGTCGGCGTGGGCCACCGTGCGCAGCTCACCGGTCAGCCCGAGCTCGCCAAAACAGGCCGTGGGGCCACCGCCGGCTCCCGTGAGGGCGATCCGCTTGGCGGCGCTGGCCACGGCCAGCGCGACAGCCAGATCGGCGCCGGGCTCGTCGACCCGCACCCCGCCGACCACGTTGACGAACACGTCGGAGGTGCCGAGCCCGAGGCCACCGTGGCGCCCGAGCACGGCGAGCACCAGCGCAATCCGGTTGCGGTCCAGCCCAGCCACGACGCGGCGCGGCGGCACGAGCTCAGAGGACGAGACGAGCGCCTGGACCTCGACCAGCAGCGGCCGCGAGCCCTCCATCGCACACAGCACAACGCTCCCCGGCGAACGCGTGGCCTCGGCCAGGAAGCGAGCCGACGCGTCGAGGACCTCGACGAGCCCGTGGTCGCGCATCTCGAACACGCCCGCATCGTTGGTGGAGCCAAATCGGTTCTTGACCGCGCGCACCGTGCGGTACGTGCGCTCCCGCTCGCCCTCGAACTGCAACACGCAGTCGACGAGATGCTCGAGGACGCGCGGGCCGGCCAATGCGCCCTCCTTGGTGACATGGCCGACCAGGAGCACGGCGATCCGCAGCTGCTTGGCCACGCGCATGATCTCCCCCGCCACCTCCCGCACCTGCGCCACCGAGCCCGCGGCGCTCGACAGCTCGTCGCTGTGCAGCGTCTGAACGGAGTCAATCACGCACACCTCGGGCCGTTCCTGCTCGAGGGTGGCCAGCACGGTGTGCAGGTCGGTCTCGGCGATGACCGGAATGGCCAGCGCCCCCGGGGTGCTGAGGCGCTGGGCGCGCAGGCGGATCTGGGCGGCGGACTCCTCGGCCGAGACGTACAGGGTCCGGCGGCCGCTGTGGTTGAGGTTGGCCAGCGCCATCGTGGTCAGCGTCGACTTGCCGATGCCCGGCGCGCCACCGATGAGGACCAGCGACCCGGGCACGATTCCGCCCCCGAGCACGTTGTCGAGCTCCCCGATACCGGTGCTCAGGCGGACCTGCTCGACGGCCGCGACGTCACCGAGGGCGACCGGCCGTACCGCAGCCGCCGTGCCCCGGCCAGAGCCGCCCAGCCGTCCCCCCGCCCCGCTGCCGCGCCGCGGCGTGGCTCGCGTCTGCTCGACGAGCGAGTTCCACTCCCCGCACCCGGGGCAGCGTCCCGCCCAGCGTGCGGTCTCATGACCGCACTGAGAGCAGATGTGGACGGTGGCCGGCTTGGGCATCGTCACGAGGGTACGGGCCGCCCCCGACGACACCGCTTAATTTCACGACCAGGGCACAGATCGACGCGCCGCGGCGGGGCCGCGACGCGTCGAAAACCTGTGAACGGGGCTAGTGGGAGTCCGCGCCGGAGTCGGCGGCGTCCGGCTCGGGAGCCGAGGAGGAATCGCCATCCTCGTCGCCGGCGCCACCCTCAGCACCGACACCAACCGGCGTCGGCGTGGGGGCCGGCTCGATCACCGACAGCTTGACGTCCTCGTCATCGGTACCCGGCTCGCCAGGCTCGACCATCACGGTCGACCCGGGGGGAACCTGAGCCCGGAGGACGAAATCGGCCAGCGGATCCTCGATGTAACGCTGAATCGCCCGGCGCAGCGGCCGCGCGCCCATGGACGGATCCCAGCCCTTGTCGACGAGCATGTCCTTGGCACCCTCGGAGAGCTCGAGCTGGAGCTCGCGGTCGGCCATGCTCTCGCGGATCCTGAGCAGGAGCAGCTCGACGATCTCCTTGATCTCGGTCTTGGCCAGCTTGTGGAACACGATGACGTCGTCGATCCGGTTGAGGAACTCAGGCCGGAAGACCTTCTTGAGCTCGCCCATGATCCGGTTCTTCATGTCGTCGTAGGTGATCCCGGTCTCGTCGTCGGAGACGGCGAAGCCCAGCGGCGTGTTGCGCGCGATCTCCGAGGCGCCGATGTTCGAGGTCATGATCACGATGCAGTGACGGAAGTCCACCGTGCGGCCCTGAGCGTCGGTCAGCCGGCCGTCCTCGAGAATCTGCAGCAGGATGTTGAACACATCCGGGTGCGCCTTCTCGATCTCGTCCAGCAGGAGAACGCTGTAGGGCTTGCGGCGAACCGCCTCGGTGAGCTGGCCGCCCTCGTCGTAGCCGATGTAGCCCGGAGGCGAACCGACCAGGCGGCTGACGGCGTGCTTCTCCATGTACTCAGACATGTCGATGCGGATCATCGTGTCCTCGTCCCCGAACAGGAACTCGGCCAGCGTCCGGGCGAGCTCGGTCTTGCCCACGCCGCTCGGGCCCAGGAAGATGAACGAGCCGGTGGGGCGCTTGGGGTCCTTGAGGCCGGCCCGCGAGCGCCGGATCGCCTTGGAGACGACCTCGATCGCGGGGTGCTGCCCGATGACCCGCTTGTGGAGCTCCTCCTCCATGCGCATCAGCTTCTGCGTCTCGGCCTCGGTGAGCTTGAACACCGGGATGCCGGTCCACATGGACACGATGTCGGCGATCTCCTCCTCACCGATCGACGGGCGCTCGGTCGACTCACCGGCCTCCCACTGATCGGCCAGCTCCCGCTTCTTCTGCGTCAGGCGACGTTCGTCGTCACGCAGGCTGGCGGCCTTCTCGAACTCCTGGGCCTCGATCGCCTCTTCCTTGGCCCGCCTGGTCTCCTCGATCTGGTCCTCGAGCTCGCGGTAGACCGGCGGCGAGGTCATGGACTTGATCCGCATCCGCGATGCTGCCTCGTCGATCAGGTCGATCGCCTTGTCGGGCAGGAAGCGGTCGGAGATGTAGCGGTCGGCCAGGTCGGCCGCCGCCTCCAGCGCCTCGTCGGTGATGTTCACCTTGTGGTGCTGCTCGTAGCGGTCGCGCAGCCCCTTGAGGATCTGGACCGTTTCCTCGGTGGAGGGCTGATCGACGGTGATCTTCTGGAAGCGCCGCTCGAGCGCGGAATCGCGCTCCAGGTACTTGCGGTACTCCTCGAGCGTCGTCGCGCCGACGGTCTGCAGCTCACCGCGGGCCAGGGCCGGCTTGAGGATCGAGGCCGCGTCGATTGCGCCCTCGGCCGCACCGGCACCGACCAGGTTGTGCAGCTCATCGATGAACAGGATGATGTCGCCGCGCTGGGTGATCTCCTTCATCACCTTCTTGAGGCGCTCCTCGAACTCCCCTCGGTACTTGGAGCCGGCGACCAGTGCAGCGAGATCCAGCGTGTAGATCTGCTTGCCCTTGAGCAGCTCGGGCACGTCGGCGTTGGTGATGCGCTGGGCCAAGCCCTCGACCACCGCGGTCTTGCCGACGCCCGGCTCGCCCACGAGCACGGGGTTGTTCTTGGTCCGCCGGGAGAGGATCTGCATGATCCGCTCGATTTCGGTCTCGCGTCCCACCACCGGGTCAAGCTTGCCCTCGGACGCGAGCTTGGTGAGGTTGCGCCCGAACTGGTCGAGCAGCTTGGAGGACTTCTTGCCCTCGCCGGGGCTGGCGGCGCCCTGGGCACCGGAGCCCGAGCCGCGCTGGCGGCTGCCGGGTCCGGAGAGCATCCGGATGACCTCGTTACGGATCTTCTCCGAGTCGGCGTCGAAGTCGAGCAGGATCCGCGCCGCGACGCCCTCGTTCTCCCGGACCAGACCGAGCAGGATGTGCTCGGTGCCGATGTAGTTGTGACCGAGGCTGAGCGCCTCGCGCAGCGCCAGCTCGAGAACCTTCTTGGCACGCGGCGTGAACGGGATCTGGCCGGAGGTGACCTCCTCGCCGGAGCCGACGATCCGGCCGACCTGCGCGCGCACACGCTCGACGGTGATGTCAAGCGACTCGAGGACTCGCGCGGCGAGACCCTCTTCTTCGCGCAGCAGACCGAGCAGGATGTGCTCGGTGCCGATGTAGTTGTGCTTGAGAGTCCGCGCCTCTTCCTGAGCCAGGACGACGACCTGGCGGGCACGCTCTGTAAATCGCTCAAACATGGGCTTCCTGTCGTTGTGGCCGGTACTTCGGAGGAGGTCGGTTGATTGCTTTTCCGGATTTCTCCTACGCCGCCAGAGTCATCGAGGACTCATGTGGCTGCAGGGACAGCAAACTCTCCGCTCCCAACCTTCTCATCGGCCGCAAGGCCAGTTCGGTTGAACGCGGATCGTTTTTCCTTCGGGCCATACCTCAGGATAACAGCAGCCTCCCAGTACCCTGCGAGGTCATTCTGCGGTCTGTGCGCTAGTTCACACCATGTTCACAGCGGTGTCCCGCGGGCACGCAGGCGCGTGTGGCACCGCCGCGGCCCGACTGACCCGCTCCCTCAGGTTCTTCCCTCGCTCGCCGCCTTTGCCTCCGAGTGACCGGAAACCGGGGCGTGCTCAAAGGGCGCACCGCGTGGGCTCGGCTCGGAGGCGGCGCCCGCGCGCCGGCGACCGGGCAGGCGCCCCGTCGTGGACAGCCACGATCCGGCCAGGATCAGGGCGAGGCCGAGGATGGCGCCGGCGCCCGGCTTTTCGCTGAGCAGGATCACGCCGAGGGCCAGCGCGATCACTGGGTTGACGTAGGTGATGACCATCGCCCGGCTGGTCCCCGCCTCGCGGATGAGCACGGTCATGACCGCGAAGGCCAGCGCCGTGCACAGCAGCGCGAGCACGGCAAGGGACGCGAACGCGCCGGCGGTGGGTAGCCGCTGCGGCAGATCGACCGCCGCCAGCGGGGTGAGCATGATCGCGCCGACGAGCAGGCCGCCGCCCATCAGCGTCGGCGGATCGAGGCCTTCGAGCCGCTGCTTGAGGATCATCGGTCCGATCGCGTAGCCGGCGGCGGCGATCACGATCGCTCCGGCCCCCAGCAACTCGTCACCGCGGCCGGCGATGTCGATCCCCACCAGCGCGATCACCCCGACAAAGCCGGCGGCCAGCCCGGCGGCACGCAGCGGGGTGGGCTTCTCGCTGGGGTCAAAGCGCAGCGCGAGCAGGGTGCCGATCAACGGCACGGAAGCGATGATGATCGCCGTCACGGACGAGGCGACGTGCTGCTCGCCGACGGCAATCATCGGAAACGGGATCACGACCTCGAAGAAGGCATAGGCAGTCAGCCAGCGCCAGCGGCCGCGCAGCGCCGACAACGTCCGGCCGCGCGCGGCCACGCCGAGCAGAAGCGCCGCCGCGAGGGTGACGCGGCCCCAGGCGATCGTCGTCGGCGTGAGTCCTCCCCGTTCGGCGTACTTGATGAACAGGTACGGGATCCCCCACAGAACCGACACGACCGCGAAGGCGATCCAGGCGCGGCGGGTCATAGGCCCGAGACTAGTCGCGACCCTACGTGCGCAGCGCGGGGAACAGCACGACCTCGCGGATCGAGCGCAGGCCGGTCATGACCATCACCAGGCGGTCGATCCCGACACCGATCCCGCCGGTGGGCGGCATGCCGTGCTCGAGGGCCTGCACGAAGCCCTCGTCATAGGGCTGAGCCTCCTCATCGCCGGCCCCGGCCAGCCGCTTCTGGGCTTCGAAGCGGCGCCGCTGATCATCGGGGTCGTTGAGCTCGGTGAAGGCGTTGGCGATCTCCATGCCGCCGACATAGGCCTCGAAGCGTTCGACCAGACCCGGCTCGGAGCGGTGGGCCTTGGCCAGCGGGGAGAGCTCGATCGGGTAATCGAGGAGCAACGTCGGCGCAATCAGGGTCGGCTCGACCTGCTTGGTGACGAGCTCGTCGACCAGCTGCGGCCAGCCATCCTCGTCAGGCGCCCGCAGGCCGCGGTCGCGCATGGCCGCGGCGAGGGTGTCGCGATCGCGCAGAGCGAGGATGTCGATCCCGGTGCGCTCCTGGATCGAGCCGGCCAGCGTCTCGCGCCGCCAGGGCGACTTGAAGTCGTGCTCGCCCGCGTAACCGACCGCCGTGGCAACCGCCGTGACCAGCCGCTCAAAGCGCGCCGCCACGTCCCGGTAGTCGGCGTAGGCCTCGTACCACTCGATCATGGTGAATTCCGGGTTGTGGGTCGTGTCGACACCCTCGTTGCGGAAGTTCTTGCCCAGCTCGTAGACGCGTTCCAGACCGCCGACGATCAGGCGCTTGAGATACAGCTCGGTGGCGATGCGCAGATAGAGGTCGCGGTCCAGGGCGTTGTGATGGGTCACGAACGGACGGGCCGACGCCCCCCCGTAGAGGGGTTGCAGGACCGGCGTCTCGACCTCGATGAAGCCCTCATCGTCCAGGAAGCGCCGGATCGCGGCGATGACCCGGGCCCGGGTCATGAACACCGCGCGGCTCTCCTCGTTGGCGATCAGATCCAGCTCGCGCTGACGGAAGCGGGTCTCGACATCGGTCAGACCGTGATGCTTCTCGGGCGGGGGGCGCAGCGACTTGGCGAGCAGGCGGAAGCCGTCGATGCGCAGCGTGAGCTCCCCGCGGCGCGAGCTGAACGCGGTGCCGTCCACTCCGATCAGGTCGCCGAGGTCGAGCGACAGCAGCCGCTCCATGAGCTCGGCCCCGAGCACATCGACCCGGGCCTGCAGCTGAATGCGTCCCGAACGGTCGACGACGTCCAGGAACGCCATCTTGCCCTGTCCGCGGCGCGCGGCCAGGCGGCCGGCCACCCGGTGCTGGGCGTCGGTCTCCGCCCCGGCCTCGAGCCCGGCATGGGCGGCACGAACGTCGGCGATCGATCCGACGCCGGGGAACTCGTGGGGAAAGGGGTCAACGCCGGCCGAGCGCAGGGCATCGAGCTTGGCGCGACGGGTCGCGAGCAGGTCAGAGGAGCCGCTGGAAGGCTCTGCGTCGGCCACGGACGGCCTCGCGCTACTTGGCGGCGACGTCGATCTTGGTGATCTTCAGGTTGCGCTCGCCCCGGGGGGTGGCGATCCTGACTTCCTCGCCCCGCTGGCGCCCGAGCAGGGCCTTGCCCACCGGTGACTCGTTCGAGAGCTTGGCCTCCGCCGGGTTGGCTTCAGCGGAGCCGACGATCGTGTACTTGCTCGATTTGCCCTCGCCATCCTTGACGTGGACGATCGACCCGACACGCACGACGTCGGTGTCGAGGTCGGACGCGTCGACGACCGTGGCCGAGCGCAGCTTGTCCTCCAGGGTGGCGATCCGGGCCTCGAGCATGGCCTGCTCGTTCTTGGCGTCGTCGTACTCGGCGTTCTCGGAGATATCGCCGAATTCGCGCGCCTCTTTGATGCGGGCGGCGACCTCGCGACGGCGGGTGGTGGAGAGGTGGTCAAGCTCCGCCTTTAGCGTGGCGAGACCTTCCTGAGTGAGGATGACGTCCTTGGGCATAGCGCGTTAGACCTGTCGTAGAAAGCGGACTCCGCCGGGCGAGCCCCCAGCGGGCGAGAAACCCCGCCTGCGCGGCGGAAACCACGCTAAACGGCGCGTGTGGGCCGATGAGTATAGACACGGCGGGTACCCCGTTTTAGAAAGCTTTTCCGCCTGGCCAGAGATGGCGGCGACAGATCGGGTCGGGGGCTGCCGGCAGACCGGCGCCCCGCGCCGCTCAGACGGCGACGAGCCCCAGGAGAGCCCGCGCCTCGCGCAGGGTGACCGCGCGCTGCAGGCCGTCCTGCAAGGGCGTATCGCTCCCCAGTCGCTCGAGGTACCAGGGGTAGAACTTGCGCAGATAGCGCGTGGCGCGCTCCTCACCCAGGTGTTCGCAGGCCCGGTCGATGATCCAGTCGAGCTCGGTCAGGATCTCGTCACGGCTGGGCGGCTCGGTACGGCTGCCCAGGAGCTCCCCAAACAGCCACGGATTGCCCAGGGACCCGCGGGCCAGCAGCACGCCCGCCGCTCCGGTCTGGAGGTAGGCGTCGCGGGCGCGCTGGGCATCCCGCAGGCCCCCCGAGATCAGCACCGGAACGGGAAGCTCGGCCACCAGGCGTCGGGCCAGCTCGTAATCGGGGCGACCGGCGTGGCGCTGGGATGCGTGGCGGGGGTGGATGCAGAGCCCGGCCACGTTGCCGTCCTCGGCCAGACGGTAGGCGAGCTCGGTCCCGCTCTGGTCGCCGGGACGGATGCCGGACCGCAACTTGACCGTCACCGGCAAGCCGCTCCCCCGGTGGGCCGCTCGGGCCAGCGCCACCGCCCGATCGGGGTCGGCCAGCAGGGCCGCGCCGGCGCCCGTCTTGCACACCTTGGGCACGGGGCAGCCCATATTGAGGTCGATGAGGTCCGCGCCCGCGGCCGCGACCCGTTCGGCCGCCGACGCCATCACCTCCGGGTCGTGTCCGAACAGCTGCACTGACACGGGGTGCTCGTCGGGGTGGATCCGCAAGAGCTCGGAGCAGGTGCGCTCGTTGCGGTAGTGGACGGCGAAGCTCGAGACCATCTCTGAGACCACCAGGCCGGCGCCATGGCGCTTGGCCTGCAGGCGCACGAACCAGTTGCCGATCCCGGCCAGCGGGGCGAGCAGAACCCGGTTGGGAATCGCGACCCCGCCGAGGGTCCAGGGGTCCGTGAGCTTGGGGGGCATGGATTCATGGTACGAATCGGAGCGTGGACTTGCCCACCGTCATCGGTCCCTGGTTTGAGCTGATCCGCCAGCAGGTGCCCGGCCTGGAGCTGTTTGACGCCCACACGCACCTGGGCCAACACGATCCCGATGGGATGAGCCAAACGCCTGAGCAACTGGGCGACACGCTGAGGGCCGGGCGGGCTCGCGGGGCGTTCGTGTTCCCGATGCATGAGCCCGACGGATACCCCCCGGCCAACGACATGGTGATCGCGGCGGCCGCCGACGCGGGAGGAATGCTCATCCCTTTTTGCCGTGTCCAACCCGGCGTGGACGCGGTCGCCGAGGCCGAGCGGGCGCTGGCCGCCGGGGCCAGGGGCATCAAGTTGCATCCCCGCGCCGAGCAGTTCACGCTCGATCATCCGGATGTCCGCTCGCTCGTCGCCCTGGCCGACGAGCGCCGGCTGCCGGTGCTGATCCACGCCGGGCGGGGGATTCCCGCGCTCGGGGCCCACGCTGTGCAGCTGGCCACCGCGTTTCCGGGGGCTCGGCTGATCCTGGCTCACGCCGGCGTGTGCGATCTGTCGTGGATCTGGCGGGCCGTGGCCGATCTTCCCAATCTCCTGTTCGATACGGCCTGGTGGCTGCCGGCCGACCTCGAGGCGCTCTTCTCGCTCGTCCCGCCGGGGCAGATCCTGTTCGCCAGCGACGCTCCCTACGGTCACACCGCGGCGTCGGCCGCCTTCCAACTCCGCATCGCGCTACAGGTCGGGCTCAGCCCCGCGCAGCTGCGCTCGATCGCCTCCGAGCAGTCTCTGCGGATCGTGGCCGGGGACCCGCTGGCCCCGGCCGGGCCGGCGGTGGGCGAAGGCGAGCGCGCCCCGCGGGTGCTGCTCGAGCGCGTGTCTCAGTACCTGCTGCTGGCCGCCATGGCCACCATGCGCGGCAATGAGGCCGCCGCCGAACAGCTGGCCCTGGCCCGACTGGCCTGTGACGTTCCCGACGAGGTCGATGACGCCCCCGTGTTCGCCGCCGTCCGCAGCCTGCTCGATGCCTTCGACCAGGCCACGGCGACCGACCCGACCGACCGGCGCCGGCTGGCCCTATTGATCCTGGCCGCCAACGTCGCCCACACACCGGACGTGCCCGTCCCGGCCATGGCGGCGGCGACCGAGGCCCACGACGCGATAGGTGGGCTGCCGCGCCGCTGAGCTGCGCCTAGCTAGGCGTCCCGTGTCGCGTTGCGCTCCCAGATGAGCCGCAGGCCGGTGAGCGTGAGCAGGTCATCGACCTCGTCGATCGTCTCGCCCACCGCGGGAACGAGCGCCCGGGCCAGGCCTCCGGTGGCCAGCACCTTGGTCTCCGGACCCAGCTCATGGCGCAGGCGGTGGACGATCCCGTCGACCTGAGAGGCAAAGCCAAAGACAATCCCGCTGCGGATCGCGTCGACGGTCGACTTCCCGATCAGCGCCCGCGGCTCGGCCAGCTCGACCTTGGGCAGCTTGGCCGCTCGCTCATACAGGGCATCGATCGAGATCTCGGCGCCGGGGGTGATGATGCCGCCCAGGTACTCCCCGGCCGAGGAGACAACGTCATAGGTGATGGCCGTGCCGAAATCGACCACCACACAGGTGTCCTTGACCCGGGCGTAGGCGGCGACGGCGTTGACGAGCCGGTCCGCCCCCACCTCGCGCGGATTGTCTATGCGAATGGGCATGCCGGTGCGCAGCGATGGCCCGACGACGAGCATCGCGTGTCCGAGGTAACGGGTGGCCATCGCGGTCCACTGCTCGGAGAGCTGGGGCACGGTCGAGGACACGATCGAGGCGTCGATGTCCTCAAAGTGCAGGCCGCGCAGCCCGAGCAGGTTGGACAGCGCCGCGCCCAGCTCATCCAGGGTCGACTCGCGGACGGTGGCGAACCGCCAGTGTTCGGACAGCTCGGCCGAGCCGGTGGGAAAGACCCCGAAATGCGTCTGTGTGTTGCCTACGTCGACGACGAGCAGCATCGGCGCATTACACCAGGGGGGGCCCGACGCGGCGTATTGCCTGGCCCTCGGGCAGAGCGGCCAGCCGGTCGGCCAGCCGCCCTCCGCCGGGCAGGGTCAGCTCGGGGTCGAGTTCCAGGAGCGGCGCCAGCACGAAGCGGCGCTCGGCCAGGTCGCGGTGGGGAAGCTCCAGGCGCTCGGACCGATGGCGCCGGTCGCCGAGCAGCAGCACGTCGACGTCGATCACCCGCGGCCCGTGGCGCACGCCGCCCGCCGCCCGGCCGACCTCTCGTTCGACGGCCTTGGCCGCGTCGAGCAGTTCCTCGGGATCGAGCTCGGTCGCCACCCGCAGGCACGCGTTGAGGAAATCCGGCTGGTCGGAGACCAGCCCGACCGGTTCGGTCTCATAGACACAGGAGGAGGCCTGGACGTCAACCCCGTGGCCGCCGAGGGCGGCAACCGCTGCCTCCAGGTGCGCCCGCCGCTCACCGATATTGGAGCCCAGGCCCAGGAAGCCGACACTCACCCGCCGGCCTCGCGCCACACCTCGACGGAGACCTCGCTCACCGGCAGCGCCAGCGGCGGCTCGGGCTTGGCCGCCTTGACCCACACGGCTCCCGCCTCGTACTGGTCGAGCAGGCGCTCGGCAATCGCAGCACACAGCCGCTCGAGCGTCTTGTAGGTCCGCTGCTGGGCGACGAGGTTGGCCAGCTCGCAGACCTGTGCGTAATCGACGGTGTCCTCGATGCGATCGGTGATCGTCGCGTCGCACTCGCCGATGTCCAGCCTCAGGTCCAGGAGCAGACGCTGTCCTACCTCTCTCTCCGCGGCGGTCACGCCGACGTGGGTGTAGAGCGACAGCCCGCTGACCTCGATGGTCACCTCGGGCTCGGTGCGGCCCTCGTCATCGTCGTCGTCTACGTCGCCTGAATCGTCGAACTCGTCGGCGTCGTAGTCGGACATGGGCGCTGGACCGTAGCAGCCACAATCGCCAGGGCGTCGTGCACGGGAGCGGCGTCGTGGACGCGGAAGATCCGGGCGCCGTGGGTGTAGGCGAGCACGTTGGTGGCAATCGTGGCCGCGACTCGATCCTCGACCGGTCGCGCGGTGATCTTGCCCAAAAAGGACTTACGCGAGGTCCCGATCGCCAGGGGACGTCCGAGCCCGAGCAGTTCGTCAAGGCGCCGGAGCAGCTCCAGGTTGTGGGCGGTCGTCTTGCCGAAGCCGATTCCGGGATCGAGGACGACGCGCTGCTCGGCGATCCCGCTGGCCACGGCGAAGGCCAGGCGCTCCTCCAGGAAGGCGCGGACATCGTCGACAACGTCGCCGTAGCGCGGGTCACGCTGCATCGTGCGGGGCTCGCCGAGCATGTGCATCAGACAGCAGTCGGCCCCGCTGGCGGCCACGAGCTCGGCCATGGCGGCGTCACCGCGGAGCGCGGTCACGTCGTTGACGAGCGTGGCGCCGGCCTGGACGGCGGCCCGGGCGACCTGCGCCTTGGAGGTGTCGATCGAGATCTGAGCGCGGGTTCCCGCCTCGCGCAGACCCTCGATGACCGGAACGACCCGGCGGAGCTCCTCGCGAAGCGGTACCGGCCGGGCTCCGGGGCGGGTCGACTCGCCCCCGATGTCGAGGATCGTCGAGCCAGCGCGTTCGAGCTCCATCCCGTGGTCGATGGCCGCCTGCGGGTTGAGGTACAGCCCGCCGTCGGAGAACGAGTCAGGGGTCACGTTGACGATCCCCATGATCTGAAACTCGTCGGCCGCGGCGGCCGACACGGCACTGGAGCTCATCGTGGCACCTCGTCGGGCCAGTGGCCATGGCGGTCGAAGTACTCGCGGGCCTCCTCCTCGACCTCGCGGTCACGGTTGCTCTGAATACTCATCCGGAACATCCAGCTGACCATCCAGACGATCATGGCCACGATGAGCAGAGCCACTCCCGAGCCCGACTCGAGGGCATGACCGCCGGCGTGGCTGGACAGGCTGGCGTGTCCGAGGACGATCAGCACCACGCCCCCGATGGCAATCAGGAGGGGCAGCCAGACTCGCGTGGCGGCGAGAACCACCCGACCCGGGGTGAGGGGGACGTCATCCTTCATGTGCCGGTGACGTTACCGTCCGGCCCCAGGCTGCGGGCTGGGTCGCTGCGGGCGAGAAACATCCCCCGGGTCGGGCCGGCAGTGGTATACCGGCGCCTATGACATCGCCCGATCGCCGCGCCGTGACCCGCCGGACCCTGATGCGGGGCGCCGCGGGAAGCGCCGCGGTGCTGGCCGGAGCCGGCCTGCCCGCCTGGGCCCGGCCTGTGGTGGCCTCGGCCGCGGGGCTGCGCCGCCCCGACTCGTTGCCGTTCCCCCACCGCCCCGCCGGCCATCCGTCGATGCCCGAGATCGAGCACATCGTGGTGCTGATGATGGAGAACCACTCGTTCGACAACCTGCTCGGGATGGTCCCCCACGTCGTCCCGGGCCGGGCGCGCGTCGACGGTCTCACCCGGCACCACGGCCGGATCGCGAACCTCAATCGTGACGCGAGCGGACGCCGAGTCTATGCGCGCCGGGCCAGTTCACCGTGCCAGGCCAAGGCCGTGCCGTCACAGAGCTGGAACGCGTCGCACATCTCCTACGCCGGCGGGCGCAACAGCGGATTCGTCAAGGCCAGTGGCGACGTGGCCATGGAGTACTGGGACCAGCATGACCTGCCGTTCACCTATTCGCTGGCCCGCCATTTTCCCATCGGCGAACGCTACTTCAGCTCGGTGCTGGCCCAGACGTACCCGAACCGACGCTTTTTGTTCGCGGGAACCTCGTCGGGGACCGTCGACGATAGGCCCGACGCGATCCTCACCCCAGCCGCGAACGGGACCCTCTGGGACCGCCTCGACGCCCACCGCGTCAACTGGGCCGTCTACTACGAGAACCAGCCCTCGTTTGTCATCGTGCCGGGTTCCGCCACCGCCGCCCGGAGCAGTCGCATCCGCACGATCGACCGCTTCTACAGCGATGCGGCGGCCGGGCACCTGCCCAGCTTCACCTTCATCGATCCCAACTACAGCACGACCTCGGAGGAGAATCCCCAGGACATTCAGGTCGGCGAGCAGTTCGTGGCCAATATCGTGCACGCCCTGCTGCGGGCGCCGTCATGGCACAGGACCGCGCTGTTTCTCACCTACGACGAGCACGGCGGCTACTACGACCACGTACCGCCGCCCCGGGCCGTCAAGCCCGACAACCTCGCTCCGATCCACTCCCCCGGAACCGACCCGCTCGCGCCTGGGACGTTTAACCGCTACGGCTTCCGCGTCCCCACAATGGTGATCTCGCCCTGGGCCCGTCCCGGCTATGTCTCGCGGATCGTGCAGGACCACACGTCGATCACCAGCTTCGTGCGCCGCAAATGGAACCTCCCGGCCATGACCTTCCGCGATGCCAACGCGGCCCCGATGACCGACTACTTCAACTTCAAGCACCCCGCGTTCGCCCAGCCGCCCCGGCTGGCCGCGCCCCCCGCGCTGGCGCCGGGGCTGGCCCGCTGTCACGCCGCGGGGCTCAATCCGCCGTTGTCCTAGCCGGTGACCGTCCCGGTCGCGGTGACGTGGCTGATCGTCGTCTTGGCGTTGTAGGTGCCCGTCAGCTTGTAGGTGCAGCGCTGGTGCTTGTGGATCCCGGTCCCACCCGTGCATCTGCCGCTCCCGGTGATGGCTCCGATCCCGCTCGCGTTGAGCGTCCCGACCGTGAACGTGTCCTTGGTGGCAGCTGCGCCGTCGGCGTAATACGTGGTCACGGTGTCGGTGCCGTGGATCGGGAAGTTCGAGTTCTTCAACTTGGCGTGCTGAATCGCCGCCCCCTGACCGTAGAGCGAGCTGTGGACCTTGTACAGGCTGACCGCCGAGTTCCCGCTCCGGGTGAGCACGATCCCGACAGTGACGACCTTCTGATGGCGCTTGGTCTTGCCGGCCAGGGCCTGACTCGCAGTCAGAGCGCCGGCAGCGATCAGCGCGGTCACCAGGACCCCGACCCTGGTGTAACGCATGGGAACTCCTCTCCTCGAGCCGCGTTTCAGGGGCCGGCCCCTCTCTGGCGCGACGCTACCACCCCCGTGGTGGCCGGTCAACGCTCGCTCAGCGGTGAGCGTCAGTCGGCGGCGCCGCCGGCCAGCCCCGGACGGGGCAGGGGCCGCGGAGTGTCACGCCCGGTGCGCTCGGCCGGGGTGCCGGCGACCGCCGGAAGCTCGGGCGGGGCCGGTGCCTCGGAGCCGAAGACGGCCTCCTCGGTCTGGCCATCGAGCAACGCCTCGAACTGGTCCTTCTCGATCGTCTCGCGCTTGATGAGGATCTCGGACAGCTTCTCGAGCGCGGGGCGCTTCTCGGACAGGATCTGCTTGGCCTGCACGTGGGCCGACTCCACGATGCGCCGGACCTCGTCATCGATTTCCCGGGCGATCTCGTCCGAGTAGTCGGGCTCGCTACTAAATTCCCTGCCCAGGAACGGCTGGCCGTGGTCGTGGCCGAAGACCCGCGGACCCAGCTTGTCGCTCATGCCGAAGCGCATGACCATCTGCTTGGCGGTGGCGGTCACCTTCTCGAGGTCGTTGGAGGCACCAGTGGTGATCTCGTCAAAGGAGATCTCCTCGGCCGCACGTCCACCCAGTGTCATGGCCATCTGATCCTGGAGCTCGGCGCGCGTGGTGAGGAACTTGTCCTCGGTGGGCAGCGAGATCGTGTAGCCGAGCGCCTGGCCACGGGAGATGACCGAAATCTTGTGGACCGGATCGGAGTTGGGCAGGTAGTGCCCGACGATCGCGTGACCCATCTCGTGGTAGGCGGTGATCTTGCGCTCCTTGTTGCTCATCACCCGGGTCTTCTTCTCGGGACCCGCGATCACCCGCATGATCCCTTCCTCAAGCTCGACCTGGGAGATCTCGCGCTTGCCGTTGCGGGCGGACAGCAGCGCCGCCTCGTTGACGAGGTTCGAGAGGTCGGCTCCGGTGAAGCCAGGGGTCTGGCCGGCGAGCACATCGACGTCGATCTCCCGGGCCAGCGGCTTGCCGCGGGTGTGAACCTCGAGGATCTTCTTGCGGCCGAGGCGGTCGGGGCGGTCGACGACGATCTGGCGGTCGAAGCGACCTGGACGGAGCAGGGCCGGATCGAGGATGTCAGGGCGGTTGGTGGCGGCGATGAGGATGATGTTGTCCTTCATCTCAAAGCCGTCCATCTCGACCAGGAGCTGGTTGAGCGTCTGCTCGCGCTCGTCGTGACCGCCGCCGAGCCCGGCGCCGCGATGGCGGCCGACCGCGTCGATCTCGTCCATGAAGATGATGCAGGGACTGTTCTGCTTGGCCTGCTCGAACAGGTCACGGACACGAGAGGCGCCGACGCCGACGAACATCTCGACGAAGTCCGAGCCGGAGATGGAGAAGAAGGGCACCCCCGCCTCGCCGGCCACGGCCCGGGCCAGAAGGGTCTTGCCGGTGCCCGGAGGTCCGTAGAGGAGCACGCCCTTGGGAATGCGCGCCCCGAGCGCCTGGAACTTCTTGGGGTTCTCCAAGAATTCCTTGATCTCGTGCAGCTCCTCGACCGCCTCGTCGACCCCGGCCACGTCGCGGAAGGTGATCTTGGGCGAATCGACCGACATGCGCTTGGCGCGGGACTTGCCGAACGACATGACCTTCGAGCCGCCGCCCTGAACCTGGTTCATGAGGAAGATCCAGAAGCCGATGAAGATCACGAAGGGCAGGATGTAGGTCAGCAGCGACAGCCAACCGCTGGACGACTTGCTCTGGACGTTGAAACCGCCCTGAGGCACGTCGGTCGACGCGTCCTTGATCAAGGTCGGCGCGTACGAGTCCGGATAACCCACCGAGTACTTCGCGTTGTTGGCGTACAGCGTCACATTGGCGCTGTTGGACTTCTGATCCAGCGACAGCGACTTGACCTGGTGATTCTCAAGCTGGTAGAGCAGATTTCCGAACGAGTAGTTCGGTCCGTGGTTGGAGTTCCCGATCAGCTTCTGCGCGAAGAACGCGAGAACGACGACGATCAGAATCGGAAACGCGGCGCTCTTGAAGAACCTGCTCATAAAAAATCCCTACTGAAGAGTCCCGAGCGTCTGCGCGCATGACGGCCTTGGCGCTCGGCCGGGACTAGCAAGCGTAGCATCTGCTAATCACGCTCCGCACGGGCTGACAGCCGTTGCAGGAGGCCTGTCACTGCTTGAGCGCGGCCACGTAGGGAAGGTTGCGGTAGCGCTCGGCGTGATCCAGACCGTAGCCGATGGCAAACTCGTCCGGAATCTCGAATCCCACGTACCGGGTCGCGAGGTCGACCTTGCGCCGGTCGGGCTTGATCAGCAGGGCGCATACCTCGAGCGAACGGGGGTTGCGCCCGGCCAGGTTGCGCAGCAGATACTGAAGGGTCAGACCCGAGTCGACGATGTCCTCGACGATCAGCACATCGCGTCCCTCGATCGCCGCGTCGAGGTCTTTGAGGATCCGCACGACGCCGGAGGACTTCGTGGCCGAGCCGTAGGAGGCAACGGCCATGAAATCGACCTCGACCGGGATGTCAAGGTGGCGCATGAGGTCTGACAGGAAGAACACCGCGCCCTTGAGCACGCCGATGAGCAGCAGGTCCTTATCGGCGTAATCGCGCGAAACCTGCTCGGCGATCTCGCGCACTCGCTGCGCGAGGTCCTCAGCGGGAACGAGGATCTCGCCGATGGCTCCGTCGTCACTCACTCCAGGCCAGTCTATTTAGCCGGCGTACGACTGAAGCGGAGCCGGCCCGCGGTGGCGGTGGCGCGGACCCCGTGAGGAAGGTCGATCGAGGCCGTTCCGTGATCCGATAGCGCGGCAATCTCCTCGGCCCGGCGGGCCACGCCCGCGGCGGGCTCGCCGGCCGCCTCGTCGGCGAGCCGCTGGACGACGAGGCGCTGTAGCGCGGGGCCGAGTTCACGCAGCCGCGTCAGCGCGATCTCCCCCCCCTCCTCGAGCACCGTGTCGACCATCGCATCCAGGACCTCGGCCTCGTCGCGCAGCACCTCCGCCAAGGCCAAGAGGTTGTCCTGGGCGGCGGGATGAATGCGCTCGAAGGCGGGAACGACATCACGGCGGATCCGGTTGCGCGCGAAGGCTGAGGACTCATTGGACTCGTCCTCGCGCCATGGCAGCCCGCGCTCGGTGCAGTAGGCGCCGGTGTCCTCGCGCGTGAACGAAATGAGGGGCCGGATCAGCGCGCCATCGCGCGGGCGCATCCCCAGCACGGCTCGCCGGCTCGGCGAGGAGGCCATCCGGTACAGGATGGTCTCCACCTGGTCAGAGCGAGTGTGTCCGGCCGCCACGTCGGCGTCGCGGGCGATGGCCAGCTCAGCCGCGGCGCGGTAGCGCTCCCCGCGCGCCCAGGCCTGGAGATTGCCGGCCACCGCGCTTCGCGAGGCCGGCGGTGCCCCCCCGGGGCGCACGGGCCGCCGCACGTCGAGCTGGACCCCGAGCCGCTCGCACAGCTCCGCGCAGAAGCGCTCGTCCGCGTCGGCCGCCGCGCGCAGGCCGTAGTTGGCGTGCACGGCGCTCACCGCGTCAACGCCGGCGATCCGGACGGCCATGTCGAGCAGGCAGGTGGAGTCCCGCCCGCCCGAGAACATGACGACCACCGGGTGGCCGGGAGCCAGCAGCCCCTCGGCCCCGACACGGTCCAGCATCTCGGCCTCGGTCACTGCTCCTCCCTCTGGCGGGCGATGAATAACTCAGTCGAATCGCTGAACCCCTTCAGCGTGACCTCAGCGATGCGTTCGAATTCGAGGTGCGGCGCGCGTGAGCAATCGGCCACCGGGCGCGTGACGAGCACCTCGCCGGCCCCCGCCCGCGCGGCGACGCGGGAGGCGATGTTGACCTCGCGTCCGTAGTAATCGCCGTCCCGGTACAGGGCCACGCCGTAGTGGATGGCGATCCTCGGCAGCGGCCGGTCGGTCTGCAGCCGCTGAAAGCCGACGGCCCAGTCGGTCAGCGCGGCCGGATCGGAGCTCACGATCATGGCCTCGTCCCCAATCGTCTTGATCACGCGCGCCTCGTCGGGCAGGGTGAGCTCAACCGCGTCGACGAACCGCTCGACGGCGTCAACGGCGGTCAGCTCCCCCTCCTCCTCGGTCAGCCGCGTGTACCCGGCCAGGTCCGCGAAGGCGATGGCCACCCGCATGCGACCCAGGTCAATCGGCGTCCCGCCGAGGTCAGCCTCCATGTGGCCGACGACATCCTGCTCGACGAAGTACTGGAGATAGCGCTGATGGACCGAGTCAAGGACCGGACCCGCCAGCGGCAGCACCTCGCGGGAGATGGCGTGCATCTGCTCGGCCGTCTCCATCCCGGCGGCGCCCGAGCGCATCAGCGGCTCGTGGACGTAGAGGTGGAACAGCCGGACCTCGGCGTCCGCGATCTGCGCCATGGACTGGCTGTAGACGCGCACCAGCTGGAGCAAGGCGACGAGCGGGAAGCCCGACTCAAGCACGGCGGCCACGTAGCGCAGCAGCTGCAGATCGTCCTCGGTCACGGTGTCTGAGTGCTCGGGGCTCAGGCCCAGCCCGCTGATAAGCCGGGCGACCAGGGCCTCATCGAGCCCGGTATGGCGCGCGGCGTCGACCACGCTGATCCGGTCCTGCTGGGGCGGGAACAACTCCTCGAGGAAGCCGAAGGCCAGACGGCCCTCCCGGGTGGCCGCCTCGATGCTGGCCAGCGAGTGCCCGCGCTCGCGCATGCGCGCGACCACGCGCGCGGTGCCGACCGCCGATGGGGTCCACTCCCCGTTGTACTGAGGGATCAGGCCGTGCTGGAGCCAGCGGCGTAGCGTCGCCGGTCCGACGCCGACGCGCTCGGCGGCCTCGGTCAAGGTCAAGACGCCGGGGTGGCCGCGGGGGCAGGTATCAGTTGGCGACGGGGTCCCGGTGAGGACGAGGCCCCGTCGCCCGCGGGCGGTACGGCCCGCTGCGTCGGCCGTCGGCGCTCGTCACGTTTCCGGCGGCGCCTCGCGCCCGCGCGCTGTGACGCGGGCACGATCCGGCCTGTTGCCCTGTTCGGTGCTTTAGGTCTACTCCGCATCGGTCGTCGTGTCAATCCGGCCGCGGCGGCTGGGCATCCGGCGTCGTGTCAATCGGGCGCTGCGGTCGCTGTCGGTGTGTGCCGAGCGCCCGATCAGAGCTCGAGGTGGGGGTAGTCGGCCGCGATCATCTCGCGGTAACGGGCGAACAGGGGTTTGGTGATCGGCATGATGGCCAGCGCCGCCTTGACGTCTCCCCCGGCCTTGATCCGGCGCCGGGCGATGGCGATAGCCACGTTCTCCTTGCCCTGGAAGTACCGATTGGCGATCTCGGAGCTCATCGCCATCTTGACCCGTGGCTCCCAGTCGATGTCGTCAGACCACTCCCAGGCGAGGTTGGGCTCTCCGGCCGCGCCCGCGCGAATGTTCACGACCAGGTCGAGGTCGGGGAACTCAAAGCGCTGAGGGGTGTCCGCGTCGCGCAGCTTGGGGCCCATGTCCGAGTCCTCGCTCATGATCGAGAACGTCCGGTCCATGACCTCCCGGAACTCCTTGGAGGACTTGAATTCCGCCATCGGCGCCGGAGTCTAAGGCAGCGTGAGGGAATCTGAACGCGCCCTCGAGCTGGTGCCTTATCTTCACCGACCGTGGCCGACCCGATTCACCTGCATCCCACCGAGGCGCTGGCCGAGCGGGTCCTGTTGCCGGGGGATCCCGGCCGGGCGCTGCTGCTCGCCCAGGCGCTGCTCGACAAGCCGAAGATGTTCAATCACAACCGCGGCCTGTGGGGTTACAGTGGCGTGGCCGCCGACGGTGCCCCCCTCACGATCCAGAGCACGGGCATGGGCGGCCCGAGCGCCGCCATCATCATCACCGAGCTGCACGAGCTCGGCGCTCGGCGCATGCTGCGGGTCGGCACCTGCGGAGGACTGGATTCGGGACTGGCCCTCGGCGAGCTGCTGATCGCCACCGAGGCGATCGCGCAGGACGGGACCAGCCAGGCCCTGGGCGCCGATTCCCGGGCGCCCGCCGGCGCGGAGCTGCTGTCGGCCCTGTGCGCCGCCGGGGGCGAGCGCGTCCGCTCGGGCCCGGTCGTGTCCACCGACCTGTTCTATGACACGGCGTCGGGTACCGAGGAGGGCTGGCGGACCGACGGAGCGCTCGCGGTCGAGATGGAGGCCGCCGCGCTGTTCACCATCGGGGCGCGCCGGGGCTTTGAGGCGGGTGCGGTCCTGGTCGTCTCAGACCTCGTGCTCCCCGAGCGACGCCGGATCGGCCTGGAGGAACTCCGTGCGGCCGAGCACGCGCTCGGGAACCTTGCCCTCGGCGCGCTGGCCGTGTGAGCGTTACTACGACGCGGCAGGCTTTGCGCCGCGCGACGGCTTGGTCGACGCGGGGCGAGATCGGGCCGGCTTGGCCTCGGCGGCTTCCAGGCGCTCCAGAGCGGCCTCGATCTTGCTCAGGCGCTCCTCCAGCGAGCGGCTTCCATCGGCTCGCTCCAGGCGTTGATCGAGGCGATCGAGTCCATCCTCGATTGCCTCTAGGCGCTGCGAGACGCTGCGCACGCGGCGGGTCAGGCGCTCGAGATCGGCGGCCGAGGGCAGGTTGAGCGCCCCGAGGGCGGCCTCCTGAGCCCGCATCGCTCGCTCTCGGGTCTCGAACGCGCGCGACAGCGCGCCGCTCACGACGGGATTCTCGATCAGCTCCTGGGCCAGCTTGCCGATCGCCTCCTCGCTCTGGCGGGTGACGCGTCCCCGAAGGCTTTGGTCATCGCTCATTGACCGGTGACCTTAGCGCGCCGCGTTCGGGGGGCAGGAGACTCGGCGCAGCGACGGGCCCCTGCTGCCCCCGTTTCGGTGCAATCCTCAGCCTCAACCTGAGGGTGAGTACAGGTCTAAGGCGTGCTCACCTGTTCCCAAGTACGCCACATCCGCCCGCCGGATGGGCCAGAATGCCTGCACCGTCGCGTTTGAAGGCGGCCCTCGCGCGGGCATGAAAGCCGTGGATGGGCATGACGGTTCCGAATTGCAAAGGTTTAGGGCAGTCAGTAGCGTCCCCGCCAACGTCGCTGACCGACCAACCGCTAAAGGCTGGCCAGACCCGTGTCCACTGGGAGAAGGGCAACATTGCTGATGAGGCGTAGAGGAGCGCTCATGCTTGGGCTGCTGGCTGCGGCGCTGATCGTGCTCGGCCTCGCCGTCGTTCCCAGCGCCTCGGCTGACGCCTGCACCGTCAAGGTCACGGTGGCCGGTGGCCAGACGTACACGTTCTACGTCAATGTGCCTGCAGGGACGCCAGTTTCGTCTTTGCACCTCCCCGTCCAGGGGGTCATCACCTCTGAAAGCGAGTCGTGCACACCGACCTCCTCGTCCTCGACGACGACGCCGTCGGTTCCGCTGCCGACCAAGACGAGCACGAGCTCCTCCTCGACCACCACCTCCTCGTCGACCAGCTCGAAGCCGAGCTCCAGCTCCAGCTCCAGCTCGAGCTCATCCTCCACCACAACTTCAGGGTCAAGCACGACTCCGAAGCCGCGGCGTCCCGGCCAGCGGCAGAAGTCCTCGTCTCATCCCTCCCCGGCCACCAGGACGGCTCCGGCGGCCAAATCTCACAAGGTCAAGAAGGCGAAGGCCGCGTTGCCCTCGGGCAGGGGCGTTCCCTCGGCGTCGAACCCGTCCTTCTCACTCTCCCTGCCTGGGCCGGCGCCGATCGGCGTGCCGAACTTCTTCATCGACTCCTTCCGTATCCCGCCCTTCCTGATCCCGATCTACCAGGCGGCAGGCATCGAGTACCAGGTTCCCTGGCAGGTGCTGGCGGCGATCAACGAGATCGAGACCGACTACGGCCGCAACCTGTCGGTGTCCACGGCCGGAGCGGTGGGCTGGATGCAGTTTTTGCCCTCGACCTTCAAGCGCTACGCCGTGGATGCCAACGGTGATGGTGTCGCCGACCCGTACAACCCCGTGGACGCGATCTTCACCGCCGCGCGCTACCTGCACGCGGCCGGGGCGTCCCACAACCTGGCCCAGGCCATCTTCGCCTACAACCACGCCGGCTGGTATGTGCAGTCCGTGCTGCTCCGCGCCAAGCTGGTCGGCGGGATCCCGTCCCAGCTCATCGGTGCCCTGACCGGCCTCGTGCAGGGACACTTCCCGGTGGCCGCGCCGGCCAAGTACGCCGACGCGTCGGTGATCACCGTGGCCAAGCACCGGGTCAAGACGGCCAATGCCGCCCAGGTCGTCAGCTCGGGTTCGGCCCAGGGCACCTCGATCTTCGCCAAGAAGGGCTCACCGGTCATCGCCGCCAACGACGGCCGGATCGTCCATGTGGGCCGGAGCGCCACGCTCGGGCGCTACGTCCAGCTGCAGGACTCGACCGGCAACATCTACACCTACTCGCAGCTCGGGTCGGTGCCGAAAACCTATCCCGTGCCCAAGCCCGTCCGGATCACGGCCAAGGACATCGCGCGCGAGCTTGCCGCCCCCGCCGGCAAGGCGCCCAAGGGAGCAGCCAGCGCGGGCCAGCAGCGCGCCGGCGTGCCCGCCTCGGTGTCCGCCCATCGCGCCGGGATCCACAAGCTGGCCAAGGTGGCCCGCCCGGCCACCAGGGCGCCGCGCGCGAAGACGTCGAGCAACTCCGCTGCGCCGATCACTCTGCCCGTCAAGCCCGCCGCCCCGAGCGGGGGCACGGTCTCGGCGCCGATGGTCAAGGAGCGCCTATTTGCCAATCCGTCGCGAGCGGCTTCGTATGCCGCCGGGGGCGCCCTGCAGATCAAGAACGCCGGCCAGCAGATCTCGAGCTTCCAGAACTACTTCTCCGACGCGCTGCACCTGGGGCGCAACCAATACACCCTCAAGCCGCTGCGCAAGGGCGCGATCGTCGTCGCCGGCACCATTCTCGGCCGGATCGGCGGACCCTCCCAACACGTCTCGCCGCATCTCTACTTCACGATCCGGCCGGCCGGAAAGAAGGCCCCGCTGATCGACCCCAAGCCCGTCCTCGATGGCTGGAAGCTGCTTGAGGCCACCGCGGTCTATCGGGCCGCGGGTGTGGACCCGTTCTTCGGCCCGGGGGCCAAGAACCCGTCCGTCGGCCAGGTCCTGCTCATGAGCAAGGAGCAACTGACCCAGCGCGTCCTGGCTGACCCCCACGTCCAGATCTACAACTGTGGCCGTCGCGACATCCAGGCCGGCCTGATCGACCGCCGGGTCCTGGCCACGATCGAGTTTTTGTCCGCGTCGGGACTGAACCCCTACGTCTCGGGCCTGGAGTGCGGGCACAGTCTCGGCGGGTCCTCCGGGACCGACGCCGCCGGAGCCACCGGGGCCAGTGTCGACATTTCCAAGCTCAACAACATTCCGGTCAAGGACCACCAGGGCCCGGGCACGATCACCGACATCACGATCCGCCGCCTGCTCACCCTCCAGGGCGGCATGCGTCCCGATCAGATCATCAGCGACATGAGCTACAAGGGCCAGCCCAACACGCTCGCGCTGCCCGATCACAAGAACCGCATCCAGATCACCTTCACGCCCGAGTTCGGCTCCAACAAGAAGCTCTCGGCTCAGGTCAAGGCGCTGCTCCGGCCCGGTCAATGGGTCCAGCTCATCAACCACATCAGCCAGATTCCCGAGCCGATCGTCCCCATCGCCCCGAGCAAGTACGCGCTCAAGCTCGGCCACCGCTGAGCGGCGCGCAGCCGGGCCCAACGCCGTCCCCGTCGCGGTGAGCGCGGCGAGCACGCTGTTTCGTTTCACCCAGGTCGAGCTGCCGTGGCGGCTGGGCCCGCCCGACGGTCGCTATCTGCTGCGCGCCCACGGGATCTCTGACCAGGCCGCCACGCACGTCATCGTGTTCGCCACCCTGGGGGCGCCGGAGCGCCGCCGGCTCGCGGCTCGCCGCCGTTCGCAGCCGGCCGCAGCCTCCCCGGAGCCGATGCCGGTCAGCACCGGCCGCGCGACGGTCATCGACGTCGGCGCGCCGCTGGACGGCCCCGAGGCGGGACGGGCCTGGCTCGAGGATGCCGGGGAGCCTGACCTCCAAGCTGGGCTGGGGATCCTCAACCAGGCGCTGCATGGGTTCCGGGTGGTAACGGCGGACCCCTATCTGAACCCGGTAGGGCGCCACCAGGCGCTGGTGGCCAGGCTCGGCTATGGCGACGGCGACCAGGTCGCCGATGGGCTCTGGACCGACGCCCGGGAGATCCCGGCCCAGGAGCGTCGCCAGCGGCGCAGGCGCGTGCTCGAGCCCCAATCACGCTTGGCCGCCGTCCTTGGTGCCCGTGCGCCGGTCCTGGCCTGCGAGGAGCTCGTTCTGCGCGCGCGTCTGGATCTCGACCACGGCCGGGACCGTGAGGCCGCCCTCCAGCTCCTCGTCGCCCTCGATGCGGCCCTCGCCGAGCTGCCCGCCGACCCGGCCGCATCGGCCCTGGCCGTCCGCCTGAGCGAGCTACACGCCCAGCGCCAGCCCGTCACCGCGGCCGCTCAGGCCGCGCTTGACGGGACCCTGGGCCCGGGTGAGCAGCAGACGGTCAGTCTGACTGTGGAGCGCCTCGAGGCCGTCCTGAGAGCTCGCGCCGCACTGGGCAACTGAGGAATCAGGCGATCCCGAGCGACTCGACGACCGCGGTCAACTCGTCGACCACGTCGCCGCCGGCCTTGACCGCCGCGTCGCGGTCAAAAGGCGTGCGGCCCTGGGTCACGATGGCCAGCTGTCCCCCACTGGCCAGGGTGAGAGCGGGCAGCTGACCGACCGGGTGGACCTCGAGCGACGAGCCGACGCACAGCAAGAGATCGGCCGAGGCGGCCAGCGCCTGGGCACGACGCAGCGCGTCCTCGGGCAGGTACTCCCCAAACAGAACCACGTCGGGTTTCAGGGGGCGCCCGCAGTCACAGCGCGGGACGCCGGCAGCGTCGGCGCTCAACCGGGAGCGCACGGAGGCGATCGGATAGCGCGCCAGGCAGGCCAGGCAGGAGGAGTGCTCGATCGTGCCGTGGACCTCGACCAGCTCCCGGGTTCCGGCGCGAGCGTGGAGCCGGTCGATGTTCTGGGTGATGACGGCGGTCAGCTTGCCCGCCGCCTCCAGCCGGGCCAGCGCCTCATGCGCGCCGTTGGGACGCTTGCTCTCCAGCCTCTGGAAGCGGTCACCGTAGAAGTGCCAGAAGCGCTCCGGATCGCGGCGGAATACGTCGATATGGGCCACCTCCATGGGGTCGACGTTGGCCCACAGACCGATCCCCGGGGTGCGGAAATCCGGGATGCCCGAGGGGACTGAGATGCCCGCCCCGGTGAGCGCCACCACGACCTCCGACTGGCTGATCAGCCCGGCCAGGCGTGCCGCCGGCGCGAGCGCCGGGTGTGAAGGCGCGCTCACGCGCCGCGGAAGCGAGCTGGGCGCTTCTCCACGAAGGCGGCGATCCCCTCCCGCGCGTCCTCGGAGCTGAACACGGAGGCGAAGCCCCGCTTCTCGGCCTCGATTCCAGCGTCGAGATCCCCCAGCCCGGCGACGCGCTTGATCTGCTCGACGGCCAGCGGGGCCTGCCCGGCCAGCTTGCGCGCCCAGGCCAGTGCCGTGTCGAGCAACTCGTGGTCAGGGACGACCCGGGTGGCCAGCCCGAGGTCCGCTGCCTCGGCGGCCCCGAGCGGGTCACCGGTCAGGTTGAGCTCCAACGCCTTGGCCGCTCCGACAAGCCGCGGGAGGCGCTGAGTGCCGCCGAAGCCGGGAATGATCCCGAGGTTGATTTCGGGCTGACCGAAGCTGGCGGACTCGGCGGCGATACGAAAGTCGCAGGCCATGGCCAGCTCACAGCCCCCGCCGAAGGCGAGCGCGTTGACGGCCGCGATCGTGACTACGCGCGAACGCTCCATCTCGCGCAGCAGCCCGTGCATCTGCTCGAGCAGCTCGCGGCAGGCCTCGGCGTCCATCTTGGAGAACGCCTTGATGTCGGCACCGGCGCAGAACAGCATCGGATTGGCCGACGCGAACACGACCGCTCGCACGCGTCCGCTCGCGACGATCGCCTCCCAGGCACCGCGCAGGGACGCCACCACCTCCGGGGAGATCGAGTTCGCCGGCGGGCGATCGAGCCATGCGATGGCCAGATCGTCGCGCGTCTCGAGCTTGACCGGCCCGTCTTCCCACCCCGCATCGGGACGCGGATAGGGATAGAAGCCCTGACCGGATTTCACGCCTAGGCGGCCCTGGACGACCAGACGGCGCAGGATCGCCGGCGGCTCAAAACGGTCCCCCCATTCCACCTCCGCGCGCTCGAGGCGGTGGAGCACGGTGTCGAGCCCGAGCTGATCAGCGCGCTGGAATGGCGGCGGCATGATCCCGGCGCCGGCCATCATGCCCAGGTCGATGTCCTTCAGCGCGGCGACACCCTCTTCGAGCACCAAGCAGCTCTCGACGAGGGCCTTGAGCGTGAAACGCTCGACCAGATCTTCCGTGACGGAACTAGTTTCCGTGCTCATAGAAGCCCTTTCCTGTTTTGGCGCCGAGGTGGCCGGCGGCGACGAGCGCGCGCATCTCCTGGTGGACGTGGAAGCGCTCGCCAAAGGATTCCTGCAAGTGCTCGGCGACATGCAGGACGGTGTCCAGTCCGAGCAGGTCAACCAGGTAGAACGGCCCCATCGGGGCGGCCTTGGACTCGGCCACGAGCCGGTCGAGCTCGGGGATCGCCATGCCGGTCTCCTCCTGGTGGCGCCACAGCTCGGACACGCTCGAGTTGAGGATTCGGTTGACGACAAAGCCCGGCGCCTCCCCGCAGCGGATCGGTGTCTTGCGAATCGCCTGGGCGAAGTTGACCGCGGCCTGGGCCGTGTCGACCGATGTGTCCTCGCCCTCGACGACTTCGATCAGCCGCATCACGGAGGCGGGATAGAAGAAATGAAAACCCACCACCTTGTCGGGCCGGCTCGTCGCCTCCCCCATCTCGGTCACCGACAGAGCCGAGGTGTTGGTGGCCAGCACGGCGTGGCCGGGGGTGACGTCATCGAGCTCGGCGAACACCGTCTGCTTGAGCTCCATCCGCTCCGGGACGGCCTCGATCACGAAGTCGACGTCGCCGAAGTTCTCATAGCCGGTTGTGGCGGTGATCAGCGCGAGCTTGCGCTCCAGCTCGGCCGGCTCGAGCTTGCCGGCCTTGACCCGGTCCGCCCAGAGCGAGCGGGCCCGAGCCAGTCCCTGATCGATGAACTTCTGGTCGACGTCCTTGAGCACGACGGGGATGTCGGCCGAGGCGATCGCCTGTGCGATCTCCCCTCCCATCGTGCCGGCGCCGACCACCGCGGCTTTGAAGACGAACATGAGCCTCTGATCTTCTCGGGGTCGGAATGCGGGAAGTCTAAGGGCCGTCTAACGGCCGCGGGTGGTCGCCTGAAGCTCCGCGCCAAAGCGGTGCAGCGTCCTGGCCAGCGACGCGGCCATGGCCCGGCGGATGAACAACCGATCGACGAGCGGGGAGACGACTGACTCGCGCTTGAGGCGGTAGGCCAGCGCCAGCTCGACCGTCACCGCGCCGTCGTCAGGAACGAAGGCGACGGTTTGGCGCCCTTGGATCGAGGCATCGCCGACGTCGAGGGTCAGCCCGCGCAGAGGTTCGTATTCGACGACGCGTTCGCTGACCCGGCCCCGTCCTGCCGGGCCTGACTCCCAGGTGATGCCCGAGCCCGGCTCCGGCCAGCCGGACTCGACATCCAGCACCCGCTCACAGCCATCGACCCAACGCGGCCACCCATCCGGGTCATACCAGCAGCGTTCCGCCTCGGTCACGGTCCCGGCAAAGGTGTCGCTGACCTGAACTGGACGCACGGCTGACATTCTCCCGCGCGGGGCGGTGGGGGAGTAGGCTCCGGCCCAGCCATGACGGACAATCTGCCCGAGGCCCTGGAGCCGTACCCGGAAATCTCCTCTAAGGCCTACGAGCATCCCGCCGACCGGGCGGCCACGGCCGCTCTCAAAGCGGTCCCGATGCTGGACGTGGTCGTCCGCAAGCTGATCGAGTTCCAGTACGAGCGCGCCCTGCGCCAGTTCTACCTCGGCAACTCGGTCAAGGTTTCCGAGAAGCAGCTGCCCGCCCTGTGGGCCTCCTACAAGGGTGTCAGCCATGTGCTCGACATGCCGGGCGAGTACGACCTCTACGTCAGCTCCTCCCCGCTTCTCGGCTTCAACGCGGCCACGATTGGCTCCCAGAACCCGATGATCGTGATCGGCGCTCCGCTCGCGCGTGAGCTGGACACCGCCGAGCAGCGCGGCGTCATCGCCCACGAGCTGGGCCACATCCTCTCTGACCACGTCGTCTATATGACCGCGCTGAACATCCTTCTGCGCGGGATCAACCTGCCCGGCATCATCGGCCTGCCCTTGCGGGCCGTGCGCGCGGTGCTGCTGGAGTGGTTCCGGGCGGCCGAGCTGAGCTGTGATCGCGCGGCCACGCTGGCCGTACGCGACCCTCGCATCATCTGCCGCACCCTGATGGTGGTGGCCAGCGGGCTGCCCGCCGATCAACTCGAGCTTGACGCCTTCATGGCCCAGGCCATGGAGTACGAGAACTGGGAGGACCCTCACGATCGCGTGCGCCGCTTCTTCCTCGAGATCGGTGTCAGCCACCCCAACGCGGTCCGCCGTGTGTCCGAGGTCATGCGCTGGGTCCAGAGCGGCGAGTACGACCGGATCCAGCGGGGCGAGTATCGCCGCCGCGGAGACGTGCACGACGTGCGCGAGGAGGCCGGCGATGCTTTTGAGTACTACGCCGCACGCTTCCGGGCGCTCTTCCAGGATCTGGGCGAGAACGTGACCAACCTGGGCTCCCAGGTCGGGGACGTGAGCCAGCAGGTGGCCGACTGGCTGCGCAATCGGGGCTCGGGCGCCGGGCGCTCGGACTGAGCCCGGCCAGCATCTCTCGTACCCCCAATTCGCACGATTCGAGTGGGTGACGGCGCTGCCCGTCGAACTACGCGGCGGGCCACCGAGCGCGGTGACCCGCTTGCGCTTCCCTTGACAAGCGACATATTTGCGATATATCTTTGATGCATCGGTATAGATCTTCAAAGTAGGGGTTTACATGTCCAGTTATTCATTCGCACATGATTGGCCCGGGCCGGGCGCCCGGGCACACCACAAGCAGCACTGCCGGGCCCATCGGGCTCTGGCCGCCCTCGCCGAGATGCGCGGCGGTCCGTGGGGCGAGGGTCCCGGCGCCGAGGGATCGTTCGGCGGTCCGCACGGCCCCTTCGGGCGCGGAGGGTTCGGAGGCTTTGGCCCCGGCCCTCGTGGTCGCGGTCGCGGCCGGGGCCGGGCCCGTAAGGGTGACGTCCGCCTCGCGCTGCTGCGTCTGCTCGCCGAGGAGCCTGCCAATGGCTACCAGCTGATGCAGACGATCGAGGAGCGCAGCGGAGGCCACTGGCGCCCGAGTCCGGGCACGGTCTATCCGCGCCTCTCCCAGCTCGAGGACGAGGGCCTGATCAAGCCCGTCGGTGCCGACGGCAACCGCCAGTTCGAGATCACCGACGCCGGCCGCGAGCACCTCGAGACCCGCGCCGGAGAGCCCGATCCGTGGGAGAACCAGGAGCCCGACTTCGGTCCGATGACCGAGATCGGCCCGCTCGTCCTCCAGATCGGCAAGGCCGCCTGGCAGGTTGCCTCAGTCGGCGATGAAGCCCAGCGAGCCAAGGCCTCGGAGATCCTGACCGAGACCCGTCGCGCCCTGTATCGGCTTCTGGCCGAGGAGGACCAGGACTGACGCCCTAACGTATCCGGTGTCAGTGTCGTCCGCGATCGATAGCCAGGCAGTCGGGCCGCCCGCCATCGCCGTCCGGGACCTGGTCAAGAACTTTGACCAGGTCCAGGCGGTGCGCGGGGTCAGCTTCGATGTGGCCGCCGGTGAGGTGTTCGGCTTTCTCGGTCCCAACGGAGCCGGCAAGACGACCACGATCAACATGCTCTGCACGCTGGCCAAGCCGACCTCGGGCGAGGCCCGGGTGGCCGGGCACGATGTCGTGCACCAGCGCGATGACGTGCGGCGCAATATCGGACTCGTCTTTCAGGACCCGACGCTCGACGGCTATCTGACC
Source organism: Solirubrobacteraceae bacterium (assembly GCA_034665145.1). GTDB lineage: Bacteria > Actinomycetota > Thermoleophilia > Solirubrobacterales > Solirubrobacteraceae > Palsa-465. The sequence goes on from JAXDGI010000081.1 coordinate 43,514, forward strand.
GCGGCCGAGAACCTGCGCCTGCACGCCGAGCTCTACGGCGTCCAGAGTTCGCTGGTCAAGCCACGCATGCAGCAGGTGATGGAGATGGTCGGCCTGTGGGAGCGCCGTGACGGTGTGGTCGGCACCTTCTCGGGCGGCATGCGCCGGCGCCTGGAGATCGCCCGCGGTCTGATGCACTCGCCGCGCGTGTTGTTCTTGGACGAGCCGACGATCGGGCTGGACCCCCAGACCCGGCGGTCCATCTGGAGCTACATCCGCGAGCTCAAGGAGCGTGAGGAGATCACCATCTTCATGACCACCCACTACATGGACGAGGCCGAGTGGTGCGATCGGATCGCGATCATGGATCACGGTGAGATCGTGGCCCTGGATTCCCCGGAGACGCTCAAGGCACAGGTCGGCCAGGACCGCGTAACGATCCACACCGATGACGATCAGGCGGCCATCGCCACCCTCCAGGAGCGGTTTGGGATCCAGGCGCGCGTGGCGGAGGGAGCGGTCGTCTTCGGCGTCCCGGCTGGGGAGGAGTTCGTCCCCCGGCTGTTTGCCGAGTCAGGCATTCCCATCCGCGCCGTCAGCATCTCCCGCCCGACGCTCGACGACGTGTTCATGTCCTACACCGGCACCACTATCCGCGATGCCGAGGAGGACCAGTCCAAACACCGCAACCGGGTCATGATGCAGATGATGGGTGGCGGCCGGCGATGAGCACGACGACCTCACGATCCGAGAATCGTCCGCCACCGGAAACCGGCCCGAGCCAGGTCGTCCGGGTCTCGGTCCCCCAGCGCAGCCTGCGCTCTGAACTGCGGGCGATCAAGATCGTCTGGCGCCGGGAGCTGATCCGTTTCAAGGCCGATCGCCTGCGGATGATCACCTCGCTGATCCAGCCGTTGCTGTTCTTGTTCGTCCTCGGCTCCGGGCTGCAGCGCCTGTCCAGCGCCGGGACCCATGGCGTGGACCTCAAGACCTTCATCTACCCGGGCATCCTCTGCATCTCAGTCATGTTCACGGCCATGTTCTCGGCCGCGTCGATCGTCTGGGACCGCGAGTTCGGGTTCCTGCGCGAGATGATGGTCGCCCCCATCCGGCGCAGTTCGATCGTGATCGGAAAGACGCTGGGCGGGGCCACCGTGGCCGGCTTCCAGGGCGTGATCGTCATCTGCCTGGCGGGCCTCGTGCACGTCCCCTACGACCCGCTGCTCATCCTCGGGGTGTTCGCTCTGCAGCTGCTGCTGGCCTTCACCATCACCGCGTTCGGGATCATGGTCGCCGTCCGGATCAAGCAGATGCAGTCGTTCATGGGCGTGATGCAGATGATCGTCATGCCGATGTTCTTCATCTCCGGGGCCCTGTTTCCCGCCTCGGGACTGCCCGGTTGGCTGACCGTGCTCAACCGGCTCGATCCGCTCACCTACGCCGTGGACCCGATGCGACGGCTCGTCTTTGACCACCTGAGCGTCTCGCCCCTGGCCCGGCAGGCGCTTGATCCCGGGGTCACCTGGTGGGGCTGGCAGGTGCCGGCGGTACTTGAGGCGGCGGTCATTCTCGCCCTCGGGCTCGTCATGCTCGGCGTGGCCATCTGGGAGTTCAGCGCCACCGAGTAGGGAGCGGGCGAGACGTCGCGTGGGTCACCTATAGCCGGAGCGCGACGAGACCCGCGGCCAGCAGCACCAGCCCCATCCACAGGGACGACAGCGCCCCTTCAAGCGGCGCCCGCACCGTCTGCGCGTCGAGCCCGCGCACCCGGCCGTCATCGAGCCGCTGCTCCCCGGTCAGGCCCGTGGTGTGACGCCGCAGCTCACGCACCGGCGTGCTCAGTCGCCGCTGGGCAACGCTGAGCAGAGCGCAGGCACCGGCCACGAGGATGCCGGCGGGCCGGATCTCGAGGGCGTTGGCGAAGTACCCGGTGAAGGCCGGAAAGGCGCCCCAGGCCAGGGCGAACGTGGCGTCGTTGTGCAGTCGCCCCCCGGCCAGCTCGAGGTTGTAGGCGGGGACGAGCAGGCCTCCGGCCAGCACGAGTGGGATGAGCAGCGGCGAGACGATCACCGCTCCGAGCACTCCGATGGCCAGCGCGCCGAGCAGCCCGCCCGCCCCGAGCGCGATCAGCGCACCGCGACTCAGCGCCGTCTGCAGCGGGCGCCCGTTGAGCTCGTCCAGGGCGTGGGCACTGACCCCCACCCCGAGGGCAAAGGCGCCCAGAGCGGCGGCGAGCCGGTCGGCGTGGACATGCGGCGCGGCGGCCGCCCCGAGCGCGACGTAGCTGAGATGCCACGCCGTGTAGGGAGGATGCAGCAGCGTGATGAGGTCTCGCCATCCGCCGCGGCGTAGCGCGTAGAAGGCGGGGCGCTCAGCATTCACGAGCCGGCGTCGTGTCCCTTGTTTCCCGACATGACCAATCCGGCGCCGAAGCTGAGCCGGCGCTCGTGTACGCCGTCGATTCCCGCCGCATGCCACAGCCCGGCCAGGTCGGGCTCGGCTCGATGAAACGCCTCGATATTGGGACCCAGGAAGCGGCCAACCTCATACCACGCCGTCGATACGAGCCGACCCAGAAGGGGAAGGCCGACCCGTGTATGAACCCGCCACAGCCCGCGCAGCACGGGCTGCTGGGGCACCCCGAACTCGAGCATGCCGATCCGGCCCCCGGGCTTGACCACGCGCGCGAGCTCCCGCATGGTCGCCGCCGGGTCGTCGACGTAGCGCAGCAGGTAGGTGAAGGTCAGCGCGTCGAACTCGTCATCGGCGAACGGCAGCCGCTCGGCCTCGCCGACAACCGTGGTGATCCGGCGGGCGAGCTCGGGGCGGGTGTCCGCGCGCCGCCGGGCCTGGCCGAGCATGGCCTCGCTCTGATCGAGCCCGACCACCGCTCCGGCGCCTTGGCGGACGAGCTCGGCGGCGACCAAGCCCGTGCCGGTGGCCACATCGAGGATCCGCTCAGCCGGCCCGGGCGCGATGGCTGTGACGAGCGCCCGGCGCCAACGCGGATCCTGCCCGAAGCTGAGCACCGCGCCCATCGAGCCGTAACGAGCGGGCAGCCCGGAGAACAGTCCGAGCGCATGCTGCTTGCGGTCAGAGGTAGGAACGGCCATCGGCTCGCGCTGCGCCCAACCCGCGGGACGGGTGTGCTCAGAGACTCCGGCGCAGCAGGAAGCCGCCGCCCCCGCCGATCAGGAGCACCAGGGCCCCCCCGCCGAGCAGTGGAAGCCAGCTCGTGCCCCCAACGGCGCTTGACTGTGCGGACAGGTGGCCACCGCTGGGCGCCGCCATCCTGGGCGCCCCCAACGTATCCGCCCGCGTGCCCTGCCGGGCGGTCAGACGTCGGGATTTGCCGTCGGCGGCCTGAGCCGTTGTGGCCGGGGACCGGACGCTGGTGGACTGACCGGCGGAAGCAGCCGCGCCGGAGGCGCCGCCGGTCGCTGCGGTGCCCGCCGGAGTCACCCCAACGCCGAACAGTGGCGGGTTGGCCGACCCCGTGCCTCCAGATTGACCCGAGGTCTCGGCGCGCGCACTGGGAATCGGGATCGCATACTGCTTACCGGCCGGGGAGCCGGGATCGACGTGCACCCCGTTGCCAGGGGCCGCCGACGCCGAACCGGCGGTAGCCAGCACCAGGCTGGCGAATGTGGCAGCGACAGCTGCTGGGGTCCCCACCCGCACGTGCTCAGGCTAACACCCGCCGCCGATCAATGGGCCGATTGCAAAAGACGGTTCACGGGCTCGGTGATCAGCCGCCTGAGGGCCGGCTCCCGTGGATCAAGGCGCAAGGCGCGCCGGTAATAACCGCGCGCCGCCTGGACGTCCCCGGCACGGACCTCGAGGTCGCCGAGCAGGGTCCAGGTGATGAAGTCTCCGGGGTCCTGCTGGACCGCCTGCAACAAGGTCTCACGGGCCAATGCGGCCCGGTTGAACCGCGCCTGGCCGGCGGCCTTGACGTAGTAGGCGTCAAGGTTGGCAGGATCGAGGCCCAGGGACCGGTTGGAGTCCGCGATGGCTGCCGCCGGGTCGCTGGGCAGTGAGGCCCGGGCGCTATTCACGTAATGGCGCGCCAGCCCGTCCCGAAGGAGGCTGGCTCCGCCGATGGCCAGCACGAAGATGATGGCCGCCGAGCCGAGCAGCGCGGGCAGACGCTGAGGCCGCACCCCCGCTCCGAGCCGCGCCCGTTCCGGCTGGCCGCGAGCCGCCATCGTGACCGCGCTCATCGCGCACACAGCGATCGCCGTCACCCCGGGCAGCAGCTGCATCCAGTCGCCACTGGCGTCCACGAACCACACGACGGTGACTCCCGTACCGGCCACGAGCAGGCCCCGGGCGCCCGGAGAGGTCCGGGCCTGGGGCGCGATTCGCGCCACCCCCAGCGCGACCCCGCCCACGGCCGCCAGCAGGAGCAGCAGGCCAACCACACCGAGCTCCGACAGCGTCTGCAGCTCCAATGAATGTGGATTCTCGATGGACTCCTGCGTGCGCCGCTCACGGAAGTAATACGGGGCGTAGTTCCCCGCCCCCACCCCGATCGCCGGCTGGCCCGTGAACACGTGCCAGGCAACCCGCCAGTAGTCGTAGCGGTTGCCCGCCCCCGAGAACAGGCGCGTCTGGCTCGTGCTCGTACCGCCCTCTGCAGCACCGAGGTGAACGAACGCGTGCCACTGCTGGCGAGCGGTCCGCTCGAGACGAGGAGCGCGGGCGATCGCGACGGCGACCGGAACGACGATCACGGCCACGGCCAGGACCGTGGCTACCCGCTCGGCCAGCCTCGCCGGTCCCGCGCCCCGCCGGCGCGTCGCGTTGACGGCGGCGACGACGGCGCCCCAGACGAGGGCCGCCGCGAGAGCGGCCAGAACAAGCCCACGCACGGCGTGGTGGGCAGCGGCAGCCGGGACAGGGCCGAGCTGGCCCAGCGAGTACACGTGGTCAAGGCCACCCGCCGCCGCGGCGAAGGCGGCCACGAGCACGGCGACCGCGATGATGCGCCGCCGGCGCCCCGGGATCACGGCGAAGGCAATGAGCAGTGCCACACCCGTGGCGATTGCCGCGCCGCGTGATTGCGAGAGCAACACCAACCCGGCCATCACGACGCTGGCCAGCATGCCCAGCGCGGCCAGGGGGGGCTCGCGGCGCTCGGCGAGGGCCAGCCCCAGCCAGACGCCCATGGCGAACACGCAGCCCTCTCCGTTGATGTACCCGAGGGGCGAGTTGAGCCGCCCGAGGATGAAGAGCGTCCCCGGGTCGCTGCCCAGCAGCCGGACCAGCACCGACACCCCCACCACGGCAATGCCCAGCCCGGCGAACCCGAGCAGGACAGCGGCGTCGCGCCGTCCGTTCATGAGGATCACGATGAGCAGCGCCAGCGCGGCGTAGCTCAGCCACAGGTTGGCGCCCAACGAGGCCTGTTCCACCGCCTGGGCCCAGACCATCGAGAGCAGGGACCAGAGGCCCAGCCCGCTCAACCCGCCCACGAGCAGCGCAGCGGGCCACGGAATGCGGCGCGGCCGGGCGATCGTCCCCATCGCGGCGAGCACCATCAGGACGAGGCCGACCGGCATCCAGACGCTCGGGCTGTAGTACGCCGAGAACAGCGGGCTCAGGCCGGCCCCCAGCCCGACCACGGCTAGGAGGACGGTCGGGACATGCCGCCGCCATGGCGAGCGGCCCGGTTGATCGGCGACCGCGCCAACGGCTGGTTGCGCCCCGGATCGTTCCATCGGGACGGCGTCCTCAAGGGCGACGATCGCGGTCACGGCCAGGATCACGAACGCCAGCACGATGTAGACCAGTTCGGGAGACCCTGCCTGGCTGGCCACGATCACCGCCGCGCTCACGACAGCCTGAGCGGTCCCGAGGACGAGGGCGACGCGCCCGGGCGTCTTCATACGCATCCGCGTGCGATGCGTGAGATGGTCCCGCCCACCGGTGAGCACCGAGATGCCCCGGCGGGTGCGCGAGACGATCACGAGCGCCGTGTCCAGGGCCGGAACGCCGACCAGAAGACAACCGACGAGGAGACTGAGTGCGCCCGGCGCGGCACTTCGGGCCACGTTGGCCGTAAGTACAGCGACGGCGAAGCCGAGTGGCATGCTCCCCCCGTCGCCGAGGAAGATCTTGGCCGGCGAGCTGAGATTGTGGGGCAGGAAGCCCAGGCAGGCGCCGCACAGCGCGGCTCCACCGGCGACAACCCAGGCATCGCCGGTGACGAGGCCCAATGCGCAGATCCCAGCCGACGCGGCCAGCGCCATCGTGCTCGATGCGCCATCCATGTTGTCGAACAGGTTGAACGAGTTGACGACGCCCACTACCCAGATCCCAGTCACCAGGGCATCGAGCAGCCCTCCGGAGCCCAGCCGCCAGCCCAGATCGAGTGCGGCAAGTAGTAGTCCGAGCCCGAATTCAGACACGACCCGCACCGCCGGCGGGACCGTCCGCTTGTCGTCGACGGTTCCGACGACTAGCAGGACGGCGAGCGCACCGATAAGTAGAAGCGATGACCGCGGGCGTCCAGCTACCGCCATCAGCGCCACCGCAAAGGCGAGAACTACCGCCGTTCCGCCGAGATAGGGGGTCGGGCGGGCGTGACCCTTGTAGCCGACAGGGTTGTCGTAGAAGGCGAAGCGCCGCGCGGCCCGAATTGCCAACGGCGTTGTCGCGTATGCGAGAACGGCGGCGGTACCCACAGCGATGCTGAGCCGCTGCCACATCAGGAGATCCACGTCGGTGAACGGTAGGCCAAGCACCAGCGGCTAGCGCCAGGGCTCTAACCCGGGGTCTGGCGACCACCCCGTGCGGTAGATTTGGCCGCTGTCTCGTGTGTCCTCAAAGGCTCAACTCTCCAACTACCTGGGCGGCCACGTCGCCGCGGGAATGAGGCCCGATGATCGCGTGTCGCCCCGGGACGTCACCTACCAGGACCGACTCAAGCCACCGTTCGTACTCGAATAGTCAGGACCACAATTTCTGATGCCTCGAAGGCTCCGTCGATTCCTCGCCCTTATCGTCGCCATCCTGGTCGTCGCTGGGATAGCCGTTATTGCCGTGGCACGGACTGGCGGCCAGAAGTCGCCCCCGCGTTCACCCTCCGCCCTCCGTCCGCATCCAGCCCAGGGGCTCGTGCGTAAGTCGCCACCGCAACATCGGATGGTCGCCGTAGACTGGAACTTCAGCAAGGGGCTACCATCGGGCTGGACCGCAGACGCTGACTTGCCGTCTCTCGCTTTCCGATCCGGATCCGTCCGCGTCGGCACCGGCGGTGGCCGGTATGCCTACCAGCTGCTGGCGCCGGTCCAGCGAGTCCCGGCCGGCCGTTACAGCATCCTCGTGGCCGGCCGAGTCATGAGCGGCGGAATCGGTCTGGGCTTGCAGGACGCTGCGACAAAGCGGTGGATTTCCTTCCGTGGTTACGCCGGTCCTACCCAAGGCGGCCACCTCGCGTTGGTCGCCGATTTGCCGCGCGCCCACCGGGTACGGATCGTCTTGACCAATTTCGCGCAGGTCCAATCGCAGAATTCGAGCTGGACCGTGGCCCATGTAGCCCTTCGCGCGGCACCCTTGCCGACACGCACGGTGTTCGCCGGCGCGGTTCCTTCCGGCTGGAGTTTGGCGGGCGGTGCAAACGCCGTCTCCGCGGGTGGATTGATGCACATCACGACCGGCGCGGCCCCGTACTCGTACGCGCTTCTCTCCCCAAGCGGGTACCTGGCACCCGGCCGCCATGTCGTTAGCGCCGCCGTGCATGTTCTCGTCGGCGGGTTCGGAGTGGGGATCCTCGACGTCCGGGCCAATCGGTGGCTGGCGTATCGAAACTTTTCCAGCACCGCAGGGCTCCAAACTGAGCGCCTCCCGCTCACCCTCCCGTCCGGCGCAGCCGTGCAAGTGGTGCTGACGAACTTTGGTGACAAGGTGTTGCGTCGTTCGGAATGGGATCTCGCCTCTGTAACCGTCAACTAGTTTCGTCGCCTCGCGGTTCGGTCGACTAGGCGTCATGCACCCCTCGAGCCGCACGTACGAGCAGACAGCGGTCAGGAGGACCTCGGCGCGCCGGCTGGGAACCACAATCCACTGGCCGCCAGGGCGGGAGACCCTCGCGCTCGTCATCGGCGTCGGGGCTGCCCTCTCGGCGACGGACCCGCTCAACACGGTCAATGCTCGCCTCGATCTTCTCGGCCGCCCGTGGCTTGCGCCGCTGAGCCCGGCCGTGATAATCGCCGTGTTGGCCGTGCTCGCCGGCGTGATGTTTCGTCGCCATGACCGGCCCAGTCTTCCTCGGGGAATTGCGGTCGGCGCCGCGCTCGTGCTGCTTGCCGGAGTTGTCTCGACCGCCGCCTCGGCACAGCCCGGGCGGTCCACCGTTCTCCTCATCACTTGCCTGTTAGCTCCGGGCCTAACGCTCGCCGGAGTTTGGTGGAGCGACATCCCGCGGCGCCTGTTGGCTGCGTCCTGGCTGCTCGGCATCGGTCTGCTGTTGGTTCGCGCCGACATCGCGTTCGCGCTCAAGGACGGCTTCCCAACGCCCCAGACGCTGTTCACGGCCAAGTATTCAAATGCTCCCTACGACTTCCACTACTACACACTGGGGAACCCCAACTCCACGACTGCGTTCCTGGTCATGCCTCTGACCTTCGCCCTGTTGTGGAGCCGAGGACGGGAGCTGGACAGCTGGGCCCGGCGGAGTCTCGCAGCTGTCACGGTGTTCCTGGCCATAAACATGACCATGGTGTTCACCCGGACCGGGATCGCGATCGTGGTGATCCTGGCGGTGTTCGCTCTCCTCGCCAGCCCCTGGCGCCGCCGTTGGCAGACCTGGCTCGTGGTCGCGGTGCTGGCCGGCGTGGGCCTCTGGAACCCCACGCTGCGGCACTACTTCAGCGATGTCGCGCAGCAGGGCCAGGGATCTTCGGGGCAGGTTCGGGTCAGCTCGATCAAGAATGGGCTCGACGCTCTGATCGCGAGACCGATCACCGGCTTCGGTCTTGGCCAGCATGGGGTCGACGTCGGATTCAACCCCGCCCACAGCGCGGTAGCTCAGGCCGGCGCTGAAACTGGGGGCGCCGGGGCCCTCGGAGTCGCCATCATCATGATCAGCGTCTGCCTCATGGCCATTCAAGTCGGGCGCCGCGACCGCTGGCGTGGCCTGCGTGCCGCAGGCGCTGCGTCGGCGGCGATGTTTGCTGTGCTTAGCGCGGCCGCCGGCAGCACCGGAGAGTGGCTGGGGTCTGACGCCACTTCGGCCTGGGGTCTGGCTCTTGCCGTGTCACTGACGTCTTTGAGCGCCGCGCCGAGGACAGAGGCTTGGACGCCGAAAGTCCGCGCGGCCATCGAGTCGGCGCGCCGGTCGGCGCCTCGCCTTCCGCGGATTAGCCCTGCCCTCACGTCGTGGCCCATCGGTCGCTGGATCCTTCTCGACTGGGTCCTGAAGGGGACAGCAGCAGCAGTCGTCTTGGGCGTCGCCGCCGTTGTGGCGCTGTCGCCCAACTTGAACTCGCGGCTGTACGCAAGATTCCCCCAATACGGCCCGGTCCTCCAGCGCTTACCGCTAAGAGCACCCGGCCCGCTCTATGACGCCACGGTTGACGGTGCGGCGATCCACCGTGCAGCGCAGCTCATTGGCAGTCAATCGACGTATTTCATTTACGAGTCTCCGCACGTCTCGGCCGGCCTGTCCACGAGCTTGCGCGCTGCGGGCCTCCTTTTCTTCGGCTCTGCGCTTCCGGTGAACAACCCCTCTGCCGCTGAGTGGATTCTCAGCTACCAGGCCGCTCATGTTGCGCCGCCGGCAGTGACCGTCCGTCGCCGCTACCGGGTCGGCCCAGGTGTCTACGTGTTGAAGGTGGCGCCCTCGTGAGCGACGCGGCTGTGGTCCTTGGCGCAGTTGGCTTGAACGGCTGCTTCATGGTCGTTGGCTACGCCTTGCTCGCGGTCTGCCTCCGCTCTGCTTCCCGGCGCTCGTGGCTGAGCTACGCGCCGGTGGCGCTTCTGCTCGGAGCAGGGACGTGTGGTGTATCGCTGGAAATTCTCGTCCTTATCGGCCTTCGGGCAGATCTTCCGACGTTTGCCGGGGTGGCGATTGTCTTGAGCGCAGGAGGACTGCTGGCGAGCCGCAGGCTCCGTGAGACCACCCGACGGCGGCTGTCGCTGGAACCGGCGACGCCCGTAGCCAAAGAGGCTGGGCTCACCGAGGGAGTGCTGGCCACCGCGTTCTGCTGTTTCGCGGTCGTGTTGGCCGTTTTGATCCTGTTCGGCGCCTTTCGTACCGCTCCGTGGCTCGATGATTCCTGGACTTTCTGGATCCCGAAGGGGCTGTCGCTGGGCAATCTCGGCCTCGACCCTCGCATGTTCACGCCGAGCACCCATTACGTGGGACTCACCCACCGCTCGTATCCAGTGTTCTGGTCAATCACCGCAGAGCTGGCTATACGGTTTGCCGGTCACATCGACCTCCGTGCGGTGACCGGCGAACTGGCGGTGCTCACGGTCGCGTTCGCCGGTGCGATTGTCCGCGTGCTCTCGGGCCGCGTCCGGCCCGCCCTGCTGTGGTTCGGCGTCGCGCTGTTTCTGCTGTCTCCCGAAGTCGCTCATCAAACTCAGGGCGGGGGTGCCGACCTCGTCCTGGGCATCTACCTCGCTCTGTTCGTACTCGGCGCCTTCGGCTGGATCATCGAGCGGAACCGCGGCGCCCTCGTACTCACCGCAGCGTTCGGCAGCGTCGCCCTGGCCACGAAGGTCGAGGCGCTGCCCGAATTCGCCATCTGCGCCGTGGTGGCGTGTCTCGCGGCGTGGCACTTGGACCGCCGGACGTGGCGGCCTCTGCTCGGCGCGGTGTTCGCGGCTGCCCTCAGCTCGGTCCCGTGGTTCGTCTGGGCTCAGTTGCGGGCTGGAAAGGAGCCGCGTGCGGACTACGGCTCGTCTCTGAACCTGAGTCACGGGATCGCCCCCACCGGCCGTCTGGGCCCGACCGTGCACGCCCTCGGCGCCCAGGCCCTGAGCCCCCAGCACTGGCTGCTGATCGTCCCGGTGACAGTATTGCTTTGCCTGGTGCTGGCCCTCCGGGAACGAAAGATCGACTGGCTAGCGCCGGCGGCGATGATCCTGGTGATCTTTGCCTTCTTCGTGTGGGTTTACTGGTTCGACAGCCGCCCACTGGCGGCCTCACTTAGATCGACCGGTTACCGCGTGTTTGTCCCGATGGCGCTGCTATCGGCCGCCGCGCTGCCGGTGGTGGTCGATCGTGTTCTCGTAGCGATCCCCAGATGGGAGATTGCCGTGGCCGGGCTGCCGTGCGCCGGCGCGCTGGCTGTCGTCATCGCCATTGCGGCGCCGGTAGCGGCGCATGCTCCGGCTCCAATCCCCGGCTCGCCACCGCTGACTGCGGCCAAGGTAGGAGGCAAGACCTTTCGCCGCTGGGTGTTCTCGCCCCGGTTCGCCCCCGGCTGGACGACGTTCGACGGACTGAAGGCGGTCGCCGGCCCGGCAGCCGGGAGAGCGACTACAGCCAACGAGCCCGGGGTGGCCCCAGCCAAGCGACCCGCCAAAAGTTGTCTCACGGCGGTAACCGGAGAGTCCGCCTTCGCCTACCAGCTCATCGGGCCCAAGGTCAGCCT
>JAXDGI010000082.1:0-3117 GCA_034665145.1 Solirubrobacteraceae bacterium
CGGTCCCGCCTGCGCACCCGAGGTCAAGCCCAAAGCAGGGTGGCGTGGGATTCCCTGAGACGTCCGTGCACGCCCCGGTGGGCAGGGTGGTACGGAGCAGATCCGGCGCGGGCGGGTTGAGCAGCACCGACGCGATCGTGTTGTGAAGGCTATGACCGGCACACGTCGGCGTCCCGCACGAGCCGCTCGTGTAGGAGCAATCCGTCGGGAAGTACTGCAGCGGCGTCCCGGACACCGTGTTGCTACATGACACGGTTTGCCCGGAGCCGTTGACGCAGCTCGTGGTCGGGCTCGAGAGCGGGTTCTGCTGGCTGTTGGCCGGAGCGCCCGTGGGAGCGTCGCTGGGGTTGGCCACGAACCCCGCTACTACGGCCGGATTGCTCGGGTGGGTGGCGCCGTTCATCGTGACGACGATGGTCACTCGCTTGTAGTCGTTGCTCGTGGCGCAGATCGAACCCGAGGTCGTGGTCTGGCTGCAAGTTGGGTCGCTGGTCCAGGTGACGAAGTCGTAGACATTCCCGCTGAGGGTGCCGTCCGTCCACGCGGTCACGGGTGCGACCGTGCCGGTGGTGAAGGGGGTGCTGGTTCCGCCGAGGGTGTAGCTGCACCCCTTGATGACCAGCGACTCCGTGGCCGCTGAGCCTCCGGTGCTGTGATCGGGTTGGTAGGTCGGAGCCGACCCCGCCGGTGACGCCGGGCAGGAAGCCCCGGAGCTGCCCACGTAGGTGTAGTCACCGGCCGTCGACGACCACGAGGCGGATGTGCCGGACAGCCCGATCTGGTTGTACGGCAGCGACTTGACGCGTTCCAGCTCGAGTTGCGCGCGATGGGCGATCGTGGTCTGCCGTTCGGCCACCAGCGTCAGCTTGCGCGAGGCGTCCAACGCCTGCATCGCGGTGAGCACCCCGACGATCATGATCATCGTGGCCACCAGGACCTCGATGATCGTGAAGCCGTCCTGATCGCCACCAGCTTGTCTGAGTCGCCTGCGCGCCGCGTGCGCCGTGCGCCCGATCAAGTTGGGCCGGCGCATCATGCGCCCGAGTCCGAGTTGGGGAGGAAGGTCCCGCTCTTGAGCACTGTCAGATGCGTCAACCCGCCGCGGACCAGATCGCCGCTGGCCGGCACGTTGACCTGTACGGCAACGTAGGTGGGTGTCTTCAGCTGCGGGCCGATCAGATTCTCGTAGGCTTCGTCACACGCGAGCAGGCTGCCGTCCGTGTTGGGGATCGTCGGATTGGAGACGAAGAACACCGATCCCGATGCGGTGGCTCCGGCCGGGTTGCAGAACGTCGCGATCGTGCCATTGGCCACATGCTGGATGTCTCCCGTGCCGAGCGCCGTCCCAGCCGCCGGCGGGGAGGCGGGCGCGGTGGCCTGCGTGCGGGCGCAGCGCCGGTAGGCCGTACCGAGCGAATCCGACGCCGTGCAGTCGTACCTGACGTTGATCGTGGTGCCGTTCGCGACCATCTGGAACTGGAGCACGTTCGGCGACACGAACGAAAACGAACTCGCCTGCCGCAGGTCGTGCACGAGCCGGGCCAGCGCGGTCTGGGTGCTGGTGATCTCCTGCGCGTAATTCTGGTCGCGGCTCTGCGCGCGCGTGGCGGTCTCGAGCAGAGTCATCGTCGCGCCGGCGATGAACAGCGTCAGCGTCATCCCGACGAGCATCTCGATCATCGTGTAGCCACCCTGCCCGTGGGCCTGGGCGCGGAGGCGTGAGACGGCCGCTCGCGCGCGGGTCCACAGCGAGGGGCGGACGGCCACGCGACGCGGGCCCGGCAACGCGTTGCCGGGGCGCAAATCCTGGGGGTTGATTACATCGTCTCGCCGCAATTTCGTCCTTGGGTGCCTGGACGCCTGCCTTGGCCTTCCCGCACGGGTCATCGGCACCCTTGGCCGCTGTCTTAGGTTTTGGGCGCTTTCGCGGACGATCTGGCCCCAAACTTGCAGCCATAGCGAAGCCTGGAGAGGTTTGCGGGTCTCGGGAGCGCTTCGACGGGCGCGGTCGCGCCCCGTCGGGCGCTCAGCTGGGGGGCGAGGACTCGAACCCCGATTCCCGGGACCAAAACCCGGTGTCCTGGCCGGTTGGACGACCCCCCAAAGGCTGACGAGCGCGAATCTAGCAGTGGTCAGCTGACCCCCGCTTGGGCCCCGGCGCCCGGAATGCGCTCCGCCCAGGCGCAATCACTGTCATGTCCGATTTCCGCCAGACAGGGCTCGTGTCGTGTGCGATGGTGACGCCCATGCTCCTTGACACAGAGCGCTTGTGGGGTGCCGTGGAGGCAGGTGATCCACGGTTCGACGGATGGTTCTTCGTCGGCGTGCGCACGACCGGGATCTACTGCCGCCCGAGCTGCCCGGCGCGGACTCCAAAGCGCGAGAACGTGCGGCTCTTCCCGACCGCGGCGGCGGCCCAGGCGGCCGGCCTGCGAGCCTGCATGCGATGCCGCCCTGATGCCACGCCCGGGTCGCCGGAGTGGGACAGCCGGGCCGACCTCGTGGGCCGCGCGATGCGGCTGATCGCGGACGGCGTCGTCGATCGCGACGGCGTCGAGGGGCTCGCTCGCAGGCTCGGCTACGCCTCGCGACATGTGCACCGCCAGCTCGTGACCGTGGTGGGTGCCGGCCCGCTGGCGCTGGCCCGCGCTCAACGCGCTCAGACGGCCCGGATCCTGCTCGAGACGACCTCGTTGCCGATGGCCGAGGTCGCCTTCGCCGCCGGCTTTCGCAGCCTGAGGCAGTTCAACGAGACGGTCCGGGAAGTGTTTGCGATGACGCCCAGCGCGCTGCGAGCGAAGGCCGCGCGACGGTTTCCGTCCAGTGCCCACCCGCCCAGCGGAGCCCGAGCTCCCGGAGCGCCCGCCTCGATCGCGCTGCGCCTTCCCCACCGCAGCCCGTTCGCGGCTGCGGACGCGATCGCCTTCCTGTCACTCAGGGCCGTGCGCGGGATCGAGGAGGTGTCCGGCGGCGCGTACCGCAGAAGCCTCCGGCTGCCCCACGGCAGCGGGATCGTGGAGCTCGACCCACGCGACGGCCACGTCCGCGCGAACTTCGTCCTCAGTGACCTCCGTGATCTGGCGGCGGCGGTCCAGCGATCGCGCGCGCTGCTCGACC
>JAXDGI010000083.1:0-3015 GCA_034665145.1 Solirubrobacteraceae bacterium
TCACCGCGGTCAGCCCCAACCTGACGGAGTCCGCCGCCGTGGGTCCGGTGAGCTGATGCGCACGGGCGATCAGCACGGGTTCAGCCTGATCGAGGTGCTCGTGACGATGCTCCTCATGATGGTCGTGTTCGGGGCGACCCTCAGCCTCCTGGACGCCTTCCAGAACGACAACCGCCTCGACCAGCTGCGCAACGAAACCCAGGACAACGCCCGCAATACGATGGATCGCCTCGCGAGACAGCTGCGCAACGTGGTCGCTCCGACGAACGGCGTGGTGATCTCTCCGGGTGCGCTCGAGGAAGCGCAGCCGTACTCGATCGCCTTTGAGACCGTCGACACACTCAAAACCGCTGCAGCCACGAACAAAAACAACGTCATGCGAGTGCGCTACTGCCTGGACGCCTCGAAACTCAAAAACGAGGTCCTCTGGGAACAGGTCGCCCGCTGGTCTGGGCCAGAAGCGCCACCGCTGCCGACCAACAGCGCTTGCCCAGACAAAACGGCCGGTGATTGGGAAGCGACTGCCCAGGTCGTCCGCCGCTTGACGAACAAGTACCCCGCCGGCCAGCCCCGGCCGCTGTTCGTCTACTCGGCGTCGGGGATTCCGCAGATCGTCTCCGTCGAGACAAATGTGTACATCGACGTGAGCCCAGGCCATGTGCGGCCGGGCGAGAGCCAGCTCACCAGCGGAGTCTCGCTGCGCAACGCGAACCGCCCGCCGATCGTCTCCTTCACGGTGACCCCGAGAAGCGGCCAGGCCGAACTGAACGCCTCGTCCTCCTACGATCCCGACGGCCTCGCGCTCACGTACAAGTGGTGGCAGGACGGCACTCTGCTGCCGACCACCGCACAGCGGTATACCACCACCGCGGCCGGGGGGGTCCACGGAACGCACACGTTCAAGCTGGAAGTCACCAATCCCGGCGGCCTCACCGGGGAAGAAACGAAGACCGAAACGTTGCCGCTATGAACCGGCTACGCGAGGAGCAGGGATTCGCCCTGATGGCCGCGATCGTCCTGCTCACGGTGATCATGGGGCTCGGCCTCGGACTGCTGTTGTTCACCGACAGCCAGCAGAAAGCCTCCACCCGCCAGCAGGCAAGCGAGGCGGCGTTCAACGTCGCCGAGGCGGCGCTCAACGCGCAGGTGGGCATCCTCTCCCACAAGTGGCCCCGCAAATCGACAGAAGCATATCCCTCGAGCTGCACGTCTTCATCCCCCGAATCATCGTCACTCACGAGCGTGTGCCCCTACCAACCGAACATGGAAACGGCCTACAAATACCTGAAAGGGACCGCCACCTGCCCCGGGAACGGGGCATGGGGCTCCCCGCTCAGCAACCAGTGGACGACCTACGTGCGCGACAACGAAAGAAGCACGCTGTTCAGCTCCTCCGTCAAAGAACACCCAAGCTGGGACGCAGAGCCCGCTGTGGGCAACGGCCCTGTGGGCGATGGCAAGCTATGGGTACGCGCGACCGGCGTCGTCCAGTGTCACGCAGTGACGGTCGTGACCCTCGTCGACCGGCAGGCCGTGGCCCTCAACTTCCCGGAAAAGGCGGCCATCGGCAACTGGTTCGAAGTCACCAACAGCGGGAACCACACCATCGTGCAACGTCAGCCGGCGGAAGGTGAACCCGGGGCGATCAGCATGCGCTGCGTAGGGGTCGCAGAATGCGAGAAA
This sequence comes from Solirubrobacteraceae bacterium, assembly GCA_034665145.1. Classification (GTDB taxonomy): domain Bacteria; phylum Actinomycetota; class Thermoleophilia; order Solirubrobacterales; family Solirubrobacteraceae; genus Palsa-465. The sequence goes on from JAXDGI010000083.1 coordinate 1,684, forward strand.
TACCTACCGCCCCCGAAGGAACAGGTCTCTCCGCCGTTGACGGAAAACCCGCCGAGTCCGAGCACGACGCTCAACGCCCAGCAGCTCGAAGACCTCAAGGCCGAAGCGAAGGCCAATAACACCTACTACAACGCCACCCCGCCCTATCACTGCCCGAGCAGCATCGGCGAACTCTCGGGCCTGCCGACCTACATCGAGAACTGCGGCGAACTGGCCGTACAGTCAAATGGCACCGCGAATTCCAAAGCGTCCCCGGGGTTCCTCATCCTCGCAGACGGCACGCTGCAGCTGGGCGGCACCAGCACGTTCTACGGCGTGATCTATGCCGCCAACAAAAATACGCCTCCTCTCGACTCCAAAGCCATCGTCAGGCTTCAGGGCGGCACGAATGTGGTCGGCGAGATCGACGTCGACGGAAACGGCGGGATCGAATTTGGCTCCAACGGCGCAGGCGGGAACAACGGCTCGTCCAACCTCACCTACGACAGCTCGGTGGTCCCGAAACTCGAAACCTTCGCGGGTGTCACACCGACGCGCAACAGCTTCCGCGTGCTGCCCGCCGGTCAGTAGCACCCGCGAGTCGCTTCGTAGTACGACCGGGATCTGCACGCAGCTTCGCCGCCTGCCGCTCGATCCGGCGATGCGGGCGGAGGGACTCGAACCCCCAAGGGCTTTCGCCCACCGGCTCCTAAGGCCGGCGTGTCTACCAGTTCCACCACGCCCGCACGGCGCCGCACACGCGGAGCTCGCGAGATTGTATGGTCATATCCGCGATGTCCTCGTTTGATGCCCCGCCCCCGCAGCCCGGCGTGACCATCACGCACCCCAACCGCGACAAGCCGGCCGTGCAGGGCACGCGCGCGGCCGTCGTACTGCTGCTGCTTGCGAGCGCGGCGCTGATCCTGATCAACACGATCGGCGGCTGGAGCGTGCTTCAGAGCGCGCTGCCGATCCAGATCGGCTACATCGTCGTGTATCTCACGCTCGCGTTCTTCGCCGCGCGCTGGAACCGCGGCGTGCTGCCGGTCGCCGCGGCGCTCGCGGTGCTGCTCGCGATCTTCGCGCTCGTCGCCGGCCCCGCCTGGTTCGCGCGCGACAAACACGGCTTCGCCGAGCCGGCGATCAACTCCGGCCTGCTCGGCCTGCTCACGCTGCTCCTGGTCCCGCTGCAGATGCTGCTCGTCGCTTTCGCGATGCGCGGCTTCAACCAGGGCTGGAACGTGGAGCTCGAGCGTCGCGATGCAAGCGGCGGGGACCTCTACGAAGACGCTTCCCCCTACGCCGGCGCTCCCCCCCCCCCCGCCTGAGCCCGCCGTAGACTGAGCTGCCGAT
>JAXDGI010000084.1:0-60544 GCA_034665145.1 Solirubrobacteraceae bacterium
GCTTGAAGTCCAGGTCATCGGCCAGCAGTGGATGTGGACCTTCCGCTACCCGAGCTACGGCGGCCTCGAGACGGCCACCCTCGAGCTCCCTGCCAACCGCTGGATCGCGTTCCACGTGACCTCGCTCGATGTGGACCATAGTTTCTGGGCCTACGAGCTGGGCATCAAGGCCGACGCGATTCCCGGCTCGGACAACGTCGCCTACGTCCAACCCAAGCAAACCGGCACCTTCCAGGTCCGTTGCGCGGAGCTATGCGGCGTCTGGCACGGGCACATGAATTCCTTCGGCAAGGTCGTTAGCCCGACTGATTTCGCATCCTGGATCGCGGCGCGGCAGAGCCAGTACGCGGCCATCACCAAGGATCTGCCCCCCTATAGCCACGTGTACTACCCGGATCCGATCAGGAGGGCCGGCTGATGGAGACCCAAGCGACCCTCTCGCCCCCGGAGCTGGCCGGCCAGCAGTCGGGTCGGCGCCAGCTGCTCGGCACCAACATGCTGTGGGGAATCGTCCTGGGCGCGCTCGGGTATGCCGTCGGCCACTGGATCGGCAACCGGCTGGCCTCCAACACGGCCGCACAGGTTTCCAGCGACCAGAACGACGTGGCCATCTTCCTCGGCCTGCTGCTGGCGATCGTCGGCTTCCTGGGCGGGCTGGGGTTCTTCAACTACCCGCTGTCGCGCATGGCCGGCCACCCGGCCACGCTCCGCGAGCGCGAGGAGATCGGCTGGGGTCGCTACTTCCGGCTCTGCACCGATCACAAGGTGGTCGGCATCCAGTACCTCGTCGCCGTCCAGTTCTTCTTCTTCGTGGCCGGGCTGAACGCGATGTTCATCCGCGGCGAGCTGACAAGCGACAACGCGACGCTGATCAACTCCGGCAACTACCTGACGCTGGTCGGACTGCACGGGACGATGATGCTGATGATGATGTCGGCCGGGGTGCTCGGGCCACTCGGGAACTACCTGGTGCCGCTCATGATCGGTGCCCGGCGGATGGCCTTTCCCCGGGTCGAGGCGCTGACCCTGTGGATAACCGTGCTGGCCGGCGTGATCCTGCTCTCGGCGATCATGCTCGGCGGGTTCCCGACCGGCTGGACGGGCTACGCGCCCCTGTCTGACCAGGCCCGCGGCGGGATCGACGCCTACCTCGTCTCCTTCGCCCTGATCGGCGTCGCCCTGGCCCTGGTCGGGGTCAACATCATGGCCACGGTGGTCACGATGCGGGCGCCGGGCATGACCTGGAACCGGATCCCGATCTTCGTCTGGGGTCTCACCGCCACCTCGATCCTGGCCGTGCTGGCCGCCCCGGTGCTGCTGGCCGCGATCATCATGTGCGGGCTGGACCGCACGGTCGACACGTCGTTCTTCCTCTCCAGCCAGGGCGGCAGTCCGTTCCTGTGGGACAACCTGTTCTGGTTCTTCGGCCACCCCGAGGTCTACATCCTCGCCCTCCCCGGGTTCGGGATCGTGCTCGAGATCCTGCCCGTGTTCGCGCGCAAGCCGCTGTGGGGTTACCGCCTCGCCGTGTCGGGCATGTTCGGCGTCGCCCTGCTCAGCTTCATGGTCTGGCAACACCACCTGTTCGTGAGCGGCATCAACGCCAACCTGCGGCCCTTCTACATGTTCACCACCGAGCTCATCTCGGTCCCCACCGGGCTGATCTTCCTTAACGCGATGGGCACGCTGTGGCGAGCCCGCATCCGCTTTACGGTGCCCATGCTGTTCTCGCTGGCCTTCTTCTTCAACTTCCTGATCGGCGGCATCTCCGGCGTCTATCTGTCCGACGTGCCCAGCGACGTCACCACCCACGGCAGTTACTTCGTGATGGCCCACTTCCACTACACGATCATGGGCGGGCTGGTCTTCGCCCTCATGGCCGGGCTCTACTTCTGGCTGCCGAAGATGACCGGCTTCAGGCTCTCGGAAAAGCTGGGCAAGCTCCATTTCTGGACGATGTTCATCTTCTTCAACACGACCTTCTTCCCCCTCTTCGCCGCCGGCCTGCTCGGCATGCCCCGGCGCGTGAACAGCTACAACCCGGATCTGCACGGGCTCAACGTGTTCGTCTCGATCTCCGCCTTCTGCCTCGGCGCCTCGATGCTCATCCTGCTCATCAACCTCGTCTGGTCGCTGGTCCTCAAGCGCGAGCCTGAGGTCTCCAACCCGTGGCTCTCGCGGGGACTGGAGTGGCAGCTGCCCTCGCCGCCCCCGGTGTACAACTTCGAGGAGATCCCGGTCATCCACTCGCACCCGTATGACTACGGGATGCCGGACGCGCCGCCGGTCGCCGAGCTCAGGCCCACGATGGCTCCCGCGGCCACACCGACCGAGGCGGGGGCATGAGTACGTCTCCGGGCACTCCGGGAGAGATCGGGGCGGGGCTGAACGTCGTCACCGATCCGGCGGGGGCCCGCGCCGATGACATCCGTCAGGTCTCGGCCAACATCGCCATCGGCGCGCGCCTGCTGTCAAGCGGGACCGCGTTCGTGTTCATGTCCTTCTTGTTCGCCTTCCTGTATCTCCGCGCGGTCAACTCCAACGGCCTGTGGCGCCCCAAGCACGTCGTCCCGGTCCAGAGCTGGGGCATCGCCGTCCTCGTGCTGGTCATCGGCAGCGCGGTCGTCTTCGACCTCGCCCGGCGGGGCGCCGCTGGCGGCACCGAGGGACGTTGGCGGACCCTGAGCCTGGTGGCGCTGGTCCTCGGCGTGCTGGTAATCGTCGCCCAGGGCCTCGAGTACTCCGCCATCACCTTCAAGACCGACGAGGGCGGCTGGGCCGCGGTGTTCTGGGGCTGGACGGTGGTCCAACTCGCCTTCTGGCTCGGCGCGCTGTACTGGATGGAGACGCTTGTGGCCCAGAGCCGGCGGCGGCCGGCGGCGGCGGCCCGGCTGGGCACGGCGGGCAGCGAGCTGCTGCGGTCCTCGGCCGATTCGGCGGTCGTCTTTCTCTACACGCTGGCGATCGTCGAGCTGGTCGCCTACGTCCTCCTCTACCTGGTCAAGTGATGCTCGCTCTGCTCCTGCTCGCCAAGGTCGACAACGTCAGCGGAGGCGGTCCCCTGACCCTGATCTTCCCGCTGATCCTGGTCTTCATCGTGGCCGTGCTCTGGGCGCTCTCGTTTCGCCATTTCCGGCGCGACCTGTAGCCTCGAGCCTCGTCCCGATCCGGCCCTGGACAGGAGACCGTGCCGGCCTCGCTGATTGCTGACTTCCCCCTGCTGCTGGTGGCGATCGCCTCCGCCCTTCACGTGGCGGGCGAGCGGCGGGCAGCCCAGATGCGCCGCCAGCCTCGAAGCCGTCAGGCACGCCGGCGAGCGCTGTACTTCTACGCCGGCCTGGCCGTGATCGTCATGTCGCTGAAGGGACCGATCGATGCCAACGCCGACCAGTTGTTCTGGGTGCACATGATCCAGCACGTCCTGCTCCTCACGGTGGCCGCACCGCTGATCGTCATGGGCGCGCCGTGGATGTCGGTGTGGCGCCCGCTGCCGCTCGGCTTTCGGCGCGGTGCGGCCGGCGCCGTGGCCCGCTCCGCCTGGGCGGCACCGCTGCGCACGCTCGCACGCTGGCTGGGGCGTCCCGTGGGAGCGTTCATCGCCTTCACCGCCGACCTCGTCCTCTGGCACATCCCGGCGCTGTATGACCTGACCCTGCACCACATCGCCGTCCACGCACTCGAGCACACGAGCTTCCTGGCCTTTGGCGTACTGCTGTGGGCGCAGGTCATCGAGTCCCCACCCCTGCGCGCACGGCTGCGCCTGGATCAGCGCGTCTACTACATCGTGCTCGCCTCGGTCCCGGGCTGGATCATCTCCCTGGTCCTCGCCTTCGCCCCTGACCCGCTGTATCCCGGCTACGCCAACCTGGCCTTCCGCCCGGGCGGGATCTCGGCTCTCACCGATCAGCAGCTCGCGGCGGGCATCATGCTCGTGCCCGGTTCGCTGACGATGTCGATCTTTGTCTTCGTGGGCCTGTACAGGTGGTTGGGCGCTGAGGAAGAGCGCAGCGCGCGCCCGGCCGGACAGCCCACGGCGGCCGGCGGAATCAAGCCGTGAAGCGGGGACTGCTGGTGGTACTGGCCGCGACCCTGGCCCTGGCCATCGCTGGCTGCGCCAGCAGCGGCACCGGCGCCAGCTCGGTCTCAGCCTCGGCGTCGGCGGCGGCGGCGGCCCAGCGCTCGTCCCACGGCCTGCAGGGCCTGATCCTCAAGCCGCCCAAGCCCGCTCCGCCCCTGTCCCTGCACAACTACACCGGCCGGCCGGTGTCGCTGGCTGCCTACCGTGGGCGGGCGGTCCTGGTCACCTTCGTCTACACCCACTGCCCCGACGTCTGCCCGCTGATCGTGGCCAACCTGGCCGCCGCCCAGCGCGGACTCGGCCGCGAGGCGGCCAAGGTGAAGATCCTGGCCGTCACGGTCGACCCCCGGCGCGACACCCCCAAGGCGATCCGCTCGTTTCTCACCGTCCGCAACGCGGCCGGGCGTATGGACTACCTGCTGGGCTCGACGGCCGCCCTGAAGCGGACCTGGAAAGACTGGCACGTCGCCGTGGTCGCCGGCAAGAACCGGGTCACTGCCGGTCACTCCTCGATCATCTACGGGATTACAGCCAGCGGCCGGATCGCTGTCGTTTACCCCGCGAACTTCACCCCCGCGCAGATCATCCACGACGTGCCCCTGCTGGCCTCGAGCTGAGGTCGGGCGGGGTCCCGGGACCCGCGGTTTGTGGCAAAAGCCAGCGCCCCGTCTTCGGCTCTTGCCACTTCCATCCGCCGAACCGGCGCGGACAGCCCTCAAGCAGCTGAGGATGGGAACCAGGACAGCCGCAGCATGGCCACAGCGTGCACTTTGGAGAAAAGCCGAAAACGCGCGCCGACTTTTCTCCATCTGTCGCGCTGAGGCTGCGCCTCGGAGAAAACCCACCGGGCCCATCCGGCTTTTCTCCGTATCGCCCCGGGCGGGGCCTGCCAGCGGCGTTCCCCTTCCCCAGCTCAAACGACCCTCCGGGCCCGACCTCACCCCGGTCCCCTCGGCGGGCGGCCGCAGCATGGCCACAGCGTGCAGTTTGGAGAAAAGCCGAAAACGCGCGCCGACTTTTCTCCATATGTCGCGCTGAGGCTGCGCCTCGGAGAAAACCCACCGGGCCCATCCGGCTTTTCTCCGTATCGCCCCGGCCGGGGCCTGCCAGCGGCCTCCCCCTTCCCCGGCTCAAACGACCTCCCGCGCCCGACCTCACCGCGGTCCCTCGGCGGGCCTCCCCCCTTCCCCAGCTCAAACGGCCTGCCGCACCCCACCCACCGCCCGCGGACAGCCGACGGCGGACCGGACACGCCGAGTCCCCTCAGGCCGGCTCGCGCTCCAGGACCCGGATGTCGTGGGACAGGTCCTCCGGCGTGAGCTGATCTGCGGCGAACCCGATCCGCTCGAGCCCGCGCTTGTCGATCAGGATCACAAACGTGGAGTGGTCGACCTTCGGGGTGACGGGGTGGATCCCGTAAGCCTTCCAGACCGGGCGCATGACCGCGGCCGGCGCGCTGACGAATGCCAGCCGGCCGGTCATGTCGTGCTGAGCCAGAAACTTGCGCCGGTTCTTGACGGTGTCCTCCGTGGGATCGACGCTCACGCCGATGGCCGGCACGCCGCGACCGTTGGCCGGAAGCTGGTTCAGGGCGCCCTTGATCTGCTCGACCATGAAGGGGCACGCGTCGTGACAGAGCGAGTGGATGAAGGTGAGCACGACGACGTGACCTCGATACTGGGACAGGCTGACCCGATGGCCGTTCTGGTCGACCAGGGAGAAGTTCTGCGCGCGCAGGTGCGCCGGCATCAGGGGTCCGTCAAAGGGGGAATTGGAGGCCGGCGCCGAGCTCGCCGGCGTCGCGCCGCCGCTCGAGGTGATGATCACGACCGCAATCGCCGCCAGGAGCGCCAAGAGCAGGCCCATCAGCGCGCGCTGGACCTTCATCGCGGTGGCCATCGCCCGATTTTCGCATCCTCAGTGCGCAGCCGGGCGCTCGCAGGGAAACTCTCGGTATGGATTCCGACCTCATCGCCACCCTGCGTGAGTCGGTCGCCGACGAACGGGTCCTGTCGGCGATCGCCGCGATCCCGCGCGAGCGATTCGTGGCCGACGAGCACCGCGACCGTGCCTATGAGAACGTCGCCCTCCCGATCGCCTGTCAGCAGACCATCTCTCAGCCCCTGGTCGTGGCCCGGATGCTGGAGCTGCTCGCGCTCGAGCCCACAGACCGAGTGCTCGATATCGGGACGGGGTCGGGCTATCACGCCGCCCTGCTCGCTCAGCTCTGCGCCCACGTGTGGTCGATCGAGCGCCATCCGAAGCTGAGCCGGCGCGCACGGCACACGCTGGTCGCGCTCGGGATCAGCAACGTCAGCTGCCTGACTGGCGATGGCTCGGCCGGACTGCCGAGCCGGGCCCCGTTTCAGGCCATCAATGTCGCCGCCGCCGCCGCCGATGCGGGCGCCCTTCCGCCCCTCGAGGCCCAGCTGGCCATCGGGGGACGCCTGGTCGCTCCGGTCGGCGCCACCGACCAGCACCTGGTCCGCTCGCGCCGGCGCCGGACCGGGATCCGCCGCGAGCGGTTTGAGCCGGTCAGATTCGTGCCGCTCGTGCGCGGCCGGGCGCGCTGACCGCCGCGGGCCCTGGGCCGAGGTCCGGCGACTCGCCGCGTCCCTTGACCGGGGCATCACCCAGCCGTTTCCGCATCACCGCCACGGCCTCGGGATTGTGATCGATGAGCACGAACCGGCGGCCCAGCTTCTCGCAGACGGCGCCCAGCGTTCCCGAGCCGGCAAATGGGTCCAGGCACCATCCCCCCGGCCGCGCCGAGGCGGCCACCAGGCGGCGCACCACCCCCTCTGGCTTCTGCGTGGGATAGCCGGTCTTCTCGGCTCCGGTGGTGGGCACGATGGTGTGAAACCACACGTCGGTCGGGCGCTTGCCCCGAGCCGCCTTCTCGGCCCCGACCAGACCGGGCGCCATGTACGGCTCGCGCTCGACCGCGTCGGCATCGAAGTGATGGCCGCCCGGCGTCCGCACATAGGCCAGGATCGTGTCGTGCTTGGCCGGCCAGCGCCGGCGCGGCTTTGCGCCGTAGTCGTAGGCCCAGATTATCTCGTTCAAAAACGCCTCGCGGCCAAAGATCTCGTCCAGGAGCAGCTTGCAGTAATGCGCCTCGCGGTAGTCGATGTGGAAATAGAGGGTCCCGTGCGGGGCGAGCAGCTCCCGCACGCGGGTCAGCCGAGGCTCGAGAAAGCCAAGGTAATCGGCGTACGTGTCGTCGTAGCTGAGTGACTCCAGCAGCTGTGAGCGATAGCGGCGGCCGCCGAAACCGACCCGTGCCGCGGCCGGATCAGCCGTCACCCTCGTCGTCTGGCGGGACTGCGCGCGACCGGTGTTGAAGGGCGGATCCATGTACACGAGGTCGAACTGGCCGGCCGGCAGGCGGACGAGAGCCTCCGCGTTTTCCCCGCACAGGACCAGATCGTCGTCGAGAACGATCGGCTCATGGCAGGGCTGGACGCGCATACTCCGAAGAACGTACCGCGGCCCTCGGCGGCGGCAACCAGCCCCTCCCACGGGCCTTGACCCTTTTCTTACACCGTTAACCGCTAGGATTTGCGTCGGTGGTTTCCGCGCCCAACAACCGCCTGCGGGAGTCTGCGCTCGCACGCAAGATCACGAAGTACGCAATCGGGTCGGTCGTTGCGCTGGCCACGAGCGTCATCGTCTTCGCCGTGCTGTACGTGCTCCACGTCTCCACGACGGGGTGCTCGGTGGCCGCATTCATCGCGGGCGCACTGCCCAACTGGGTGCTCAACCGCCGCTGGGCCTGGAAGGTGCGCGGCAAGGTGAACTTCTGGCGCGAGGTCTTCGCCTACGTGATCATCTCGGTGCTCGTGCTCATCGCCTCATCAGCGGCGACGGGCTGGATGTCGGAGCAGGTCGACGGCATCGCTCCCGGCCACGGCATCCGCGTGATCCTCGTCACCGCCGCCTACGTGGCCGTGCAGGCGTTCTTCTTTGCCGCGAAGTTCGTGGTCTACGAACACTGGGTGTTCGCGGGCCGGTCGCGCCTGCGCGCCGCCGTGCGGTCCCGCCACCAGGTGTGGACCGCAGCCCGGGCGAACCGCACTCCGTAGCCGAAGTTCCCGCCCTTCTTGGTGCCGGTCGCGTGCTGGCCGCGATCGCGCATCGTCGTCGGCACCTCGGCCAGGCGGAAGCCGTTCAGCGCCGTGCTGATCATCAGCTCGGAGGCCTGGTACTGGGGCTGCTCGAGCGTGACGGCACCGGTCACCTCGGAGCGCATCGCGCGTAGCCCACAGGCCGGGTCGGTGATCCGCTGGCCGACGAGCAGACTGATCAGCGCCCCGAACACGATGACCCCGGCGTGGCGGGTGGCATCGGTGGTCAGCTCGTTGCCCAGGCGGCGTGAGCCGGACACGAAGTCGGCGCGACCGGCCTGGATCGGTTCGATCACCTTGGCGATCTCCTCGGCCTCGTACTGGCCGTCGGCGTCGATCGTGACGATGATCTGAGCCCCCCGAGCCCGCGCCAGCCAGTAGCCCAGGCGCAGGGCCGCACCCTGTCCCCGGTTGACCGGCACGTCGCACACGAGCGCGCCGGCCGTGACCGCCGTGGCCGCCGTGGCGTCCTTGGCCCCGTCGACGACGACGATCACCTCCGTGGCCAGGCCGCCCGCCTCCGCGGGGATCCCGGCGATGACGTCGGCCACCGTCGGCTCCTCGTTGTAGGCCGGGATGACCACGGCCAGCGGTGCTCCCGCGCCCGGCGCGTGAGCGGCCAGGAACTGGTCCGCGGCGCTTCGCTCGGCCGGTTGCAGCCTGGCGTACTCGGCGGGGCTGACGATGGGATCGGGCTCGACCACGGTCATGACTTGCCCCCCGCCGCGAGCGGGGCCTCGATGTCGGCCGTCGACCATTCCTCCCAGACCCCGATCAGGCCCTGACCGAGTTCCGGATACTCCGGTGACCAGCCGGCCTCGTGGGCGCGGCGGGGATCGACGATCACGGCCGGCATCTCGCCCGGCTTGGCCGGACCGTGGCGGACGTCGATGTCGGCGCCCGAGACCTCGCCCACGGCATCGATGACCTCGAGCACCGACAGCGACGTGCCCGACCCGATCACCATCGGTCCCGCCCACATGTCGCTGGTCAGGCCCAGGCGCATGGCGGCAACGACATCATCGACGTGAACGTAGTCGCGGACCTGCTGGCCGTCGCCGTAGATCTCGAATGTGGTGCCGAGCCGGATGCAGCGCATCAGTCGAGCGACGATGCTGTCCTTGGCCTGCATGCCCGGGCCGTAGACATTGGTGAGGCGGACGCACGCGCAGCGCAGCCCGTAGGAGGCGGTGTAGGCCGACATGAGCATTTCGCCCGCAGCCTTCGTCGAGCCGTACGGGGTGAGCGGATTGAGCACGGCTGCCTCGGAGATCTTGGGCGCCTGCATCGGCCCGGTGACCGCGTTGGTGGAGGCGAAGGCAAGGGATGTCACCCCCGCCGCGCGGGCGGCCTCGAGCAGCCCCGCCGTGCCGGCCACGTTGGTGCGGTAGGTCAGTTCGGGCTGTTCCAGGGAGCGGAGCACGGAGGTGACGGCGGCCAGGTGCACCACCGAGTCAAAGCCACCAGCAAAGGCCCGCGCCAGCACCTCCGCATCGGCGATATCCCCGATGACCACCTCGACGCTCGGATCGGGGTGCGGCTGCAGGTCGACCACGCGGATCTCGGCCCCGTCGGCGCCCAGCTTGGCGACGACACGACGCCCGATGAAACCGGATCCACCGGTGACGAGGATCCGGCGGCCGGCCAACGGCTGTCCTTCGATTGTCGGTGCCCCCGACGTTGAGGTGCTCACTGGATCTGTGCCCGCTCTCTGAGGGTGTGGTTCATGGCGACGCTCCATTAGCTGGTCTGCGCTGGAGATCTTCAGCGCCCGCGGCGGCCCGCAGCGGTAGTAAAAATCGGCTGCACAGGCACTGAGGCCCGGCCGCAGGCGCACGAGAATACCCAACCGGACGGAGGGCGGCCGAGGATACGCGATCGCCGGCCGCTAGAGGGAGACCGGGCATCGCTGATAGTTTCGCCCTGCCGTGTCCGAGCAAAGGCTTCACGCGCGCGGACGGTTGGGCAGCGGGCAGGTCGGCATCTGGCGGCCTGGCGTCAGAGCGGCGCGGATGAGTCGCATCGCCTATCGCGCGCGCTGGCTGATCGGAGCCGTGGCCCTGCTGGTCGTCTCCGCGCTCATCGTCCTCTGGGCCCGCGTCCGCCCCGGCTATGACCCCTATGGCTGGCTGGTCTGGGGCCATCTCACGCTGCACGGCCAGCTCGACACCAACGGCGCGCCGTCCTGGAAGCCGCTGCCCTACGTATTCACGCTGCCCTACGCACTGATCGGCCGGGACGCTGTCTATCTGTGGATGACCACCGCCTTTGCCGTCTCACTCAGCGGCGTCGTGTTCGCGTGGCGGGTGGCCTTTACGCTCGTTGCCGCTCCGGGCGCGCGCCGCTACGCCGCCTACGCGGCCGGACTGGCGGCCGCGGTGGCGCTCCTGGCCATCCAGAACTTTCCCCACGCGGTGCTCAGCGCCGAGTCAGACACGATGGTCTTGGCCCTCTGCCTGGCCGCGGTCGATTGCATCCAGCAGCGTCGCTACCGCTGGGCCTTCTGGGTCTGGTGGCTGGCCGCGCTGGGCCGGCCCGAGGTGTGGGCGCCGTTGGGTCTCTACGTCCTGTGGGCCTGGCGTGCGCAGCCCCGCATGCGCATCCAGATGATCATGGGAGTGATCGTCATCCCGCTCCTGTGGTTCGGCATCCCGGCCGCCACCTCCAAGAGCCCGTTCTCGGCGGCCACCCTGGCCGAGCGCTCGCCCCGGGCGCTGCACGGCAACAGGATCACCGGCACAATCGGCCGCTTCCTGGCGCTCAACCCGAGCGTGATCAAGGTGGCAGCTGCCATGGCGGCACTGCTGGCCCTGGTGCGTCGCGATCGCGGCGTTCTCCTCCTGAGCGGGGGCGTGGTGCTCTGGGTGGCCGTCGAGGTGGCCTTTGCCCTGCACGGATGGTCGGCCGTCCCGCGCTACATGTATGAGGCCGCGGCCGGAGTCGACGTGCTGGCCGGGGTGGCCCTCGGACGGGTGATCCTCGAGCTCCCCGCGATCGCGGCACGCCGGCGGCCGCACCCGCGCTGGGCCGCCACAGCCGGGCTGGCGTCTGCGCTCATCAGCCTGGCCTTCGCTTTGGCGCTCGTGCCGGTCCTCCACGGCCGGATCGCGGCCGAAAGCAAGGACCTGCGCGGACAGCGGGTCCGGGCAAGCTACGTCAACCAGCTGGCCAGCGGGGTCGGCCATCTCGGTGCCGCGCGGATCCTGGCCTGCGGGCAGCCCCACATCGGGATCGGTTGGCAGAGCATCCTGGCCTGGCAGCTGGGAACCAATGTCGGCGTCCTGTACTTCTCGCCGGCCAGTGAGCTCAAGCACCGGCACCCGATCGAGAACATGTACCCGCATTCCTACGGCTGGCAATTCTTCCCCAGCGATTGGACCACCCCGACTCAGGCCATCCGCTGTCGCGGACTGAGCTACCGGACATGAGCGCGCGCGGGCGTTCGCGAACCGTCCAGCAGGGCCGCGCCCGTCTGGCCGCCCTGATCCTCCTCCTGGTCGTCGCCGTGGCGGTCATCCTCTCCAGACAGAGCGCAAGCATCGCTCCGCCGCCGCGGGCCGGCTCAGCCCTGGGCGCGGCCCCGGGCGACCCGTTCGCCTACCGCAGCGCCCGCGCCGCCGAGTTCGTCGCCCGGGCCACGGCCGGCGAGGCCCACGCCCTGTTCGCGCAGAGCCCAGGGGGCGTGATGGCCACCGCCCAGCGGGTGGCCGGCTACCGGACGCTGATCAACCGGGCCGCAGCGGGCACCGCGATCGATCCCAACCTCCTCGAGGCCCTGGTCTTCGTGGAGAGCGCGGGCCGGCCGCAGGTCATCGCCGGCCCCGATCCCGCAAACGCCGCCGGCCTGACCCAGATCCTGGCCTCGACCGGCCAGTCGCTGCTGGGCATGAAGATCGACCTGGCCCGCAGCCGCCGGCTGACCCGGCAGATCGACGCCGTGGTCGCCGGAACCCGCAGCGGCCCGCTGGCGCCGCTGCTGGCCCGTCGCGCGGCTGTCGACCCGCGTTTCAACCCTTCAGCCGAGCTCGCGGGCACCGTCCGCTACCTGCAGGACGCCCGCGGGCAATTCGGACGCCAGGACCTGGCCATCGAGTCCTACCACATGGGCATCGGCAATCTGCGGCAGGTGCTGACCGATTACAACGGCGGGCAGGCCGTCCCCTACGTCCAGCTGTACTTCGACACCGCCCCCGACCTGCACCGCCGGGCCTTCAACCTGCTGGCCGGCTTTGGTGATGACTCGAGCCTGTACCTGTGGCGGGTGCTCGGCGCGGCGCAGATCATGCACCTCTACCGCACCGATCGTGCCGCATTGACCCGGCTGACGGCGCTGCAGACGGCAACTGACTCCAACGCCCTGGTCCTGCAGCCACCCGACCGCACACCGGGCATTGCCGACCCGTCGGCGCTTTCGGCGGCCTATCAGCGTCGCGCGCTCGTCCCGCTGCCGACCAATGCCGCGGCGCTCGGGCTGGCCTACGACCCGGCGGTGGGATCGGGCGCCGCCCGGCTCGGGGCCCCTCCGAGCCTGTACCGGGGCCTTCGGCCGGTGGCGCTGCGCATGCTCATCGCGATGGCCGCCCGCATTCGGTCACTGGCGAGCGGCGCGGCGCCGCTCCGGGTTCTCAGCACGGTCGCCGATCAGGAGTACGTGCACCGCTCCGGTACCGGCTTTGCCTCCAGTCCCGATGGCTACTCGTTTCAGATCTCCCGCCGGTACCGCACCCCCGCTCAGGCGGCCGCGTTTCAGGCCGTCCTTGACCGGCTCCAGGCGCTCAACCTGATCGCCTGGTCGCGCGAGCCCGACGCGATCGACATCACCGTTGCCCGCGACGCCGCTCCCTGGGCCCGCTGAAGGCGGCGCCGGTAGCGTCCCGGCCCATGACCTCCGTGTTCCGTACTCCCGAGGACCGCTTCGCCGAGCTGCCCGACTTCCCCTTTAGCGCCCACTACACGCAGCTTGGCGAGCTGCGACTGGCCCGAATCGACGAGGGCGACGGGCCGCCGGTCGTCTTTCTGCACGGCGAGCCCACCTGGTCGTTTCTCTGGCGGACGGTGATCCCACCGGTTGTCCACGCCGGCTACCGCTGCATCGCTCCCGACCTGCCCGGCTTCGGCCGCTCAGACAAGCCGACGGCGATCGATTGGTACACCTACGACCGTCACACCGAGGCCATGGCCGTGCTGCTCGATGAGCTGGACATCACGGGGGCGACGCTCGTCGTCCACGACTGGGGCGGCCCGATCGGGCTGCGCCTGGCCGTCGAGCATGCCCAGCGCGTTGACCGGCTGGTCATCCTCGACACCGGGTTGTTCACCGGCCATCAGAAGATGACCGACGCCTGGATTGCCTTCCGCGACTTCGTGGCGCGCACCGAGGATCTCCCCGTCGGCTTTCTCGTCCGCGGGGCGTGCCACACCGACCCCGGCGACGATGTGATCGCGGCCTACGAGGCGCCGTTCCCGACCGGCGAGGCCAAGGCGGGCGCCCGCGCCTTTCCGCTCATCCTCCCCACCAACCCGGGGGCCCCCGGGGCCGCTGCCGGCCAGCGCGTGCTTGACGCGCTGCGCGGCGACGAACGGCCCAAGCTCGTCCTGTGGGCTGACTCAGACCCGGTCCTGCCGTTGAGCACCGGCCGGCGTTTTGCCGAGGCGCTCGGCACCTCGGTCGACGCGGTGATCGAACGAGCTGGCCACTTTCTCCAGGAGGACGCCGGCCCGCAGATCGGCCGGCTGATCGCCGAGTGGCTGCGGGCCTGACGTCGGCGGGGCTAGACGGGCTCCTTCTCAGGCTCGCGAGCAGACTCGCTCGGCGCGCTGGTCGGCGCGGCGCCCTCGAGGAGCGGATCGCCGGTGCGCTTCTCATACGCACCCCGCAGCATGTGGTCGGGGTTGACCAGGACCTGGTCGCTCTTGAGTACCTTGGCGATGAAATCGGCCATGGCGCGCGGCACCATGTACATGCCCCGGGCCAGGGTGCCGACGGACTTGGGCACGAACACGTCGACACGGCCCGTCTGCAGCGCCTCGACGATTGCGTTGGCCACGTCCTCGGGCTCGACCACCTTCACCCCGCGGCTCTTCTGCAACCCCGAGCCGAGCTCGGTATTGACGACCACCGGCATGACGATGCTGACCTCGATTCCGGTGGGGCGGTACTCGGCGCGGATGGCCTCGCTGAGACCGACGACGGCGTGCTTGGTCGCGCAGTAGGTGGCCCCGCCGGGGAAGCCCGCCTTACCGGCCACCGAGGCGACATTGACCAGGTGACCGCGATCGCGCCGCGCGAAGCGCTCAATGGCCAGCTTGGAGCCGTAGATGACGCCGTGCAGGTTGATGTCGACCATGCGGTGCGCGGTGGCGTCCGACTCCTCGAGGAACGGCCCGATGGGCATGATCCCGGCGTTGTTGATGAGCACGTCGAGCGGCCCGACCCGCTCCTCGACGGTGTCGAGGAACTGGGCAAAGCTCGCCCGGTCGGTGACATCGAGCGGCAGCCCGAGGGTGCCGCCACCGAGCTCCTGAGCGGTCTTCTCGGCCAGGCCGGACTCGATGTCGCCGATGGCCACGCGGGCCCCCTGGGTGATCAGCGCGGCGGCGGTGGCCCGCCCGATCCCGCGCCCGCCGCCGGTGATCGCGACGACCTTGCCGGCCAGTGATCGCTGCGCTTTCGCCATGTCCATTCTCCTCAAATTTGTGCGGTGGCTGCCCTAGAAGTTACCGGGCGCGGCCACGCCGTGATCCCAGCGGGGCCGGGCGGACACTCGTGTACCAGCCGCCTGGCTGGCCAGCCAAGCAGGCGATCGGCGCCGTGGGCGATCCGACCGGCGGCTAGGACCGGGCCGGCGGCTATCGTCTGCGGCGATGGCTGAGTTCCTGTACGAGGGTCACCGTCTGCGGTACACGGTCTTCGGGGACGGTGAGCGGACGACCGTTCTGCTCCCCGGGCTCCTCCTTTCGCAGAAGATGCAGGCCCCGCTCGCACGTCAGCTGGCCCGGCGCGGCAATCGGGTTGTCACCCTTGACCCGCTCGGTCACGGCGACTCGGACCGTCCGCTGGAGATGTGGCATTACTCGATGTCGGCCTTCGCTCGCCAGACGGTGGCCCTCCTCGACCATCTCGACCTCGAGCGCGCCATCGTCGGCGGCACCTCGCTCGGCGCCAACATCACGCTGGAGGTCGCCTCGGCTGCTCCCGACCGGCTGCAGGGCATGGTGGTCGAGATGCCCGTGCTCGACAGCGCCATCCCCGCCGCGGGCGTGGCCTTCACACCGTTGCTGATGGCGCTGAAGTTCGGCGCGCCCCTCCTGGCCGGACTGGCCCGGGGCGCCCGGGCCGTGCCCCGCCAGCTCGTCCCGTTTCTGGGGGAGATCGCCCTGGACTGGCTGTCCCAGGATCCGGGGCCCAGTGCCTCGGTTCTCAGCGGGATCCTCTACGGGCGCGTGGCCCCCGACCACCAGGAGCGCATCACCTTCGAGGCTCCCACCCTCGTCATCGGCCATCCCCGCGACCCGCTCCACCCGTTTTCGGACGCTGGGATGCTGGCCTCCGAGCTTCCCAATGGGCAGCTGATGCACGCCAGCTCGATCGTCGAGCTGCGCACGCGGCCCGAGCGGCTGACGAGCGAGATCGCCGACTTCATCGACGAGTGCTGGGCGGCTCCGGCCGCCGCTCGCGGTCCGCGGCCGCGCAAGCGCGCGGCCTAGTACGACCGAACGTAAGTACGTTCGTGGTCAAGGCGGATGGCTCGGCGTTCGTGGCCAGGACGCAGTGAGGGAGCGTGCCTGTGGCACGTGACCGAACGAGGACGCCGCCACGGGCGGCGAGACGCCGACTGGACCGAACGGAATTACGAGAGGTCGTACCAGCGGCCGGCATTCCGCGACGCGTGGGGAGGCTTCACAACCACCCTGTCCGCGGCCACCGCGCGGGGCTCAGATTGGGCGTTTGCGCCCGCGGACGCTGCGCCGGGCGTTGGCGTGACGCCGCCCCGGCGCTCGATGGAGGCCCCGCCCGCCGGTGGCTAGTCTCGAACCAGAGGCACCGAACGAAAGGGACACACATGGATTACCGCCCACTCGGCTCCAGCGGGCTGAAGATCTCCGCTCTCACGCTGGGCACCATGACCTTCGGGGGCGAGGGGAACTTCAAGAACGTGGGCGCCACCGATGTGGCCGGCGCCAAGCGCCAGATCGACATGTGCGTCGACGCGGGCGTAAACCTGATCGACACCGCCGACGTCTACTCGACCGGTAAGGCCGAGGAGATCCTCGGCGAGGCGCTGAGCGGCGGCAAGCGCGAGGACGTGCTGCTGGCCTCCAAGGTCCGCTTCCAGATGGGCGAGGATCCGAACATGGCGGGGCTCTCTCGCCATCACATCATCGCCGGCTGCGAGGCCAGCCTGAGACGTCTGCAGACTGACCACATCGACCTCTACCAGGTGCACGAATGGGATGGCCAGACTCCGCTCGAGGAGACCCTGGACGCGCTCGGGCATCTGCTCGACTCGGGCAAGGTCCGCTACATCGGGGCCAGCAACTACGCCGCCTGGCAGCTCATGAAGGCGCTGGGCATCGCCAGGCGCGATCAGCTACCCGCCTTTGTCAGCCAGCAGATCTACTACTCCCTGCAGGAGCGCTCGGCTGAGTACGAGCTGATCCCGCTGGCCGTCGACCAGGGCCTCGGCACCCTCGTCTGGAGCCCGCTGGCCGGCGGCCTTCTCTCGGGCAAGTACCGCCGCGGGCAGGACGCCCCCGAGGGCTCGCGGCATGTGACCGACTGGGACGAGCCGCCCGTCTATGACGAGGACAAGCTCTACGACACGATCGACGTCCTAGTCGAGATCGCCGACGGCCACGGCGTGTCCGCCGCACAGGTCGCGCTCGCCTGGCTGCTGGACCGGCCCACCATCAGCTCGGTCATCATCGGGGCCCGCACCGAGGAACAGCTCGCCGACAACCTCAAGGCGATCGACCTGCCCCTGAGCGACGGCGAGCGCGCGCGCCTCGAGGAGGCCAGCCGCCCGCCGCTTCTCTATCCCTACTGGCACCAGCGCAAGACGGCCTCTGACCGCCTCGGCGAAGCCGATCTCGCGCTGCTGGCTCCGTACCTGGAGTGAGGCGGCTTACCTCGCCCGCGGCAGCCGGACGAGGTCGATCTCCCCGGGCCCGACCTCATGGCCACCGGCACAGCGCAGCTGAGCGGTGACCGGCTCTCCGCACGCCGTGTGCCGTAAAGCGACCGGCGGCCCGTCCTCCTGCAACCACCGGTCACCCCATTGCATCAGGGCGACAAGGACCGGTAAAAGCTCAGCCCCCATCTCGGTGAGCCGGTAGCGGTCACGCGTGCGCTGACCGGGTTCGCGGTAGGGCTCGCGGACGAGCAGGCCGGCGCTGACCAGCTCCCGCAGACGTGTGGCGGTCACCGGGTCGCTCAGGCGGGCGCGGTGGCTGAACTCGTCAAAGCGGGTGGCGCCGTAATAAGCCTCACGGAGGATCACAAACGCGGAGCGGGTGTGCACCACCTCCAGCGCCTTCTCTATCGAGCAGTGCCGCGCCACCCAGTCCCCGCGCGGGGCGAGGGCGCCAGTCATGGCAATTGGTTCGGTCGTGCTCATAACGGCGATTGTAGCTGACTATTACTTGCCTAAGTCAGTGTGGTACGGTGCCTGACTATGAACTTCCTAAGTCAGCCGCGGGGCCGCCGTGCCGACGCCAACTCCCACCTCGTTCTGATCATCGTCTGCGCCGGCGTCGTGCTGGCCAGTCTCGACCTGTTCATCGTCAATGTTGCTCTGCCCGACATCGCCCGCGATCTGCTCAGGCCAACCTCGCCGACCTGTCGTGGATTCTCAACGCCTATGCGATCGTCTACGCCTCGCTTCTGGTGCTGTTGGGCCGGCTGGCCGAGAGCCGGCGTCGTGACCAGGGCTTCCTGCTCGGGGTGGGTCTGTTCACCGCTGCCTCCGCGGCCTGCGGCGCCGCCGACAGCCTCACGATGCTGGTCATCTTCCGGGTCCTCCAGGCCGCGGGCGCTGCCCTGCTGACGCCGACCTCGCTCAGCCTCGTGCTGGCCACCACCGCGCCCGAGCGGCGCCACGGCGCGGTCCGAGCCTGGACGGCGGTCGGCGGCCTGGCCGCGGCGCTTGGCCCGGTCGTCGGCGGCGTGCTCGTGGCCGCCAGCTGGCGCTGGGTGTTCCTGGTCAACGTTCCCATCGGCCTCGTCGCGCTGGTCGCCGGCTGGCGGCGGCTTCCGGCCGTTCCCGGGCACCCGGTGCGCACGCCGGATGCGCTGGGCGCAGGGCTGGTCACCGGTGGGGTGGCCGCGCTGACCCTGGGCCTGGTCAAGGGCCATGACTGGGGCTGGGGATCGGGCTCGACGCTGACCGCCCTGACCCTGTCGGGCATCGCTCTCGCGCTGTTCGCGGTGCACTGCGCGCGGGCCGGCAACCCCCTCATCTCCGCTGACCTGTTCCGGGCGCGCACCTTCACCGGCGCCTCGCTCGTGGCCGTCCTGTTCTCGATCGCCTTCGGCGCCATGCTCCTGTCGATCGTGCTGTGGGATCAGGAGGTCTGGCACTGGTCGGCGCTCACGACCGGACTGGCGGTGGCCCCGGGCCCGCTCATGGTGCCGCTGTTCTCGTTCCTCGTCGCCGGGCGGCATGCTCCTCACCGGGCTCGGCGTGGGCCTGACGCTGCCCACGTTCATGGCCACCGGCGCCTCGTCGCGGCCCCCGGAGGCGTTTGCCACGGGCTCGGCCGTGGTCAACATGCTCCGCCAGGTCGGACTGGCCGTGGGCGTGGCGGTGCTGGTCGCGGTCCTGGGCACGCCCGCGTCGCCGGCCGCCGCACAGACCGCCTTTGTGCACGCCTGGTACGTCGTGGCCGGGGCCGCGCTCCTGGCCGCGTTGGCCGGAGCACTCCTTCTCCACCCCGCGGCGGTGCCCCGGCCGGCGGCGCCGACCACGCTGGAGCAAGCCGGCTGATCCACCGGGATGCTGTGACTAAGCGTCGAGAACCGTCGGCTAGATACAGCACCCCCCGAGCTGGGACGCCGCGCGAGCCTCAGTGCGGGGCCGGCGGCCCCGGAGGACTGACGATGTCGCGCCCCGTCGGCGTCATGCCGGCGTCGAGTTCGAGCTGCCAGTAGTAGCGGGTGAACGTCACCCCGGCCTGGAAGTCGCCCACGTGCGGCTCGATGCGTTCCCCGGCGGCCATCCGCACGATCAGCTCGGGGTAGGTGTGGCCGGGCCGGGCCGCGTACATCGGCGCCGGAAAGGCGCCGCCGAACCGCGTGTTGACGTCGGTGATCCCGATCCCCACGCGGCTATCGCGGAAGGCCTGCACCGTGCACGGCCCGCGGCAGCCGAGCGCGTCAACCACGCGACGGCCGAGCGCGACGAGCTCCGGGTCGTCGATCACCGTGCCCTTGATCGACTCGCCGCCGCGCGACTCGAGCATCGTCCGCGGGATTGCGTTCAGGCAGCGTCCATCAAGGTCAGACAGGCAGTCGATCGAGAACTCGGGGCCGTCCATGGCCAGCTGGAGCATGGTGGGCTCTGGGACGTAGCGGACGAAGAAATCGGCCGCGTCGGCATCGTCGGCACGGTGGATGGAGCGCGCCCCAGAGCCCTGGCGCGGCTTGACCATGACCGGATAGCGCTTCACCGGCTCGCCGGGCAGGACGGTCGGCGGCGAGGGCAGCCCGAGGCGCTCGAGCAGAAGGTGGGCCTCGTACTTGTCAAACGTGGAGCGGGCGAACTCGGGATCGGGGACGAAGGCGGGCAAGCGGCCGGCCACGCGGGCGTGACCGAGCACCTCGAGGTCGAGGTCGGTGAGTGGCACGACAGCGCCGACTCCGAACTCCTCGCACAGCGTCTGCAGGGCGGGGACGTAGCCCGGATCGTCGATCCGCGGCACGCTGCGCCGGTGATGGGCGGCGTACCGAGCCGGGGCCAGGGGATTGGGGTCGGCGGCGATCACCGTGGTGTGCTGGGCGAAGGCCGAGACGATGTCGTAGCGCTTGCCCACGCCGGTAAGCAGGACGGCCGGAGCCCCCGCGATCACGGCCGCACCTGCTCGGGCGCGGCGGCGCCGGCCCCGGAAGCGCCGGGCTCCGTGGGCGGCGTGGACGGCTCGCCGCCGGCCGCCAGCGGCGCGTCCTCGGGCGTCCTCCATCCGCCGTGGGCTCCCTTGTAGAGGCCCGACCCGCTCAGCACCTGGCGCGCGGTCCGCGCGAGGATGCGCAGGTCCAGCGCGAGCGAGCGATGCTCGACGTACCAGAGATCGAGTTCGATCCGCTCGGGCCAGGGCAGCGAGGCCCGGCCGTTGATCTGGGCCCAGCCGGTGATTCCCGGCCGCACGGCCAAGCGGCCCCGCTGCCGCGGCGTGTAGTGGCGGACCTGACCCTCGACGGTGGGGCGCGGGCCCACGATCGCCATGTCGCCGCGCAGTACGTTCCACAGGTTGGGAAGCTCATCGAGCGAGTAGCGCCGCAGCATCGCGCCGACGCGGGTGATGCGGTCATCGCCCTCGGAGATGGCCAACCCGGCGCCCGTGAACTCGGCGCCGCTGACCATCGTGCGCAGCTTGAAGATCGCAAACGTCTGACCGTCCTGGCCCACGCGGGTCTGGCGGTAGATCGGGGTCCCGCGGGACTCGAGCCGGATGGCCAGCATGAGCACGGCCACGACCGGCGCCGTCGCCAGAGACCCGATGGCCGCGATGAGCATGTCAAGCGCGCGGCTGATCATCGCGTGCCCTCGGCCGGCTCCCAGCCGGCGTGCGTGCCGTGGGCGAGCCAGTCCCACAGTCCCGCGGCCAATGAGGCGGTCGTCAGCACGTAGTAGCGGGCCAGCAGGAGCGGACGCGAGGGCACGACGGGGGCCAGCAGCGCGGCGGCCAGGATGGCCAGCTGGATCAGCACGGCCAGCGCATAGATCCAGCCGTGTCCGAGCAGGAAGAGGCTGGTGATGAAGGCCAGGACGTGCAGGAGTGGCGAGGCGTAGCGCAGCACACGGTGCGAGCCGATCATCACGGCATAGAGCGGGTCATAGCCGCGTGGGTTCAGCATCCCGCCGCGCAGGACGATCGGCCACCCGTGGCTCATCATCCGCCGCTTGCGCGCGAACTCGCCCTCGATCGAGGGAACCATCTTCTCGCTGGCCCGGGCCCGCGGCGCGTAGACGGCCAGCCAGCCACGTTTGACCAGGTTGAACGGAAACGAGAGGTCGTGGCCCATGATCGGATCGACGACGAGGTAGGACTCACGGCGAGTGGCATAGATGGCGCCGTTGCCGCCGGTGACCGAGCGCACCCGCGACTCGAGCTCGCGCAGGGCCATCTCGTAGCGCCAGTAGAGCCCTTCCTGGTTTGTGCCGGACTCGTTGACGAAGCCGACCTGACCGCACACGTAGCCGACACGCGGGTCGGCAAAGGGGGCCACGAGCGCCCGTAGCGCCCCCGGATCCCAGCTCGCGTTGGCGTCCGAGAAGGCCACGATCTCCTGGGTGGTCTGGGCCACGCCGGCATCCTGGGCGCGGATCTTGCCCCCCCGGGGCAGGTCGAGCACCTGGTCGGCACCCGCCGCCCGCGCCCGGGCCGCCGTCGCGTCCGGCGAGCCGTCGCAGGCCACGACGATCTCCAGCTGTTCGAGGGGGTAATCGAGCTCCCGCAGGTTGGCCACCCGAGCAGCGATGACCTCCTGCTCAGCGTAGGCGGCCACGATCACGGCGACACTCGGCAGCGGCGCGACCTCCGCGCTCGTGCGCCGCTCGGGACGCAGGCGCGCGAGCGCCATCAGCAGCGCGGTGTAGCCAAGGTGCGTGTACACGAGCAGCCCGGCGGAGATCCAGAAGATGAGCGCAATCAGCGTCATGGCGGCAGGGATTCTCGCGCAAGGGGGCGGTCGAGCCCCCACTGACTGAGAAAGGAAGCCGAGCGGGTTCGAGGGAGGCACGCGCCATGGCCGCCCCTATCCACGCGATGATGGCGATAGTTGTGCAGACAACTACCTGCTAGTCTGGACCACATCATGGAACTTGGATTGGCCACCTTCGGCGACCTCAGCTCCGGCATCAGCCCCGAGCAGCGCGTCAAGGATCTGATTGAAGAGGGTGTGCTCGCCGAGCAACTCGGCCTCGATGTGTTCGCCATCGGCGAGCATCATCGCCAGGACTTTGTCGTCTCCTCGCCGGCCGTCGTGCTGGCCGCCATTGCCGCCAAGACCGAGCGCATCAGACTCTCGAGTGCGGTCACCGTGCTCAGCTCGGATGACCCCGTGCGTGTCTTTCAGCAGTTCTCCGAGCTCGATCTCATCTCCGGTGGGCGGGCGGAGATCATGGCGGGCAGGGGATCGTTTATCGAGTCATTTCCGCTGTTCGGCTACGACCTCGACGACTACGACGAGCTGTACGCCGAGAAGCTCGAGCTGCTCCTCAGGCTGCGGGAGTCCGCGCCGGTGACCTGGTCGGGTCGGCTGCGCGCCTCCCTGACCGAGGCCGTCGTCTATCCCCGCCCCGTGCAGGACCCGCTGCCGGTGTGGGTGGCCGTCGGCGGCTCGCCGCAATCGGTGGCCCGGGCTGGTGCCCTTGGCCTGCCGCTCACCCTGGCCATCATCGGGGGGCAGCCCGAGCGCTTTGCTCCGCTCATCGCCCTGTATCGGCGGGCCGCCATGCAGGCGGGGCATGACGCCCGCTCGCTGCCGGTGGCCATCAACACCCATGCCTTCGTCGGTGAGACATCCGCCGCCGCGGACTCCGCCTTCGCCCAGCCGTATCTGGGCATGATGAACCGGATCGGGCGCGAGCGCGGCTGGCCGCCCTCGGGTCGCGAGGAGTACGAGGCGCTGCGCTCGCCACGTGGCGCCGTCGCGGCCGGCTCACCCGAGCAGGTCGCCGAGAAGATCCTCTTCGAGCACGAGCTGTTCGGCAACTCGCGCTACATCGCCCAGATGAGCGTCGGGGCCGTCAAGCACTCCGACGTCCTGCGCTCCATGGAGCTGTTCGGTACTCGGGTAGCCCCGGTCGTCCGGGCGGAGATCGAGCGGCGCACCGCCGCCGCCGCGGCGGTCTGAGCCCCCGCACCCAGCCTCAGCTCACGGCTCCGTAGACATCAAGCGTCGCCTCGGCGGCCGCCTCCCACGAATACGGGCCACGCGCGGCGGCCAACGCCGCCGCTTCCAGGCGCTCGCGGGCGGCTGGATCGGCCAGCAGCTCGGTCATTGCCTCATGCAGCGCGGCAGGATCGTCGGGAACGACCAGCCGGGCCGCGCCCTCGGCGGCCACCTCGCCCAGGCCGCCGACGTCGCTGAGGATGATCGCCTTGCCGAAGGCCAGCGCGGTGGCCAGCACGCCGGAGAAGTCAAATCGCTCAGTCCGGGCATAGGGCAGCACGACGAGGTTGGCACGGCGAAACAGCGCCGGGAGCTCGGCGTCGGGCACAAACCGGGGAACGAAGCGCACTGCGGGCCCGGCGACCGCCCGCAGCGGGGCCAAATCCATCCGCGGGCGGCCGACGATCCAGAGCTCGGCGTCGCTCACCTCCCGCCAGGCGGAGAGGAGCGTCTCGATCCCCTTGTAGGGACGCAACAGGCCAAAGAACAGCACCACCGGCTTCTCCACCGCGGCCAGTTCGCCCGGCAGCGGAGCCGACGGCAGCTGCGCGAGGTGAGTGAAGGCTCCGTGGTGGATGACGTGCACCTTGGCCGCGGGCACGCCGAGCTGGTCGACCAGCTGGCGGCGCCCGTACGCGCTGTGCACGACCAGCGCCGCCGCGCGGTCAAAGGCGCGCCGCTGGGCAGCGGCCTGACCGGGCCGCGGCTCGCGGGGAAGCAGGTCGTGCGCGGTCAGGACGACGGGCCGGTGCGGGAGCAGCGCGGCGTCGAGCCAGGGCACGGCCAGCCACTGAAAGTGCACGACGTCAACGTCGCGCGCCGCCGCGGCCCGCAGCCGCAGCATGTCGGGCGTGTGCTCGGCCAGCTTGGTGGCCCGGCGCAGCCGTGAGCCGGCGCGGCCCCAGGCGTGGCGGTAGAAGTGCTGGCGCAGGACATAGCCCGAGGGCGCGGGCGCCTCGCCGTAGGCAAAGCGGCTGGTGACAAGCTCCACATCGGCGCCAGCTCGGGCCAGGGCCATCGACAGCGCGTGGTCGTAGGGCAGCGTAAACGCCGATGGATCGACCATGGCCACGCGCATCAGGGCGTGCCGTTCTGGAGCGGGCGACCGGACAGCGCAGCCAGGCGCTGGGCGGCCGACTGGGCCTCAGCGCCACCCAGCGCATGCACGCGAGCCGATGGCTCGGCCCGCAGGCGCAGCGCGGCCGGGGCGAGCGCGGCCAGCCCGGGATCGCCCGGGAGGCGGCGCAGGTGGTCGGCAGCGGCACGCAGCGGGTGGCGGATGAGCAACCGGGCCAGGGCAACAGCCCGCGCGGCCGCGCCGTCGTCCTCGCGGTAGTCGACCGTCAGGGTGCGGGCGGCAGCCTGGTCAAAGGACTCCGGCCGAGCGCTCGCCTCGACGCGTGCGCCGGTCAGCGTGCGGGCGAAGTCGCTGAGCGGATCTCCCGGGCGGGGGAACCGCTCGGCCACCAGCACGACCCGGGCCGGCGCCCGCGCGCCGCGGCCGGGCCGATTGGAGAGCAGGAGCCCAGCCAGCTCCTCGACCCCGAGCACGGCGTCCAGGGCGGCAAACCCCCCGCGCTCAATCCGCCCCGGTGCTGGTCCGGACGGCGCACGGCTCCCTCGCCACGGCCCCGGCGCCGGGGCGGCTCGCTCGCCACCCAGGCGGCGCAGCGTCCGCGCTCCCGCCCGGTGCAGGGCCGGCTCGGGCGAGAAGTCCTCGTAACGGCGGGCCAGCCAGGCCCGTCCGGCCGCGTACCCTCGCCACTGGCGCCGCAGCGCGGCCAGGCTGGTCCGGTAGCGATGCTCGACCCGGGCCTCGGGCCGCGGAGCGAGCTCCCACCCGGCACGCTGCAGCCGCCAGCTGAAATCGGTGTCCTCAGCGGCGCGGACTCCCTCATAGAAGCCACCGACCGCCTCGAAAGCCTCGCGGCGCACGAGCAGATTGGCCGCCACCGCCCGGGGCAGGAAGGGGTGGGCCAGATGCGCGTCCTGGCCCAGGAAGTTCCGTGCGGCGCCATAGCGGGCCGCGTATCCGCTCGCCTCGGGCGCGGGCGCGACCTGGCCGGCCAAGGCCCCGACCCGGTCGGAGATCGGCTGGGCGAAGTAGCGCTCGACGATGTCGGGCACCGGCCGGCAATCCGCGTCGAGAAACAGGATCCACTCGCGGTCGGCGTGCTCGGCCCCGATGTTGCGAGCGTGAGACGGTGAGCGCTCGCCCGTGGCGCTGATCACCCGCACACGCTCCGCGTCCAGGCCAAGGCCGGAGTTGTCGGCGAGAATGAGCTCGTCGTCGGGGCCGATACGGAGCGCGGTCAGCGTGGCCAGCGCCTCGGCGCCGGCCGCGGGCGAGCCGGCAAAGGGCATGACCACGCTGACCCCCGGGCGGTTCATGACTCGTTGCCGGCCGGAGGCGGGTAGGCGCGCCGGGCTCGCTGCAGCAGGGTACGGGCCTGGGCCAGCTCGGCGCGGTGGGCAAATCCGGTGGCCAGCAGAGCAAGCGGGATCAGAAGGAACAGGAGGGCGCGGGTGACAAACCCGGTGGCCCCGTGGACGGGCAGCAGGAGATCCCCGGCGGCGGCGAGGCCACCCATGACCAGGACCAGACGCACGAGGCGTCCCCACTCGAACTGCACGGTGAAGGCCGCTCGGGTGAGGAAGTACATCGCGCCGAGCATGACCAGGTAGGCCCCGCACAATGCGATGCCCGCCCCGGCAATCCCCAGCGAAGGGACGAGCACGAGGATGAGGATCACGTTGGTGGCCAGGCCGGCCAGCGAGGCGGGGAAGTTGCGCGTCGTCACCTTGGCCCGCCCGGCGATGACCAGGAACACGACCCACAGCCCGTACAGCGCCCAGCCCAGCGCGACCCAGGGCAGCGCCCGGTAGGCGCCCAGATACTGGGGGGCCACGAGCAGCCGCAGGACCCAGCGGCCGAGCAGGGCCAAGCCGGCCACCACCCAGCCGCTGATGAGGAGGTAGTAGGTCGTGACAAGCCCGTAGAGCCGCGCCGCCTGGGCGTCGTCGGTGACCGAGTAGGCCAGCGGCGGCCACGCGTACTGGAAGGCGCGCACGATGAAGGCCACGGCGCCGGCCAGCTTGATGGCGATCGAGTACAGGCCGGCCAGCGCCGGGCCGCGGTTGTGGTAGACGTAGAAACGATCGACGAGACTGAGCGCGTAGACGGAGGCCTCAGCCGGCACGGTCGGCAACCCGAAGCGGAGCAGCGCACCCATCCGCTCCGCCCGTCCCCGCCTGACCCCCAACCGATGGCGCAGCGTCCACCATAGGCCGAGCAGGACGACGGTCGACGCGCCGTAGTTGGCCAGCAGTAACCCGCGGGCCCCATCGCCGAGGCCGACGACCAGCACCACCGAGCCGCCGACGGTGAGCAACACATTGGTCAAGGAGGCGATCGCGTAGGTGCGCAGGCGCTCGTCGACGCGCAGCAGGCCGTAGGCCAGCTCGAGATTGGTGAACGACCACAGGCCGAGCACCGCGATCAGGAACGTCACCGTGTCGCGGTGGCCAAGGAGAAGAGTGCTGAGCGGCCCGGCCACGGCGGCCAGGATCGCGGCGGTCACGGTCGTGGCCACGAGCAGGAACCCGGCCGCCCGGCGCACGAGCGCGGCCCGGCGGTCCGCGTCCTCGTCGGCGAAGTAGAAGCGCAGGAAGGCTTCGATGATCCCGAAGCGCACGACGATGCTGACGAAGATGACGCTGGTGGCCAGCAGCTCGACGACGCCGTAGCCGGCCGGGGCGATGTAGCGGGTGTACACCGGCAACAGCAGGACGGCAAGTAGCTTCGAGACCACATCGGCCAGCTGGTAGGCCGCCAACGAGGAGACCAGGCGCTTGAGGTAAGCGGTCATGCGCCGGTAACGGTACGGATCGCGCCGGTGCCACAATGGGAGGCATGCGCATCGCCGTCATCGGCGCCTCGGGTTGGCTGGGCGGTGCGATCGCCCGCGAGGCCATGGCCCGCGGTCACGCGGTCACCGCCATCGCCCGTCGCGCTGACGGTCTGACCGACCTCGAGGGCGCGGACCTGCGGGCCTTTGACGCCACCGACGGCGATGGCCTGGCCCCGGTGATCGCTGACCATGACGTTGTCGTCTCAGCGGTGACCGACCGCAGCGGACCGGACCGCAGCGTCATCCCCAGGGTGGTTCAAGCGCTCATCGCCGCCGTGCCCGAAGCCGGTGTGCCCCGCCTGGCCGTGGTCGGGGGCGGCGGCAGCCTCCTCGCCGTGAGCGGCCATCGCTTCATCGACGCCCCCGACTTTCCCCAGGAGCACCGGACCGAGGCGCTGGCCGGCGCCGAGGCTCTCGAACTGCTCCGTAACGCTCCCGCCGAGCTTGATTGGACCTACCTCAGCCCCCCACCCGAGAATCTGGCCCCGGGCGAAAAACGGGGCGGATACGCGGTCCGGGGAGATGATCGCCCGGTCACTGACGCCCACGGCCACACCGCCATCACCTCCGGCGACCTCGCCGCCGCCCTGGTCGACGAGCTCGAGCAGCCGCAGTTCTCGCGCCGGCGGTTCACCGTCGGCTACACCGGCTGACCTGCCGCAAGCTACACCGGACGACCCCTCCCGTTACCCCACTGTGGGGCCCCTTACAGCGATCGGCCGAAAGGAATAGAACCCGTCCCATCTGGGAAGGCCCTAAGAAAGCTCGGGTGCGTGTCGGCACATCGGCACCCGACCTCAGACCCGAAACGGGAGGATCAATGGAGATCAGACGACTCGCCTGCGCGGGGAGCTGGATCGGTGCGGCCCTGGTGATTGTCGCGCTGCTCGTTCCCGCTCCCGCCGGGGCACACACCAAGGCGACGCCCGGCCACATTCGCGGCATCGTGACGGCCAAGACGGAGGCCGGGCGAGCCCTTCAGACGCGCTTGCGCAATCGCGGCCAGGCTGGCCTCGGCCTGCTGGGCACATCGAGCAACCTGCAGTACAACGGCGGCCCGGTGATGCACGCGGATGCCAACTACGCCATCTACTGGGAGCCGAGCGGCTACAGCACCAGCTCGGGCTACAAGGGCATCGTCAACAGCTACTTGACCAATGTCGGTGCGGCCAGCGGAGCCACCACGAACAACTACTCGGTGGAAACGCAGTACTACGACGGCGCCGGAAAGATCGCCTACAGCGCTTCCAACGGCGGCGCGACGACCGATACCAGTCCGTACCCGGCCAGCGGCTGCGTGTCCACGAGCGGCGGGCCGTGCATCAGCGATGCCCAGCTGCAGACCGAGATCTCCAAGGTCGTGGCCGCCCACGGCTGGCCGAAGGGAATGAACACGATGTACTACGTGTACTTCCCCCCGAACGTGACGACCTGCACCGACATCACCTCGGTTGAGTGCTCGGGCACCGTGTACTGCGCGTACCACAGCTCGATGGGCAGCGGTAACTCGACGATCCTGTACGCCAACATGCCCTATGACGGGGTTTCGGGCTGCGAGAGCGGCCAGTCGCCCAACGGCAATACGGCGGCGGACTCAGAGCTCAACGTGACCAGCCACGAGAACATCGAGGCGGTGACGGATCCGCTCGGAACCGCCTGGTATGACTCCAGCGGGCAGGAGATCGGAGACAAGTGCAACTTCACCTTCGGCTCGCCGCTCGGTGGTGCGCCGGGGGCTCAGTACAACGAACAGATCAGCACCGGCAACTACTACCTGCAGGAGGAGTGGAGCAACGCCACCTCCGTCTGCGCGCAACGTATGTAGCCAGGTCTGGCCGCAAGCGGCGGTTCGCTGGCCCGTCAACCGACGGGTCGGCGGCCGCGCCGGCCAGCTGACGTGCCGCGCCTGGCCTCCGGCTCCGGCGGACGGGAGAGCCGCTGCTCGTCGTCCTGTGGGGGGGCGGTATCTAAGCGTCGGGTTTCGACGCTTAGATACCGCACGCCGGCTGAACCGGATCGATCCAACCCGCCCGGTCGGGCGTCAGTGGGCCAGCACCGCGTAGATCCCACTCATCAGCTGCTGGCCGTCGAAGTTGTGGCCCAGGCTGAGGGCAAAGTTCGGTATGCCCACGTCGACCACCATTCCGCGCCCCAGGCGGTAGCCGATCACCGCCGGACTGGTCGGGCTCACTCCGGCCTCGGACGCGAGCTGGAGACCGCCGCTCAGCCCGGGGAAGGGCTGGTAGGCGGGGTAACGAAGGGTGCCGGAGCTGCCGGAGAACAGATGCAGCTGATCGCGGCCGGCCAGGATGAGGGCGCCCCGCGTTGGGGTGACCGCGCCGACGTGAGCGCCGAGCGCATCGATCGCACTAACCGGCGTCGGGCTGAAGGCGCGCGTGCTGGTCAGGGTGACGCGGCGGCGCAGGCTGTCGATCCCCAGCGACAGCAGGTGGCCGCCGGCGGTCACGTATCCGCGCAGCGCGGCAGCCAGACCGTTGGAGATCCAGGTCTCGTCCCCGGCCAGGATGACCCCACGGTAGTCGGCAAGGGCGGGGCCGGTGTGCGAAGCGAGCGCCAGGTCGGTGGTCAGGCCATAGCTCAAGTGGTGGTGGCGCAGGAAGGTCAGCAACGTGGCCGCGTCGTGCCAGCCGGCCGGCAGCCCGTTGACGAGCGGCCGGTCCAGGGCGATCGGGTAGCCGGCGGTGAGGGTGTTGGGCAGGCCGTCGTGATCGTCGTCCACCGGGTTGACGCCCTGCCAGGTCAGGGTGGGAAGAACCACGAGCACCTTGCCCCCGCGGCCGGCGGCCGGCCCGGCCAGCACTGGCACCAGCGTCCTGTGCGAGCCGTAGCGGAGGGCGAGCTCGTACAGCCCGGCCCCTGAACGGGGGATGGGAACCCGCAGATTGACCGCACGGGTGGACCCCGCGGCCAGCACGCGCTTGTGAAACGGCTGGCGCACGGCCCAGTGATAGAGATGCTGGCGGGCGTCGACGTACACGGTGGCCGTGCCGCCGGCAGGTGTCGGGACGAGCGGTGGCTGGGCGGCCAGGTAGCGGACGGTCACGCCGGCGCCGGCGGTCGTCCCCGCCGCGGGCGGGAGCTCGGGAGGGAACCGCCCGGTATTGCAGGCCCGGTCGGTGACCTTGAGCCCGATCAGGTACGTGCCCTGGGGTGCGGGGTGACCGCCGATCGTCCCGTCCCAAGCGCTCTGTGAGCCGTGGCGTCCGGCAAACGTCTTGACGAGGCGAGCCCCGCCGGGCAGATCGGTCCGGTACACGAGCACGCGCGGAGCCTGTCCGGTCGTCCCGCTCTGGGCGATGCTCACGGCCGCCCGCGTCCCCTGGGGAATCAACGACGGGCTGACCCGGGTCACCCGGGGCCGGGGCGGCACGGTTTGCACCGTGATCGGCTCGGGACCGGTGCTGTTGGAGATGAGCACTAAGCGGTTCTGATGGATCAGCGCCACGCGGATGTAGTAGGTCCCGTCGGGGGCCACGGCCCCACTCGATGTGTGCCCGTCCCAGGTGAAGCCGCGCCGCACCGGGTGGTTGCCGCCCTGCATGTGCACACCCGAGGCGAGCGTGTCGACCACCACGGCCCCGCCGGCGTCGACGATGTCCACGTCGACGTCGTCGGAACGGTTTTGCAGATAGAAGGAGACGAACATCCGCCGGTGACTGACACCCTGGCAGACCTGACCGTCGACGGGGTTGATCGCGGCCGGATGGGGCTTGGGGGCGCCGGCCAGGATCGGCGTGGTCACCTTGAGGTGCTGCGTGACGAAGAACGCCGCCACGGTGGCGACGGCCAGCGCGACGAAGGCCGCGACCGGCAGCCGCGTCACAGGGGGATCACCGCCACGTTGGGAATCTCGAAGTCGTGGAAGGCGTCGAGGCCGCGCGGGTCGGCCTCACACAGCATCACCCGGATCGACCCGCCGTGGCAGACCACGAGGGTCGGATGCCGCGCGGCCGCGTGGATCTCGATCAGTGCCTCGGCCACCCGCCGCTGCTGGTCGAGCAGTGACTCGCCTCCGGGGAAGCGGAAATCGGCGCCGCCACGACGCCAGGCCGCGTAGAGCTCCGGCTCGGCACGCTCGATGTCCTGCATCAGATGGCCCTCCCAGCGCCCCCGCGCCCCCTCGCGCAGCCGAGCGTCGAGCTGTGGCTCCAGGCCGAGCTTGGCGCCGACGATCTCCGCGGTCACCCGGGCCCGGCTGAGATCCGAGGACCACAGAGATTGGATCCCGTCGCCGGCCACGCGTTCGGCCAGCTCATGGGCCTGTCGGCGGCCGGTGTCGTTCAGGGGCGTGTCGGTGAAGCCCTGAAACCGCGTGGGCGGCACGTTGTCGTCGGTCTCGCCGTGACGGGCGAGCCGGATGCCGTGCAGATCGGGCAGCGCGGTCATGCCGCTGGCCCGAGGAGGACGACAGTCCCGCCCGGGAGCCTCATCCGGCGGCCGGCGACCGCCGAGACGGGCCGTCAGTCATCGACGTCGATGGCCGCCGTATCCGAGCGCAGGCCAACTCGCATGGTCTCGAGCGAGAGGACCTCCTCGGGCAGGATGTTGCCCAGATTCACGTCGGCGCCGAGCCGGCGGATGAACCACACCTGCTGGTCCTTGCGGGGCGCCTCAAAGAGGATCTTCTCGGGCGCGATGGCGTGGACGATCTCGTCGATCAGGCCCATCCGCACCTCCCCGTCGTGGCGGAAGATGCCGACACTGCCGCTCTCGCGAGCCTCGGCGATCACCTTCCAGGCGCCGGCCTCGAGCTCGGTCTCGATTTGCTCGACCCAGCGGAACGGAGCCATGATCCTCGTGTCGTCCTTGGATCCCACCTCGGACAGCACGGTGAACTCATCCGACAGGCGTCTGATCAACTCGAGCTTGCGTTCGTGCTCGAGGGTGATCGTCCCGTCGGACACCTCGATGTGCTCGATGCCAAGCTCGTGCAGCCACGTGACCAAGGCGTCGAGCCGGTCCTGGGCGATGGCCAGCTCGGTGAGGGTGCCACCCAGCATGACCGGGATCCCGTGCTCGCGGTAGCGGGCCAGCTTGGCGTCCAGGTTGCCGGTGGCCACGGCGGTGCCCCAGCCGAGCTTGACGAGATCGATGTAGGCCCCGGCCACCTCGACCAGGCCGTCGACATCGGACACCGACAAGCCGCGATCGAGGACGTGGGTGATGCCCTGGTCACGGGGCTTGTCGGCCCGTTCGGGCAGTTTCAACAGTTCAGTGATCGACATTGTGGCGATGCTAGATGGTCGCGGCCGAGGTGCCGCCTCAGCAGGGGTGCGCACCAGCGGCTCGGGCGACGCGCCGCGCGCGCCCCTCACGGGTGCGAAACGAGGGAGCGACCATGTTTTAGGTCGTCGTGCCCGACGACGCCGAGGATGGCGTCGGTGAGGTCGTCGCCACCGAGGCGAGGTCCGCGCCGACCGTCACCACAACCTGGGCCGTGCACGATGCCTGCGGGCAGGCCACAGCCCGGTTTGACTGCGTGACTGGCTGGATCGCCGTGGAGCCGAGATTCAGAGAGCGGGCCACGATCAGCGCGGCGCGGCGCTGGCCGGGCACGTAACCGACCGTCGTCGCCGTCTGAGTCTGATCCGTGGCGGTGGCGATCGCCCCTGGCTTGTAGCCCGCGTTGGTCAGCTTCAGGGAGACGTCATGGGCCAGATTGCTGGTCGACGTCCCGTTGAGGACCGCCACCGTGACCTGGGCGGGCCTGAGCGCGGCCACGCGGGTTCGGCGATGGTGGCTTGAGCTCGGCGCGTTGGACGCGGCGCCGGAGGTTCCCGACTTGGTGTTGTTCGTGGTGCCGCTCGAGGCGGTCAGGACGAGGAGCACGGCGACGATCGCACCGAGCACGATCAAACCGAAAACAACGATCAGAGCGCGGGGAAAGCGAGACCGCCTGGTCGCCGGCGGAGGCGGTAGTGGGCGCCGGGGTGGTCCGGACTGCCCGCCGGGAGACGGGCCGACGATCCGCTTGGCGCGGTTGGGGTCCTGGCCCTGACGAGCAGGCGCCGCGGTGCCCGAGCCACCGTTGGCGTGGCCAGACGGCGCATTCGCCCCGGGCGCGGCGGCCGGAGCGGGCGTGCGGCCACCACCATTGGTCGGGCTCGGCGGGCCACCCCTCCCCGGGGCCGGGCCGGTACCGGCCGCGGCGCCGGCGGCGGTCGCCGGGGCGGGTCCCGGCGGGGCGATGACGGCACCGCCGGCCGAGTTCTGGGGAGCGTCGCCGCGATCGTCGGCCTCGGCCACAGCCACCCCGCTGCCCGCAGCCGCGCCAACGCCGACCCCGACTCGCGCGGCGCCCGGCCGGATGGCGATTGCACCGCCGTCACTGCTCGGGATGAGGCGCGTGGCCGCGCTCAGGGCAGGAGCCCCGACGCCGGCGGGAGCCATCGGGACCTCGGAGATCGGCAACGCGCGGACCGTCCGGGATGGGAGGGGGGCGGCAGCAGCAGCAGCAGCAGCAGGCCGCGGCGCAACATTGGGCTGGGGCGCGGCGGGCGCCTGAACGGGGCGGGAGAGGTGGGCTACGCGTAGTTCAAGCTGGCGGACCTGCTCGGCTGACTCGGCAAAGCGGTCGCGCAGGGTGGCCGTTTCCCGGGCCTGCGCGAAATAGAGCAGGATGAGGATGGCCAGGCCAATGATGGCGGCGAATCCGGCATCAGCCCCCACCGAGGAGACGAAGTGGCTGATGGACAGGGCGTATGGAGGGGCTCCCATAGCTTGGCGAGCAGTCTAGGTGTTTGTCACCACGGATCGGGGTGTCGTCACGCCGGGCCCACGGGGGCGCCGTCGCCCCAGTCAAGGGTGACCCGGGCGTGGGAGAGGTCCGAGACGTGTTTCGCCAGCGCCGCCGCGTCGCCTTCAAGGACGAGCAGATTGATCTCGGCAAAGGTGCGCTCGACCCAGGTCGGGTCCAGCGCGTCGTGCTCGGCGCGAATGATCCGCTGGGCAGGAGTCGGCTGCGGGTGCTCGGAGGGGTTGAAGAGCTCCTCGTGGAACTTCTCGCCCGGCCGGGCACCGACGATCTCGATGGCGATGTCGCGCTCGGGCTCCAGCCCGGAAAGCCGGATCATCTGCTCGGCCAGGTCGAGGATGCGGATCGGCTCGCCCATCTCTAGCACGTAGACCTCTCCGCTGGCGTCGCCCAGCGAGCCCGCCCGGATGACCAGCTGCACGGCCTCGGGGATCGTCATGAAGTAGCGGGTCATGCGAGGATCGGTGACGGTGACCGGGCCCCCGGCGGCGATCTGGCGGCGGAAGATCGGTACCACCGAGCCCGAGGAGGCGAGCACGTTGCCGAAGCGGACGGTGGCATAGCGCGTCCCTGGGTGCTTGACGGCCGCGGCTTCTACCGCCCATTCGGCCAGCGCCTTGGACGCGCCCATGACCGTGGCCGGCATGACCGCTTTGTCGGTCGAGACGAGCACGAAGCATGTGACGCCGAGCTCTCCGGCAATGCGTGCGACCAGACGGGTGGCCAGCGCGTTGTTGCGCACGGCCTCGACCGGGTTGTGTTCCATCATCGCCACGTGCTTGTAGGCGGCGGCGTGGAAGATGACCGTGGGGCGGTGCTCGGCCAGCACCTCGCGCATCCGCTCCTCCTCCTTGCAGTCGGCCAGCACCGGCAACGCGGTGCGGATGTGGCGGTCCTCCTCGAGCTCGCGCGTGATCTCGAACAGGTTGTCCTCGGCGTGGTCGACCAGGATCAGGCGACCCGGTCCGACCCGGGCGATCTGACGGCAGAGCTCGGAGCCGATCGAGCCGCCGGCGCCGGTGACCATCACCACCTGACCGGCCAGGTAGGCACCCACCCGCTCGAGCTCCTCGCGGACCGGCTCGCGCCCGAGCATGTCCTCCACCTGAACCTGGCGCAGCTGGCGCGTGACCTTGACCTGTCCGGACCCGTCGCGCAACAGCTCGAACACCGTCGGCGTCGTCCGCACCGGGATCCCGCGGTCGCGACAGGCGATGACCACGCGCCCGCGTAGGGTGCCGGGCGCCGACGGGATCGCGATCACGACCTCGTCGGGCTCGACCTCGTCGAGTACGCGGTCCAGGTCGTGGGTGGTGTTGCCGAGCACCTTGAGCCCGTGCTCGTCCTTGATGCCGAGCTTGCGCGGGTCGTCGTCGAGAAAGCCGATCGGACGCAGCCGGAGCTGGGGGTTGCGCATCAGCTCGCGAACGACGAGCCGGCCGCCGTCGCCACCGCCGACGATGAGCACCTCGCGCGCGCCCTTGCCGACCCGGAAGGTGCGGATCCGGCCCTCGAAGAACAGCTGCACGGCAAAGCGGGCGCCGATCATCAGGGCCAGCGTGAGAAGGAAGTAGAGCGTGATGATGCTGGCCGGCAGCGTCACGGCGGAGGAGGGTCCGTCGACCGTCGCGAGGTGCGCTGGATGGTGGTGATGGCCGGCTATGAGCAACGTGTGCGTGGTCGCCGCCTCGACGGGGTGCAGCAGCGCGATCCCGCCGGCCACGATGATCGTGGCCACCAGGACCCCCTTGAGGACCGCCTCATAGTCACGCTGGCCGACGTAGCGCCACAGCCGCTGGTACTGCCCGAACGCGGTCAGCGAGACGAGCGTGACCGCGACAACCCAGACGATCGTGCCGTCGAACAGAAGCTCGTAGCGGTGGTTGGCCCGGGTGAAGCCATCCGGAAAGCGCAGCAAGAACGCGAGTAGGTATGCCAACGCGACCAGGACCCCGTCGAGCACCAGCTGTGGGATGGCGTGGCGGTGGACGGGGAAGGCCGCGGATCTGATCCGCCGGCGCATGCGCGCGGCATTCTAGTCGCCGACGGGGCCATTTCCGCCACCGAACAGGCGTTTTGCCGGGCGGTCGCGGGCCGCTAATCCGACGCTAAAACTCCGCGCGGCCCGGGTGGACCGCTGGACGGCAAGTTATTTGGGGACGAGCACGCCGCCGGGATGGCGGGCGGTGGGGACGTACAGCGCCTTCATGTTGGCGCAGGTGCTCTTCAACGCCGCGGGGGTGCGGTAGGGCTGCACGCCCCAGCCATTGGGAAAGGCGGTGAACAGCACGATCGGGTACTTGCGGAAGTTGAGCTCGATCTTCGGCCGGTAGCCGATCACGCCCGTGTTGCGGTGGGTGTACCAGGCCATGATGCTCACGTACTCGACGTTGACCACGGGATGACCGCAGCCGAGCACGTGCTGGTAGCCGCCCAGGGCGTTGATCGTCGCCGCCAGCTTGTTGATCTCCTTGGTACGCAGACGCTCGTGGTAGATGTCCTTGTGCTCGAGCCGGATCTGCGAAATCGCCTGGGGGACCATGACCGCGAACAGGGCCACGACGAGCGGGATCCCCGCCCACCGCGGGATCGCGGCGTGAAAGCGCGATACGTCGAGCGCCAGCCAGCCGACGCCCACGCCGGCCAGCACCCCGGTCAGGCCGGCGGGCTCGAACAGATAACGCGGCACACCCGGGAAGCCGTGCAGGGCAAAGGCGATCTCGATCACGACCCAGCCCAGGGTCATGCCGGCCAGCGCGAGCACGGTCCAGTTGCGCCGCAGCGCAGCCAGCACGACAGCCACGATCGCGGTGATCTCGGCCGGCCAGTACTGCAGTGCCGTAAAGCGGTTCCAGGTGCCGATGATCTTGTTGCTGTGAAGCTCGCGCGGTGATTTCAGGGCCAGCTGGCCGGCGATATCCGGGCGGCCGTTGGTGATCGTCGGGACCCCGAACCACAGAAAGGCGTTGCCGAGCACCCCGACGGCCAGCATCCAGCGCGTGGAGGGGACCTTGAACCAGAGCCACATCCCGTACAGGCCCACGAACGGCCACACCTCGGGTCGGCCCAAAGAGGCCAGCGCCCCGAGCCACCAGGCCCAGCGCAGTCGACCGCACAAAAAGCAGTCGATCGCGGCCAGGCACACCGTGACCAGCATGGGGTCTGACTGCACGCTGAGCAGGTAGTGGAAGTACTCCTGGATGCCGAGGACGAAGGCGCCCGCAAACACGGCGGCGACGATCGGCACCCACCGCGGTCCGTCCTCGCCGGCCTCCCGGGCGGTCAGCCGGTAGGCGATGCGTCCACCGAACAGGGCCCCGGCCAGGGACATGGAGACCGAGGTGAGCATCCATAGCCACAGGGCGTAGTGGCCGAACAGGGCGAAGGGCACGTCAAACAGGTAGGTGAAGGGCTTCCAGGACGGCGCGCCCCCCAGGTCCAGGGAGCCGTGCCATGTCTGGTAGCCCCAGTCCAGCCAGCCGTAGGGGTCATAGCCGGGGCGCGTCCCCGTGACCAGGATGACGATCCCGGCCAGCACGATGATGCCCAGCGCGATCAGCCAGCCGGTGACGTGGCCCAGCGGGAATCGCGATGCGCGCGGTGAGCCGGCGGGCGTGATCGGGCCCTGCCCGGCCGAGGGAGTCTGGGCTGTTTGCAGTGCGGTGTCGGACATGCGGTCGGCGGGGTCTGCGCGGCCTGCGGGCCTCTCCACAGGCCGCCCGGACGGTACCAGCCCGGCTGGCCGGCCCTTCCCCCCGGCGAGAGCACTCTCACGCAACCAGGTCGGGCTAATCCGGCGCTAACCGAGCGCACACACCGTGCGCGTCTGCTGCTCAGGCCAGCAGCAGATCCGTGAATACAGCGGGGTCACGCCGTACCCGATCGGCCAGCCGGTCGTCCCCCGCTGCCCGCTTGACGAGGTCGACCTCCTCGATGCGAGTCAGGCGCCGCAGGCGCCCGGTAGCGATCAGATCCTCGTCAACGGCCCCCAACCGGCCCTCGAAGACCGTGAACACGGGTGTCCCCAGGGCGACGGCCTCACGGTTCATCGTTCCGCCCGCCGAGACGACGAGGTCGGCATAGGCGATCAGTGACTGGGCGTCGATGGCCCGCTCGGGCACGATGAAGCCGCCCGCCGCGACCAGTTCTGCCCGCTGTTCGCCCGTGCGCGGCAGCACGACCACCTGCTGTCCGCGTAGGCGGGCCAGCACCGCCCCGAACAGGTCGTTCTCAAAGCGGTGATACAGCGACACCGCAGGGGGAGTGCGCACGATCGCGATCGGCGCCGCCGGATCAAGCCCCAGTTGGGTCAACACCGCCGGGTCGGGCTCGAAATCGGCCAGGTAGTACTCCTCCTTGAGGCCCGGATACCGATGCAGCTTCCCCCGCGCGCCGTAGGCGTAGATCCGTTCGGGCGGGATCGCCTCCGGGACCACGACCGCGCGGGCCAGGCGGCAGTTGACGGTGTGCTGAACCTTGGCCCATTCGT
Organism: Solirubrobacteraceae bacterium; assembly: GCA_034665145.1. Classification (GTDB taxonomy): domain Bacteria; phylum Actinomycetota; class Thermoleophilia; order Solirubrobacterales; family Solirubrobacteraceae; genus Palsa-465. Next base: position 38,493 of record JAXDGI010000084.1, read on the forward strand.
AGTCAAACGTCGTGGCGGCCGGAATGCGCAACAGCCGGGCGGCCACGTTGATGTCGTTGGAGCCGTGACCGATGGCGCGATCAAAACGGCGGGATCGCGCCCACCGGGCCAGCGCGCCTGAGCGGGCGAGCAGACCGCGGGCCTTGTCGATCAGCCCGGCGCCTCGGTGATGGCCGATCGCGGTGTGGGCGATGCCCAGGCGCTCACACAGATCGAGCGTCTGGGCGAAGTCGCGTGCGGTGACCTCCACCTGATGGCCGCGCGCCTGCAGTTCGGCGATCACCGGCCGGAGAACGAGAACGTGCGGGGAGTTGGTGAGATCGATCCATACCCTCACCGGAGGTCGAGCCCCGCGGGTGTAAGAAGTTTCAGAGGAGCTGTGACGATAGCCTCAGTCCCCATGGTGTTCGAGATCGCTTCGATCACCGCCTCCTTGGCGGACGCGGCCACGAGTGTGGTCGGCTCCATGGGGCTCGGTGGGATCTTCTTGCTCATGCTGCTCGAGAGCGCATGCATTCCCATCCCGTCCGAGGTCACGATGCTGTTTGCGGGCTTCAACGTGGCCACCCATCATTACACCCTGCTGGAGATCACGGTCGTCGGTGTGCTGGGCAACCTGGTTGGCTCCTGGATTGCTTACGCAGTCGGCTATTACGGCCGTCTTGAGCTTCTCGAGCGCCATGGCCGGGCGCTACACATCTCGCCGCGCCAGCTGCACAGAGCCGACCGCTGGTTCGAGCGCTACGGGGCGATCACCGTGCTCGTGGCCAGAGTTCTTCCCCTCGTGCGAACCTTCATCTCGCTGCCCGCTGGGGCGGCCCGCATGCCGTTCTGGCGTTTCTCGGCCTTCACCGCGGTGGGCTGCATCCCTTGGGTGTTTGCCCTCGGCTGGATCGGCGAGCTCACCCGCAACAACTGGCATAACGTCAAGGATGCCCTCAGCTATGTGGACTACCTCATCGTCCTCGCCGTGGTGATCGGCATCATCTATCTGGTGATTCGTCGGCGACGTGATCGGGCCGGTGGCGAGCCCGAAGCGGCTGTCGATGCCGGACCCTGAACGACTGCCGCTGCAGGAAGCGCTCGTGCTCGGAGCGCTGCACGGACCAGCCGAGCTACTGCCGATCTCATCCTCAGGTCACATCGCCGTGATTCCGTGGCTGCTGGGTTGGCGCTACGTCGAACTCGACTCCGAGCTGCGCAAATCCTTCGAGGTCGCCCTCCATGCCGGCACCGCCGGGGCTCTGCTGATCACGCTCCGCGACGAGGTGAGCGAGGCAATGAACGGCATGAGCCTGCGCCGGGCCGGACTCATCCTGCTCAGCTTCCTGCCGCCCGCGGTGGTGGGCTACGGGCTCGAGCGGCCCATCGAGCAGCACCTGGGGACGCCGCCGACGATCGCCGCCGGCCTCATCGTGGGCAGTCTGGCCATGGCCTGGGCCGACCGGGCACCTCAGACGCGCAGCTCGCGCACCGCCACGGCGGTCGATGCCCTGCTCCTGGGCGCCGCCCAGGCCTGCGCTCTGATCCCCGGGGTGTCTCGCAACGGGGCAACGCTGGCCGCCGCGCGATGGCGCCGGTTCACGCGCGCGGACGCCAACCGCCTGTCCCGGCACGTCGCCCTGCCCGTCATCGCCGGCGCCACGCTGCTCAAGACGGCCCGGCTGGTCCGGCGCGGCCTGCCGCCCGGCACAGCGCTGCCGTTGGGGCTCGGCGCGGCCGCGTCATTTGCCTCCACCCTGGGGTCGACCTGGCTGATCCGCCAGGTCGAACGCGACCGCTCGCTGCTGCCCTACGCCGCCTACCGGATCACGCTGGCCGGGATCGTCCTCGCCCGGCTGCGACGCGGCCGGGCGATGTAAGACAATGGCCTGATGCCCGACGCCTACGCCGCCGCCGGAGTGGACACCGACGAGGCCGATCGCGGCGTCGCGGCGCTCGTGTCCGTCCTGCGCACGATCGAGCCCGGCCGGCCCTCCCTGTCGGTCCCCCTCCCCGGTCACTACGCCAGCGTGATCAAGGTGGCCCCGGGACTCGGCATCGCCCTGGCCACCGACAGTGTCGGCTCCAAGGTCATCGTGGCTGAGCAGGCCCAGCGCTTCGACACGATCGGGATCGACTGTGTGGCCATGAACGTCAACGACTTGATCTGCGTCGGCGCCCAGCCGCTGGCCCTGCTCGACTACCTGGCCGTGGAGTCGGCCGACCCTGCGTTGTTGCGCGAGATCGGGGTCGGCCTGCGCCTCGGCGCTGAGGCCGCCGGTATCGAGATCCCCGGCGGCGAGGTCTGCCAGCTCCCCGAGGTGATCCGCGGTCACCCCTCGCCCTACGGCTTTGACCTCGTCGGGTCGGCCTTCGGCACCGTGTCCCTGGAGGCGATCCTGGACGGCCGCGCCTGTCGCCCCGGCGACGCGCTGATCGGCGTTCCCGCCTCTGGCGTGCATTCCAACGGTCTCACCCTGGCCCGGCGTGCCCTGCTTGACCAGGGCGGCCTGGAGCTGGCCGACACGCCATCGGGGCTTGACGGGGCGAGCGTCGCCGACGTCCTGCTCGAGCCGACCGTCATCTACGTGCGTGCCGTTCTGGCCCTGCTCGGTTCATCCCTCGACATCCACGGCCTGGCCCACATCACCGGCGACGGGATGCTCAACCTGCTGCGCCTTGGCTCAGGCATCGGCTTTGAGGTCACCCATCCCTTGCCCGTCACCCCCGTGTTCTCCCTGATCGCCGAGCTGGGTGGGGTGCCGGCGCCCGAGATGTGGGAGGTCTTCAACATGGGCTGCGGGTTCTGCGCCGTCGTCGCGGCCGACAGCGCGGCGGGCGCCGTCGAGCTGCTCGAACGGCATCATCCGGGGACGGCGGTCATCGGCCGGGTCAGTGACCGAGCGGGCATCGTCTCGCTGCCCAGCCTGGGAATCGAGGGGGATTCGGACGGCCTGCGGGCCGTCTAGCGGTCCGCCCGCGGACGCAGAGGCCAGGGAATGGCGGGAGGGCGGGGTATGCGAAGCCCGAGTGGCGCAAAATAGGCGTAGCAGATGAGCACCCTGGTCGGCACCAGTCTCAACGGGCGTTACCGGCTCGAGGCGCGCATCGGAGCGGGTGGCATGTCGACGGTCTACCGGGCGACGGACACGACCCTCGAGCGCCAGGTGGCGGTCAAGCTGATGAACCGCGAGGTGGCCGGCGACTCTGACCTGCTCGAGCGCTTTCGCCGCGAGGCCCGGGCGGTGGCCCAGCTCTCTCACCCCCACATCGTCGGGGTGATCGACGCCGGCGAGGACGACCATCGCCCGTACATCGTGTTCGAGTACGTCGAGGGCGAGACGCTCAAGGAGCGCATCCGCCGCCTCGGCCGGCTGCCGGTGAGCGAGGCCCTGGCTTACTCCATCGAGATCGCGCGCGCGCTCGGGGCCGCCCACGCCCGCCACATCGTGCACCGGGACGTCAAGCCGCAGAACGTGCTCATCGATGAGGAGGGCTCGGCCAAGGTCACCGACTTTGGGATCGCCCGCACGATGGAGGAGGACGGCCTGACCGCCGACGGGCGGGTGATCGGAACGACCGACTACGTGTCGCCCGAGCAGGCCCTGGGCCGGCCGGTGACCGGTCAGTCCGATCTCTACTCGCTCGGCGTTGTCCTCTACGAGATGCTGACCGGCGAGGTCCCCTTCACCGGTGAGAGCCAGGTCGCCGTAGCCATGAAGCACGTCCGCGAGGAGCTCCCCGACGTCCAGCTCAAGCGACCCGAGATCTCGGCCGCTTTGGCCTCGATCGTCGACACCGCCACGGCCAAGCACGAGGACGAGCGCTACGCCGACGATGCCGAGCTGATCGCCGACCTCGAGGATGTCCTGGCGATGGAGACCGCGCGGGCGGGCGGCGCCGCGTCCGGGGAGGCGACGAGCGTGCTGCGCACGCTGCCCAGCCGAGCCCGGTCGCGACTGCCCTACCGGCTGCGCCATCCGGCCATGGTCGGGCTGCTGCTGGCCGTCGTTGTGGTCGTGCTGGGCGCCGGGGGCCTGTACCTGGCCGGGCGTACCCACCACGGCACGGGCAACCTGACCCAGGCGCCGCCCCCCACCGCCCACCGCCAGATTGCCTTATGCGGCACCTGCGCGCATGACTACAACCCGCTGGCCACCAGCGGCCCGCGCAACCAGCACCCCGGCCAAACCGGCCTGGCCATCGACGCCAACATCAACACCGCCTGGACGACCGAGACCTACTTCGCCGGTCTGGGCAAGCCCGGCGTCGGGCTGTACGTGACCGCCAACCCGGGGGTGGCGGCGCGCTCGATGGCCCTGGACACGAACACGCCCGGCTACACCGTGGTCATCTACGGCCGCAAGACGCACCCCAACCCCAACATCTTTGATCCCGGTCCCAACGGCTGGGTTCGTCTCGGCAGGGTGGCCGCGGTCCGCTTACGCCAGAACATCCGCCTGCACACGGCGGGCGTGCGCTACCGGTACTACCTCGTGTGGATCACGAGCCTGGGGTCACACCAGGCGGTGGCGATCAACGAGATCGGGCTGTACACGTAGGCCGGGGTCGGCGGTTGTGGGTGCCGGCAGACGGGGTGCGGCAGACGGGTGCCGGCCGACGACCCACGCTCGTCTACGCCTAGTACTTATGCGCGCGCTCGGCGTCAAACCGCGCCACGGCCAACCCCACGAGCCGGTCGAGCAACGCGCTGTAGGGGATGCCGCTGGCCTCAAACAGCGAGCCGAACACGCTGGTCTGGGTGAAGCCGGGAATCGTGTTGAGCTCGTTGACGAGCACCGTGTCGTCGGGAAGCAGGAAGAAGTCGACGCGAGCCAGGCCCGCGCAGCCGCTGCGCAGGAAGACCTCGGCGGCCAGCTCGCGGATTCGCGCCCGGGCCGCATCCGAGACCCGCGCGGGCGCGACCAGTCGCATCCCACCCGGTGAGTACTTGGCCTCGTAGTCGTACCAGCCATCCTCGCCCGCCGCGAGCAATATCTCTCCGGGCTCAGAAGCCAAGGCGTCGTCGTTGCCGATCACCGAGCATTCGATCTCGCGGCCGTCGGCAAAGGCCTCGACGATGGCCAGGGAGTCGTGCTCAAAGGCAGTGCGCAGGGCCTGATCGAGCTGCTCGGCCCCGGCCACCCGGGCGATGCCCACGGAGGAGCCCAGGCGGGCCGGCTTGACGAAGACCGGGAGCCCGAGCTCGGCCACGTCCCGGGCCACGGCCGCCGGGTCGTCGCGATAATCGGCCTCGCGCACGGGTCGGTAGTCGACCTGGGGCATCCCGGCCTCGGCCATCAGCTGCTTGAAGACCACCTTGTGCATGCAGGCCGCTGAGGCGAGCACCCCGGCGCCCACATAGGGGACATCGAGGCACTCGAGGAGACCCTGAACGGTCCCGTCCTCGCCGAAGGGTCCGTGGAGAACGGGGAAGACGACATCGTGGTCGGGAAACCCGGCGCCGGGCATGAGCAGCACCGTCTCACCATCTCGCCGCCAGACGCCGTCGCGGCCGACCTCGATCATCGAGACCGTGTAGCCGGCCTCGCGCAGGCCCGCGGCGACCGAGGCCCCCGAGGCCAGAGAGACATCATGCTCGGAGGACCGGCCTCCGGACAGGACCGCCACCCGCTGGCCGCTCACGGTGCGGCGACTCCAGCCGGCGAGGTGGTCGAGGAACTCGAGGTGGTCGGCGTCGTGGAGGAACTCGACGTCGTCGTGGTCGTCGAGCTGCTGGACACGAGATGCCCGACGATGATCGTCACCGAGCTGCCCGGCTTGACCTTCTGACCGCCGGCCGGCGCCTGCTTGATGACCTTGCCGTTCTGAGTCGGATCGGTCACGTCCTGCTTCTGGGGCACGACCTTGAATCCGGCCGCGTTCAGCTTGTTGGCCGCAGCGGACGCCTTCAGGCCGACGACCGAGGGAACGCTGACCTTCTTGGGCGCCTGGGCGACCACGATCGTGACGTCCGATCCGGGCGCCGCGGTCGTGCCCCCGGCCGGACTCTGGCTGATCACGTTTCCGGGCGTGGCCGTAGTCGACGTCTGAGTGGTCGTCCTGGGCGTGAAGCCGGCGTTGGTGAGCTGGGTGCGGGCCGCCGACGCGGTCTCGGCGGTCACGTCGGGGACCAGCTTCTTGGGCGGCCCCGATGAGATGAACAGCGTCACCTGGGTCCCGGGCGCGACCGCCTGGCCGGAACGCGGATCGGTGCCGATCGCGTCTCCCGCCACAAACTGCGACGAGGGACGCAGGACAATGCGCGACTTCAGGTGGTGTCGGCGCAGGGTGGCCCGGGCCGAGGACTCGGTCTGGCCGACCACCGACGGCACGCTGACCGCACTCGGTCCCTGGGAGACGCTGAGCGAGACGGTCGAGTTCTTGTCGGCCATCGACCCGCCCGAGGGATCCTCGCCGATGACAACGCCCGCCTGCCGATTTGACGGAACGGGGATCACGGCGGCCTGAAAGCCGGCGTTCTGGACGATGTCGCGGGCCACGTTGACCTGGTCTCCGGTGACCGAGGGGACCTTGGCCTGGGCCGTCCGGGTGAGCAGGTAGGCGGCGGCCGCTCCGCCGGCGATCAGGAGGATCGCGAGCAGTCCGAGCAGCCACGGCCGCCAGCCGCGCCGGCGCTCGACGTAATGCTCGCCGGTGCCGTTCGTGCTCGGCGGAGGATAGGGGACAGGTTCGGGCAGCCCGCCCAGGGCAAGCCCTCCAGCCCCTGCGGCCAGGGCGGCCATCGCCGCCGTGTTCTGGGCCGGATCACCGGACAGGATCGAGGCCCGCGCACTCTCCAGCGCGGCGATGAACTCGTCCGCGCTGGCCGGCCGGTCGGCCGGATTCTTGTTGAGCACCCAGAGCACGACCTGCTCGAGCTCGGGGGGCACCCTCGGGTTGAGCTCATGCGGTGGCCGCGGCGCCTCGGACACGTGCTTGAGGGCGATCGTGACCGCAGCGTCCCCGTCGAACGGAACCCGCCCCGTGATGAGCTCATAGAGCACCACCCCGATCGAATACAGATCAGACGACGACTCGACGGCATGGCCCTGGGCCTGCTCGGGAGACAGGTACTGCGAGGTGCCCATGATCGAGCCCGTCTCGGTCATGTCCGAGGCGCCGGCCCGAGCGATTCCGAAATCGGTGACCTTGGCCTGGTCTGACTCGTCGATGATCACGTTATGCGGCTTGAGGTCACGGTGGATGACGCCCCGGCGGTGAGCAAAACGCGCCGCCTTGAGGATCTGGATCGTGATGTCGATGGCCCGGACCGGATCGAGCGGCGCCTCCTGGTGGATCAGCTCCTTCAGCGACCGGCCCGGCAGGTACTCCATGGCGATGTAGTAGGTGTCCTCCCAACGGCCGCGGTCATACACGCTGACCACGTTGGGGTGCTGCAGTCCGGCCGCCGCCCGAGCCTCACGCCGGAAGCGCTCGACGAAATCCGGGTCGGCAGCGAAGCGATCGTGGAGCAGTTTCAGCGCGACCTGGCGGCCCAGCTGCTGATCCTCAGCCAGGAACACCTCGGCCATGCCGCCCGAACCGAGCCGCCGGAGCACCTTGTAGCGACCGTCGATGAGCGTGTTCGGAGTCGGCACCGACATGGCGGGTTACTGGCCCTCGGAGAGCAGTGTCTGGACCACGGACTTGGCGATCGGCGCCGCCACCGTGCCGCCGAAGCCCCCGTTGGATCGCTCGATCGTCACCGCGACCGCCACCTTGGGGTTCTGGATCGGAGCGAAGCCGATGAACCAGGGCTGGGTGAGGTTCATCCCGACGAGCCCGACCGAGGCGGTACCGGTTTTGCCGGCGAAGGTGATGCCCCCTCCGAGCTGGGCCGGGGTGCCGGTTCCCTCATCGACCACCTTCTTCATCATCTGGGCGATCTCGTTCGCGGCCGAGGTCTTCATCACCCGCCGGTACTGCGTCGGCTGGATCGTCTGCACGGTCCGCCCGCTCGGATCGACCGCACGACTGCCCAGGTGCGGGGTCATGAGCTTGCCGCCGTCGGCCACGGCGGAGGCGACCATGGCCATCTGCAGGGGCGTGACGAGCAGGCCGCCCTGCCCGATGGCGATCCGGCCGATGTCCTCCTTGGGACTGCCCGGGGAGTAGGCGTGTCCGTTCGGCGCGTAGGGCTGGCTGGTGTTGAGCTCGTTGCGCGGGTAGTCCAGCGGTGGCCTGGAGTAAAAGCCGAAACGCTTCATGTATTTGGTCATCGTCCCCCGGCCCAGCGACTCCGCCACCTGGGCCCACACCGTGTTGACCGAGTAGGTCAGCGCGGTGGTCAGGTCGATCGGCCCGAAGCTCTGGTTGTTGTCGTTGTTGAGCGGAACCCCCGAGATGGTCACCGGGGACTTGCCGTTGACGATCGAGTTCGGCGTGTACTTGCCGCTGTCGATTGCCGCCGTCGCCGTGACCACCTTGAAGGTCGAGCCCGGCGGATACCCGGCCTGGGTGGCGCGGTTGAACTGGCCGGGGTCAGTCGGTGTCGGGTGGTTGTCGTCGTAGCTCGGGTGTGAGTCCATGACCTTGACCGCGCCGGTCTGCGGGTTGAGCGCCACCACGGCGCCCGCCCGGCCGGCCAAGCCGGCCTGGGCGACCTGCTGCGCCTTCGGATCCAGGCTGGAGAGCAGGTCGTCTCCCACCGGCCGCGGGCTGAGCTGGCCGAAGACCGAGCTCAGGCCGGTCTGCAGACCCCGCAGGGCGGGTCCGTAGGAGCGCTCCATCCCCGCCGCACTGCCCAGCGCGATATTCGAGTAGCCAACGGCCTGGGCGAACAACGACCCTGTGGGGTACGTCCGCTTCCAGGTGCCCCCGCCGGCCGGCACCGAACGAGCCAGCGTCTTGCCGTTGTCAGCCACGATACGACCGCGCTTGATGGTCAGCTGGTGGATCAGGGTCAGCTTGTTGAGCGCGTTGTTGTCGAGGCTCGCCGCATCGATGACCGTCCACCGCGACGTCCAGATCAACAGGAGCGCGAACAGGACCACGAACAGGCCGAATAGGCGTGCGATCTGCGTGTTCATGTCAGCTCCGGGCCCCCGCGCGCTCGGGCCGGCGGGCCCGGTCAGAGACGAGCAGGAGCAGGGCCAAAAGGACGAAGTTGGCCACGATCGATGACCCCCCGTAGGAGATGAACGGGAGCGTGACGCCCGTCAGCGGGATCACCCGCGTCACCCCGCCGACGATCACGAAGACCTGAAGCGCGAACACCGCTGACAGCCCGGCGGCCAGCAGCGTGGAGAACGAGTCCCGGGCCAGCACCGCCGCCTTGAAGCCCCGGGCCACGAACAGCAGGTAGGCGATGAGCACCGCCGCCGCCCCGAACAGGCCCAGCTCGTCGGTGATAACGGCGTAGATCATGTCCGTCTGGGGAGCGGGAATGAGGTAGGCGACCGGGTTGGTCCCGGGCACGGTGATCACCGACTGGCCAAAGCCCTGTCCGAACAGGCCGCCCGCCGCCTGGGCGAAGATCCCGTTGGCGACCTGGAAGCTGCCGCCGATCTGGTTGTAGAGGTGGGCATTGAACGGATGCAGCCATGCGTCGGCACGATCGGCGATGTGCTGGATGTGGGTGCCGAGAAACCAGGCCCCGAGCGCGAAGGCGATCACCCCGATGACCACGAAGGAAAGCCGTCCGGTAGCTACGTAGAGCATCGACAGCAGCGCGCCGTAGAACATCAGCGAAGAGCCGATGTCGTGCAACAGCACGAGGATGATCATGGCCACGCCCCAGATCACCAGCACCGGCCCGAAGTGCTTGAGCGGCGGCAGGGTCACCCCGAGGATGCGCCGCGCGCCCATGACGAGCACCTGACGCGTGTCACGCAGATAACTGGCCAGGAAGATGACCAGCCCGATCTTGGCGAACTCGGTCGGCTGGAAGATGAACACGCCCGGGATGCGCACGCCGAGGTAGGCGCCGTTGACCTGGGCCCCGATCCCGGGCAGCCGGGGCAGGAGCAGCATGGCCAGCGAAACAGCGACGATCGTGTACCGGTAGCGCTCGAGCTTGCGATAGTCGCGAAAGGCGATGATCGTACCCACGAACAGCACGAGCCCGAACACGAACCATTGGGCCTGCTGGCGGGCCAGGGTGGAGTCGATCCGGTAGACCATCACAACCCCGAAGCTGGCCAGCAGAGCGATGAGCGGGAACATGTACGGGTCGGCGTAGGGCAGGGTGAAACGGATGAAGATGTGCGCAGCCAGGCACAGGCCGAGGAAGACCGCGCCGTAGGTCAGAGAGATGTTGGACAGATGGTTCGAGCGCTGGATGAACACCCCGGCGAACCCAGCGGTGACCAGCAGCGAGGCCGGAATCAGGCCGAACAGCTCTCGGTTGCGGGCGCTCATCGCGTCAGCTGGCCGAGCTCAGCCGCGTGCACGAGGCTGATCGCATCCGACTGCGATCGGATCTGATGGTTGACCATCTCGTTGCGGCGAGCCGCCGGTACGGTCGACAATGGGAGCCCGGACACGTAATACGTCTCGTAGAGGTGTACGCCGAAGGGCAGGTCGTAGGGCAGGCCGCGATACACGGTCACGATCCCCTGGCTGTTGGTCCCGAGGAAGAAGAGCTGTCGCGTGGCCAGGTAACCCCCGCCCCCGATGAGGAAGGCCAGGACGAGAATCGTCACCAGCGCGGCGACGGGTTTGGCCAGGCGCGCGGGACGCCGAGTCCGCCGCATCGGGCGAGGGCCACGATCGTCCCCCGGGGCAGTGGACAGCGGCGCCCGCCGGGCGCGACCGCGCGTGCCCGCCGCCGACCGCGAAGCGGTCGTCATCGTGCCCGCGCGCGCGGCGGCGCCGGCATCGGCGGGGTGCGCCTCGGCCGTGTCCGGGCCCGCACCGCCATCGGCCGGTACCCGGCTCATTCCCACCATCGTGGGCTGCTCACCATCGGCGGCAGCGCTGCCCTCAACCTCCTCGAGGCGGAACAGAACCACCGTGATGTTGTCCCGGCCGCCGGCCGCGTTGGCCTCGGCGATGAGACGTTCGGCCGCGCGATCGAGATCCGGCTCCTGAGCCAGGATTGCCGCCACCTGCTTCTCGCTGATCATCGAGGTGAGCCCGTCGCTGCAGAGCAGGACGACATCACCGGCCCGGGCGCCGTAGGTCCGGGTGTCGACGTCGACCTCGGGATCGACGCCGAGGGCGCGAGTGATGATCGAGCGCTGGGGATGCTCGGCGGCCTGCTCCTCGGTGAGCTTGCCGCGCTTGAGTAGCTCCTCGACCAGCGTGTGGTCCTGGGTCAGGCGCCCCAGCTCGCCCTCGCGGAACAGGTAGGCGCGGCTGTCACCGACGTGGGCCACGGCCAGCTCCGCGTCGTCGACGTACACGGCGGTGAGGGTGGTCCCCATCCCCGCCCGGTCGTGCTCGGTGCTCGAGATCTCGTAGATGCGGCGGTTCGCGTCCTGGGCACGCGCGGCCAGTCGCTCCTCGGGGCTGCCCGAATCGGACAGCTCGGCCTGGAACGCCTCCACCGCGATCTGGGAGGCGACCTCGCCCGCCTGGGCCCCACCCATGCCGTCAGCGACCACGAACAGGGGGGCGCGCGCGAACGCGTTGTCCTCGTTGTCCTTGCGCTGTCGACCGGTGTCGGTCTTCCAGGTGGTTTGGCTTGCGCGCAGCATCACACGGTCATTGCTGGTAGGAGAATTCTGAGTCTCCAATCCGGATCCGATCGCCATCACGCAACGGCTGCGGGCCGTCGAGCGGGGTGTCGTTCAGATAGGTCCCGTTGGTCGAACCGAGATCCTCGAGCACCACGACGTGTCCCTCGCGCGAGATGCGCGCGTGATGAGAGGAGGCGAACGGATCCTCGAGATGAATCTCAACGTCTCCGCGCCCGAGCGTAGCGCCGTGAAGGAGATCGTAGGCGACGCCGGACTCGTGTCCAGCAGCGTGCTCGACGAGGAGCCGGGGCTCGAACTCCTCCGCGCCACCGAGTCCGTCCACCGCGCGGTACATGCCGGTGGCGTCCGGCGGAGGCTCGTGGTCGGTCTGCACGACGCCCCCGCGACCGCGGCGCAGATCCCGCATCGAGCTCCATGCCACCCAGACCAGGAACAGGTACAGGACGGCGAGGAAGCCGAATTTGAGGCCGACGGAGACGGGCTCGAGCACGGGGAGTCAGGCCCTTTCTTACTCGAGTTCGAAGGTGATCCGCGAGGTTCCGAGCTCGATCTGATCGCCCGGCTTGAGTACCTCGGAGCCGTCCACCTGGCGGCCGTTGAGGCGCGAGCCGTTCGTGGACCCGAGGTCGGTGAGCACCCACGAGCCGCCGCGCGGCCGCACCTCCGCGTGCGTGCGGGAGACGTTGGGGTCATCGAGCATCAGGTCACATTGGCGGCTGCGCCCCATGGTCGCGCCGGATGAGCCGACCACCACACGCTTGCCGTCGCTGATCAGCAATGCCGTGTCCTGCCGGTTGCGGGCCCGTTCCTCGAGCGGCTCGGCCATCCGCCCGGCCGTGCTGTAGACCATGGTGCGACCCGACTGGCCCTCGGGGGGTCCGGTCTCCGGACGACTGTCGGCCTCGGGCGTAACGACCCGCGTCTGGATGCCGAATTCACCCAGGCCCAGACGGTCATCTGTCTCAAACTCCACCACCGGCCGCGACATGAGCGCGAGGCTTTCCCGCCGAGCGTGCTCGAGCAGGTATCCAGCCAGCTCGCCGGTGAGTGCATCCTCATAGTCGGCGAAGCGCTCGCGGTCTCGCGGGGAGAGGAACACCCGGTACTCGTTGGGCACGTAGGTACGGGAGACCGAGAGCGATTTGTGCTCCTCCATCTCGCGGGCGAGCTTGCGGGCGATCTCCACCGGGCGAACCTCGGACCTGAAGGCACGACTGAACGTGCCCTCGACGAGGCTGGCGATCTTGCTCTCGATGCTTCTGAGGACACTCATAAAAGGGGCCCCGGGGGCGGATCCATGCTACGGAAATTGTCCGCCGGCACCCGAACCGGCCCCCGGACGCGCGATCGGGGTCCGGGCGGGGCCCACGACGCGCTGAAAAACCCCGCTCGGCTGGGGTAGCCAGACCCGAGCGAGGGCGATGAGCGCACCGGCCACCGCTCCGAGCACCGCATCCGGCGCGGTGGACATCTGTACGGCGCCGTGAACGGCCGCGATCACCGCCGTGCAGGCCGACACGACCGTGGCTGACCAGATCACGACGAGGATCCCGTCAAGCGCCAGCCACCGGCCCCGTACCAGCCACGGCAGCACGGCGGCGGCCGCCGCCCAGACGGCCGCGGGCGCCAGGACCCCGGCGCTGACCAGCGGGATGACGACCTGGTTGACGGTGCCGCGCAGCGAGCCACCCCATGTCGCGACCGGCGCCGCAGGCAGCCAATCCAGATACAGGCCATGGGCGGCGACCGGCGCGGCCAGCAGCAGCCAAACCCAACCGACGGCGCCGAGCGCCGCCCGGCGCCAAAGGGATGAGGCCCAACCGGCCAACGCGGGCCAGGCACCGGCGGCTCCGACCAGGCCCAGGACGACCGCGCCCCCCGGGAGCGGCCAGGCGGTTGCGCGCCAGGGAATCAGCACCACCGGTGCCATCCCGGCGGCCAGGAGCAGCATCGCCAGGCCGGGATGACCCTGCGCCGTGGTCAGGGCCGCGGCGGCCACGATCAGGGTCAGCCAGGCGATCCTGGGCAGGATCAGGGTGACAGCAGCGCACGCGAGCGCCGCCAGGGCCGGCGGCAGGGGCGCCGGGGCGAACGCGTGGCGCGAGAGCCAGGCCGCGGCAGCGGCAGCCCCGAGCGCGGCCAGCGCCCGGTTGACCCAGCGACGGTTGGGGCTGTCGGCGGGGTCGGGGGACGCATCGTCGGCGGGGTCAGGGGGCGCATCGTCGGCGGCGCGGGCCCGGCGACGCCGGGGCGACGCCGGATCGGCGACCGGATCGGGCGTCCGCACATGCGTCGTCCAGGCGTCGCCGACCACGCCCGGTTCGTCGCCGACAAGGTCGTACCCGGCAACCAGGTGGCGGCGGAGATCGACCATCCGCCCGCGCTCGCGGGCTCGGGGGCGCAGAGCCATGTCGATCCCGGCACCCAGCGCTCGGGGAAGATCACGCCGCTGACGACGCAGGGGCGGGAGGTAGGTGCCCAGGCGCCGGTTGCGCATCGTCCCGTTCGGTGTCTGAGCGGGGTTGATCCCGGTCAGCGCCTCGTACAGGACCAGGGCCAGCGAGTACAGATCCGCGCCGGGACCGGCCTCGAGGCCCTCGGCCTGCTCAGGCGCCATGTAGGCCAGCGTGCCGATGATGTCCCCGGTGCGGGTGAGCGTGTCCCCGCCGACCACGCGAGCCACACCGAAGTCAGTCAGCTTGGCCTTCTGAGCCGACGACGAGGCGCGCTCGGGGATGAGGATGTTCGACGGCTTGACATCCCGGTGCACGATGCCCTCGCTGTGGGCGTGCTCGAGCGCGTCGCACAGCGCGATACCGATGTCGAGGATGTCCTGGTCGGAGAGCCGCCCCTCGTCGAGCAGGCGGTCAAGCGTCAAGCCGCGGACGAGCTCGGAAACCAGGTAGGCCCCCTCGTCGTCCATGGAGGCTTCGTACAACGTGACGATCCCGGGATGCGAGAGGCGGGCGGCCACGCGTGCCTCGCGCTCAAACCGCCCACCCATGATCCGCTCGCGGGGCAGCATCTTGACCGCGACGTCGCGCTCGAGCCGCTCGTCCCGGGCCAGCCACACGGTCCCGAAGGCCCCCGAGCCCAGACGGCGCTGCAGCACGTAGCGATCCAGGACGACGGGCGGGGGCATCGTCTCGCGGCGCGAGCGACCCCCTCCCCGGAGCCGGCGAGTAACGCCGCTGCGATCAGGGCGGGTACCGGCAGCGGCCGCGGGGTCGGCTCGGGTCGCGCCGGTCGGCGACGTGTCAGCGCGGCGCGAGCCGGTTTCGGCCGGCGCGTCGGGGCCGGCGGAGCGGTCCCGCCGGGTCGGCGCAGAGTCGGTCTCGGGGGCCGTCCGGGCCTCGCTGGGACGCATGGCGAGGATTTCGGTGCCGCGGGCCCGGTCCCTGCGGACCGGCGCCCCGGCCGTCCGGGCTTAACGTCGCATCCACGTGGGAATGCGCACAAGTTCATCCAGCCGTGCCGCCGGTCATACTGCGCCCTTCACAGTCCCTTAAAGGAGCGAGTTCTTGTCGTTCTTTGACGAGGCAGACGAGCCTCGGACCGAGACCCGCGTTCGCCCGCGCAATCCCCCTCGCCAGCGCCGCCCCTCCGGGACCGGCCGCCGGCCCCCGGGCGACCAATCCGTCCAGACCCGTCGCGCAGTGCTCGCGGTCGTCCTGCTCATCGTGGTCATCCTGATCGCGCTGGGTGTCCACAGCTGCCAGGTCAGCGCCAACGAGAGCGCGCTGAAGGACTACACCAACCACATCTCCTCGGTGATCACCCAATCCAATGCGACCGGCAAGCAACTCTTCGGGCAGCTCGCCCCCAGCAGCGGCCAGGGGAACGGCCCGGCGATCCAGACCCAGATCAACAGCACGCTGGGCCAGGCTCAGAGGGAGTACCAGTCCGCCCGGGACTACAGCGCGCCGGACGCGGTCAAGACGGCCAACGTCAACTTCGTCCTTGCCCTGAAGATGCGCCGGGACGGAATCCGCAACGTCGCCGGCGAGATCCAGCCGGCTCTGGGCAACCAGACAAGTCAGACCGCCGTCGATTCGATTGCCGCCGAGATGGCGCGGTTCTACTCATCAGACGTCCTCTACAAGGATTACACGGCGCCGGCCGTCGCCGGGGCCCTGCACTCAGCCGGAATCGCCGTCGGCCCCACTGGCGTGACGATCGCCGGCGGCCAGTTCGTGCCCAACGTGCTCTGGCTCACGCCCACCTACATCGCCGCCCAGCTCCACGTCGTCGCCCGCGGTGGCAAGCCGGCTCCGGGCACCCACGGGCACACCCTGAACTCGGTCGCCGTCGGTTCCAACACGATGGTCTCGGGCGTGACCAACCACGTCAAAGCCAGTCCGCCGCCGACCTTCACCCTCAGCTTCACCAACAGCGGCTCCAACACCGAGACCAACGTCGTCTGCAAGGTCGTCGTGTCGGGAACCGGCGTCACCGGCCAGACCACTCTGCCCCAGACGACCGCCGGCAAGAACGGGACCTGCGACGTGCCGCTCAGCTCGTCGCCTCCGACCGGCACCCAGACCGTGACCGCCACGATCGAGAAGGTGCCGGGCGAGACGGACACGTCTAACAACAGCCAGACGTTCACGGTCGACTTCCTGCCGTAGGGACGCCGCGTTGCTCGGCGGGCCGTGTGTGGCGTCTGCGCCCACGGCCCGGGTGGCTCCATGCCAGCGGTCAGGGCTCCGGCGCGGTCCTTATGCTCTGGCGGGTGCACAACCTGACCAGCACCGCGGGCCTCGTTGCCCTGGCGGCAGGCGCCGTGGCCGTGCTCGCCCTGCTCGTGACGCTCTTCCTGGCCGTGCGCCTGCGCCGGGTGCGTGCCGATCAACGGTTCGTGCTCGGCGACCACAACCAGGATCTGGTCGCCCACGCGGCCGCACTGCAGGGTCAGTTCGGGGCGCTCAACGACTTCGTCTCGGATGTGGCCGAGCGCCTTCAGGAGCGGATGTCGTTCGCCGAAAGCCGGCTCGACGGGACAATCGCCTACCGGTCGCTGGTCCGCTACGACGCCTACGGCGAGATGTCCGGCCGCCAGTCGACCTCGATCGCCCTGCTTGACGCGACGCGCTCGGGCGTGGTGCTGTCATCCATCCACCACCGCGACCAGGCCCGCCTCTACGCCAAGCAGGTCCGTGAGGGCCGCGGCGAGCTCGAGCTCTCCCCGGAGGAGGACGAGGCCATTCGCATTGCGCTCGAGGGCGGCGGCCACGAGCAGCTCCTGGCCGAGTAGCCGGAGAGGCGCCCGATGGGGATGCGCGTCGGCTACTTCGGTCCCGAGGGGACGTTTACCCATGAGGCCCTGATTTCCGCCACGCGGGGCGCAGACATCGAGCAGGTGCCGCTGCCGACGATTTACGACACCGTGATGGCGGTCCACGAGGGGGAGGTCGAGCAAGCACTGGTCCCGATCGAGAACTCGCTCGAGGGGTCGGTCAATGCCACCCTCGACGCCCTGGCCATAGAGACCGAGGACGTGCGGATCCTGGGCGAGGTGGTCCAGCCGATCCAGCACTGCCTCATCGCGCGCACCGACCTGGAGCTGTCCGAGATCGTCGTCGTCGTCTCCCATCCCCAGGCCAGCGCCCAATGCGCCCGCTTCATCCGCACACGCCTGCCCCAGGCCCGCGTGCTGGCCGGCGGATCGACGGCCGAGGCGGTGCGCCTGGTCGCGGCCGAACACGCGCCGTGGGCCGCACTGGGCAACCGCGTCGCCGCCGAGCGCTATGGCTGTCGCATCCTGCGCGCCGGCGTCGAGGATGTGCCCGACAACGAGACCCGGTTCGTGTTCCTGGGCCCCGCCGGCGCGCCGCCCGGAGGCCCGGGGGTCGGCAACCGCGACTCGCTCGGCGCGTGGAAGACGGCCATCGTCTTCTGGGGCATCGGGTCCGAGGCGCCGGGCTGGCTCGTCGCGTGTTTGTCGGAGTTCGCCGACCGCGGGGTCAACCTGACCCGGATCGAGTCACGGCCGCGTAAGCAGGGACTGGGGCGCTACATGTTCTTCTGCGACGTCGAAGGGCGCGACACCGAGGGCCACGTCGCCGATGCCCTCACGGGGCTGGCCGGGCAGGTCGAGGTACTGCGCGTGCTTGGGTCGTATCCGGCCGCGTCCTGACCCGCGAATACGGGTTATCCGACCGGTACACTGCCGCGCAGCAAACCGATGAGTGCCTCAGCAACACCAGCGCCAATCGGGTCCGCGCCGCCACTGCACCAGCGGCGCGGGCGTGAGGTTGGCCGGGTGCTGGTGTTGAACGCGACATACGAGCCCATCAACGTTTGCACGGTGCGGCGCGCGGTTGTCCTCCTGCTCAAGGACAAGGCGGAGATGATCGAACGCTCTGACTGGGAGCTACATTCGGCCACGTCGACGATGTCGCGGCCGATGGTGATCCGACTGGTCAGCTACGTTCGCATTCCCCGCGATACCCACCGCCGGAAGATCACCCGGCGGGCGGTGTTCGCTCGCGACGATTGGACCTGCCAGTACTGCGGCTCGCGTTCGAATCTGACCGTCGACCATGTCGTCCCGCGCTCCAAGGGCGGCCCGTCGAGCTGGGATAACATCGTCGCCTCCTGCGCGCCGTGCAACCGCCGCAAGGGCAGCGCCTCCCCCGTCCAGGCCGGCATGAACCTCACCCGGCCGCCCAAGGCGCCCAGCCCGCACGTATTCATCCACGTCGCCAGCCCGACGATCCCGGCCGCCTGGCGGCAGTACCTAGCCGCTTAGCGTTCCCCGCGCCCGGCGCTTGGCGGTCCCCCGGGCCAGCAGGGCTGTTACGCACGGGCGCGTTACGCTGCGCTGCGTAACGCTAGGCCGCGTAACGCTGTGCGGAGCGGGCCTTGGCCTTTGCTGCCTCGTGCTCGCGGTTCTTGGGCGGCGCGTTGCTGACGAGCTCATCGAGCAGCTGCACCGACGCCGCGGTAACGGCTTGGACCGCCGCAGCAAAGGCCTCCTCGTTGGCCCTCGACGGCTTCGTAAACCCGCTGATCTTGCGGACGTACTGCAGCGCAGCCGCCTCGGCCTCGGCGGGCGTGGCCGGCGGCTCAAAGTTGTGCAGGGTGCGGATGTTTCGACACATGCCCCCCAGCCTATCCCCTCGGGTGCCGTTCCTCGTCGCCGGGGCGGTTCCGCGGAACCGCCCCAATGCGGACGACGATGTTCGAGCCAGCTCCCCTTTTCGGACTAGCCGCAGGCGAGCGTCTTGTAGAGCGGGATACTCGTCTGCCCGAACGGGACGGCCGTTTGAGCGCTCGTGCTGACAAACTGGCCGAGATTGCTCGCTCCCAACAACGCGGGGTTCTGGGCGTAGGACGACACGAATTGCCCGTAACAGCCGGGAGAGCCGGACGGCCCGGCGGAAGCGCTGGCCGGTATCCCAACGACCAGGCTGGCGGCGGCGAGGAGTGCGACTGCGAGGCGGCGCATATTGCCCCTTTCAGTGGTGGAGGCCCGCTCACGCGACGAAGCGACCGAGGTCCCTTCGCCAGTGCGATGAAGCTACACGCGAGTTGTCGCGGTTGGCAATAGCCCGCTCCGCAACCCCCCTGATCGAGGGGGGCGCGGGCGCGGGCGCCCTGATCGCCCGGATAGACGGCGAAGGGCGCCGTCGACATCGGCGCCCTTCGCTTTCAACTCATGACTGCTAAACCGCGCTGGATTGTTGATGCTGCCGGAGGGACTAGTCCCAGCGCCCAGCAACGGCGGTGTCGCGGGGGGACTCCGCTAAGCGGGGTCAGCCTCCGACCTAGCGGCCGGACACCTCCAGGGTCCCGCAGAAACTGTCAGACAAGTTCGGACCACCTCCTTTCTCTGGTGATGCGGAGAATAGCGGAAGGGGTCGACATTCTGGACCCCTTGTGGACGTCTAACTTTGGGGAAGGGTCCAAGCGGCCCCCGCGCGCCCTGCCGCACGGACGACGGACGCCGCGTGACGCGCCTGCCGACGCGGGCGGCGGACCCCCATTCGCACCGCCCTTGGACCTACGCGGTCGCGCCGCCGAAGCTACTCGGTGGCGCCGTCGGGGTCAGCCGGGGGCTCGTCCCCGGAGCCGTCACCGTCGGCGATGTCCGCACCATCGGCGGAGACATCGGGCAACTCGGGGGCGTCGGAGGAGAGGAGATCCAGCGGCTCGTCACCGATCACCGGCGCGGCCGTGGCTGCGTCGGACTCCATGACGAGCGCGACCGCGCTCACCTGGTCGTCCTCCCGGATGTTCATCACCCGCACACCCTGAGACGCGCGGCCATAGCGGTTGATCCCCCGCACCGAGGTCCGCTGGACCATGCCGTTCTGCGAGATGAAGACCAGCTCCTGGTGCTCGCGCACGACCAGCGCGCCGGCCAGCGCGCCCTTGTTCTCGGTCAGGGTGATCGTCTTGACGCCCATCGTGCCGCGGCCCTTGACCGGGTACTCGTCGATCGGAGTGCGCTTGCCGTAGCCGTTCTCGGTCACCACGAGCAGCTCCTGATCGTCCCGGGCAACGTCCATGGCCAGCACGGCGTTGTCCTTCTGAGCGACGTTCATGCCCCGGACGCCGCTCGTGTCGCGGCCCATCGGACGCAGGAGATCTTCGCTGAAGCGAGCGGCCTGGCCCGAGCGGGAGATCATGATGATGTCGTCATGCCCGCTGGTCCGGCGCACGGCGATGAGCTCGTCATCGTCACGGATGTTGATGGCAATGATCCCGTCCGCCTTGATCGGCGTGTTGTAGGCGAGGAACTCGGTCTTCTTCGCCTGCCCCTTGCGGGTGGCAAAGACCAGATACCTGCCCTCCCCGAAGTCGCGCGTGGAGAGCACCGACTGCACACGCTCACCCTCGCGCAACGGCAGCAGGTTGACCAGGGCCCGCCCCTTGGCGGTCCGCGATGCCTCGGGCAACTCGTACACCTTGAGGCGGTACACCTTGCCGCGGTTGGTGAAGAACAGCAGGTAGTCGTGCGTCGAGCACACGAAGAGATGCTCGATGTAGTCCTCGTCCTTCATGTCCATGCCCGTGACCCCGATCCCGCCGCGACGCTGCTGGCGGTAGGTCGACAGAGGCAGGGACTTGATGTAGCCCGAGTGGGTGATCGAGATGACCATCTGCTGGTCGGCGATCAGGTCCTCGATGTCGATCTCGCCTTCGGCGTGGGTGATCTCGGTGCGACGATCATCGCCGTAGGCCTCGGCGATCTCCTTGAGCTCGTCCCTGATGAGGTCGTTGACGCGCTCCTCATCGCCGAGGATCTCTCGCAGCTCCTTGATGCGCTCGACGAGATCGGCGTGCTCCTGCTTGATCTTGTCGGCCTCGAGCGCGGTGAGTCGACTCAGGGTCAGCTGCAGGATGGCCTGGGCCTGGATGACCGTCAGCTCGAACTGGTCGACCAGACCTTGGCGCGCGGCTTCTGAGTCACGCGAGGCCCGGATCAGCGCGATCACCTCGTCGAGGTTGGCCAGCGCGATCAGCTGGCCCTCGAGAACATGGGCGCGCTCCTCGGACCGCCGCAGCTCGTACTTCGTCCGGCGGACGACGACCTCGCGCTGGTGGTCGACGTAGTGGCCGATGACCTCGCGCAGAGAGAGCGTGCGCGGGACGTTGTCGACCAGCGCGACCATGTTGACCCCGAAGGTGGTCTGCATCGGGGTGTGCTTGTGAAGCTTGTTGAGCACCACCTTGGGAATCGCGTCGCGCTTGAGCTCGATCACGATCCGCATCCCGTGGCGGTCAGACTCGTCCCGCAGGTCGGTGATCTCGGGAATCTTCTTGTCGACGACGAGGTCGCGGATCTTGAGGATGAGACCGCCATCGCCACCCTTGCGCACCTGGTAGGGCAGCTCGGTGACGATGATCGCCTCCTTGCCCTGGCCGATGGGCTCGATGTGCGCCTTGGCCTGGACCCGGACGCGGCCGCGCCCTGTGGCATAGGCGTCGCGGATGCCCTCACGGCCGAGGATCGTCCCCGCGGTGGGGAAGTCGGGGCCCTTGATGTGCTTCATGAGGCCCTCGACGTCGATCGACGGGTCGTCGATGTAGGCCGTCGTCGCGGCCACGACCTCGCGCAGGTTGTGCGGCGGGATGTTGGTCGCCATGCCGACCGCGATGCCCGGCGAGCCGTTGACCAGCAGGTTGGGGAAGCGCGCCGGCAGCACGAGCGGCTCGTTGCGCGAGCCGTCGTAGGTGGGGGCGAAGTCGACCGTGTCGGCGTCGAGGTCGCGCAGCATCTCGGTGGCCAAGCGCTCGAGGCGCGCCTCCGTGTAGCGCATGGCGGCGGCCGAGTAGCCGTCGATGTTGCCGAAGTTGCCCTGGCCGTCGACGAGCGGCGAGCGCATGGAGAAGTCCTGCGCCATGCGCACGAGTGCGTCGTAGATGGCGGAGTCGCCGTGCGGGTGGTACTTGCCCATGACCTCGCCGACGATCTGG
>JAXDGI010000085.1:0-2690 GCA_034665145.1 Solirubrobacteraceae bacterium
GCTCATCACAGCGACGATCTCATCGACCGTCGGCGGATCAGCCGGGTACTGCTCGCCCTTGTTACGAGGTGGACGGCCTCGGTGGTAGCCGGGCATGGTCGCGGGCGAGCGGCGGTGGCCGGCGAGGTCTAGCAGCACGGATTCCATGAATCCTCCCTTGGTGGGACAGGTTGACGATGCGCTGCTATTCGAGCCGAGCCCGCTACCGACAGGGCGGGGGACTGCCCGCCTGCGCGACGGCCACTCTTGGTGTCCGCGCGGAGCAGGGGTCCGACCGACTATCCGTGAATGCCCGCGACGCATCGAATGCAGGTCCCGCGCGGCCCGCTCGTCACCTCTGCGTTAGAGGCGCAGCCGGCGTCGCCCCTTCCTGCCGCCGGGCAATCACGAGCCCGGCTTGCCATCCCGGCGCACGTCCTGCTGTCGGTGGGTGGATCGACACGGTGTCCATCCCGCTGCGAGCGATCAGCCAGGCGGTCACCGAGTTCGAGTTCCACATGTCACCCGTCTTGAGTTCATCGCGTCCCCAGACGGGCGTGGGCACCTGCGGGACGAGATCGAGCACCCGCTGTGCGCGAGTTTCCTCGTTGGTTAGTCTTCGCGGGCTTTCAACGGCCTCGTCGATGTCGGGGATCTGCCCGTCGCGCCAGCGGCGTATCTCGTAGCGAAAGATCCGAAACCGGCCCGCCCAGCGGGTCCCGACCGGACCCTCGGCGACAGCGCCGCGCTGCTCGCCGTGGCCGTCACGGACTGGCGCCTGCTCGATCACAAACCGTGCGCCCGCGACACGGACTTCCAGCGCGGAGTGGTAGAGGTCGCACGCTGGTCGCCCCGCGGCCCTCGCCGCAGCCGCTTCGAACACCCGGCCGTTGAGTCGAACGAAATGACCACCGGCGCCGAGGGGCAACCAGTACAGGTCGACCGCGGCGCTCTCAATACCTGCCGCAGGGCAGATTGCTGCACCGGCGCCGGAAATCGTCACGCGGCAACGATCCCACGTCCGGCCGATCGCGACAACAATGTCGATCATCCACCGCGGGAGCAATCCCGCTGGACGAGTAGAGGCAACCTGGCGCACGACCGTGCCGGGAGCTAGGGAGTTGGCGTGACGGCGTTGATCTCGGCGCGGAAGAACGCCGCGTAGCGCGGGGTGTCAAACCACCAGCCGACGCTCAGGGTGCTGGGGAGCACGAGGTCGCCAAAGCGGCGCTCAGCGTGAACGTCACCTCCGAAGGGGATGTACTGGAACGTCTTCTCGCCGGGGTTGCCCCAGCGCCGGGCGCTGACGGTTTGGATCGCGCCGCGTTCGTCGATGCACACGCGAATCTCGGGACGCTCGGGTGGCAGATCGAAGCACGCCACGATGACCTCGTCGGTCTCGGCTCGCCAGGTCACGCCGCGGCCGGGCAGCACGCTGGGCGGCGCGAACACAACGCTCTCGACCGCGGCCCGTGTCGCCGCCGACCGGGCCGTGTCGACGTCCTCGGCGTGAAACAGGGTGAAGCGCCCGAGCAGGCGACCCTCGGTCCTGCCGGCGGCGTCGGCGTACCGGTCGGTGACATGCAGCGGGGTCAGCGGCCCACGCCCGACGCGGGCGCGCCACTCGAAGGATCGGCCGTCGACCGTCTGCTCGGCGGTGAACGGCAGCCAGAGCCCGACCTTGATGGACCCGCTCATCGTTATGCGAACGCCGTTCATAAGTGCAGCGCCGTCGCTGATGGCGTGGCTGAAGTAGCGCCGGACCGGCTCGTCGAGACCCGCGAGCATGTCCGAGGTGAAGTGGCGCGCCGGGACGACGACTGTCGTCACCCCCGCACCCCGGTAAGGCGCGGAGTCATCGGCGTCGATGGAACGAGCGCCGCGGTCGAGACGGAGCCAACTGCTCGCTCCGCGCGCTCCTTGATGCCGCGCAACATTCGCTGGCTCATGACGAAGCTGATCAGCTCGGCCGGCTCGACAAGCAAACGCGCCCACCGACGCGAGTAGCCGTAGCGCTCTCGGACCACGAGTCGGGTGCTGCCATCCGCCTGCTCGCGCAGGACGAAGGCCCACGTGAAGTCGTACGGAGGTGGCGTTCGCCCGATCGGGACACCGCCGCGCAAGACCAGGGCTCGCCCCGGCTCCACGACGGCCACAACCAGACCGACGTCGGGATGGAGATGGACCGCGTCGCCGACGTCGATCGACTGCCATTCGGGAACGACCCGCTCGGCGCTGTGGATGTCGCAGCCGACCAGGTTTTCGAGAACGTCGTAGCTGTAGAACCCGCCGCGTCCCTGGCCAAGCTGAGCGAGCCACGGCCACACTCCGTCCGCAGAGGCGCCAACCGTGACCGCCCGAGTCGCCGTCAGGTCCGCGGCGGGGACAAGCTCGTCGCCGGGCAGCGCGACGTTCAGCTCGTCGTCGGCAGCGCCCCACCGCAAGTACCGCGCCCTCGCGAGAGCCGTACCGGAGACGACAGCGCCTCCGACGGCGACCCAGCACGCATCAAGCCTCACGGCAGCCTTTCCGGCTCCAGGCCTGGGATCTGGCTGTTCCAGCGCTCGTAGTAAGGACGGACGCGAAACACCTTCGCCAGCACCGACAGCGGCGCAAGGAGCAGGTTCTGGAGCCAAATAGGCGGCGAAGTCGCACGGCTTTCGTGGCGGAAGTGCCAGACGGTGGCGCCGAGCTGGAGCGGGTTCTTCGGC
>JAXDGI010000086.1:0-24805 GCA_034665145.1 Solirubrobacteraceae bacterium
CCGCGACCAGGCGCCGGATGACATCGAGTCCGTCGCGACCGGCGAACAGGGCCCGCGCCGGCTCGTACTCGGTAATCTCCGGCGCCAGCGCCGCGCCATCGGCCACGTAGGGCAGGTTGGCCAGGACGGCGTCGTAGTCGCCGCCGTCGAGCAGGTCAGAGGCCCGGAACTCGACCCCCAACCCGAGTCGGACGGCGTTAGCCCGCGCCACCTCGAGGGCTCCCGGGTCCAGCTCCAGACCGACCACGCCGAGGTCGGCGCGCTCGGAGGCCAGGGCCAGCGCCACCGCCCCGCTGCCTGTCCCGACATCAGCCACGCGAGACCCTGGCGCCAGCTCCAGGCCGACCTCGACGAGCAGCTCTGTCTCGGGGCGCGGGATGAGCACGCGCCGGTCCACGCACAGGGTCAGGTGGCGAAACCCCCGCCGACCAAGGATGTAGGCCACCGGCTCGCGGGCCTGGCGCCGGGCCACCAAGACCTCAAAACCGGCCCAGGCTGACGGTGCCAGCGGCTCGTGCCGGTCGATGACAAGCTGTTCGCGGCCGACATGCCGGATCTCGGCCAGGAGCAGCTCAGCGTCGAGACGAGGCGACTCACAGCCGGCCTGGCGCAGTCGGGCCGCGCCCGCGGCGAGCGCGCCGCCCACCGTGAGGCCGGCTGCGGCGGCGAGGTCAGCCAACCGCCTTCTCCTCGAGTCGGCGGCGCTTCTCATCATCCTGAAGGGCGCTGGTCAGCTCGTCAAGCTCGCCCATCAGGATCTCGTCCAGGTTGTGCACGAGAAGGTTGATGCGATGGTCCTTGACCCGCCGCTCGCCGTAGTTGTAGGTGCGGATCTTCCCCGCCCGCTCGCCGGTGCCGACCTGGGCCAGGCGGCTGGCTCCGATCTCGGCCTGCTGCTCGGCCAGCGCCGCCTCGTACAGCCGGGCGCGGAGCACGCGCATGGCCCGCTCGCGGTTTTGCAGCTGGGACTTCTCGTCCTGCATCGACACCACGATCCCGGACGGCTTGTGGGTGATGCGAACGGCCGAGTCGGTCGTGTTGACGGACTGACCCCCGGGCCCGGAGGACCGGTAGACGTCGATCTGAAGGTCCCCCGGATCGATCTGGACGTCCACGTCCTCGGCCTCGGGCAGCACGGCCACGGTGGCCGTCGAGGTGTGAACCCGCCCCTGGGATTCGGTCTCCGGGACGCGCTGCACGCGATGGGTACCGCCCTCGAACTTGAACACCGAGTATGCGCCATCGCCCTTGACGGCAAACGTGTAGTCGCCGTCGCCGATCGACAGGGGCTCGACCTTGAAGCCCAGGCGCTCGGCGTAGCGGCTCAGCATCCGGAACAGGTCGCCCGCCCATAGTCCCGCCTCGTCGCCGCCGGCCCCGGGGCGGATCTCGACGATCACGTTCTTGTCGTCGTTGGGGTCGCGCTCGACCATGGCCAGGCGGATCTCCTCCTCGAGGGCGCTCAGGCGCTCGCGGGAGGAGTCGAGCAGCGCGCGCAGCTCGGGATCCTCGCCGTCCTCGTCCAGAAGCTCACGCGCTCCTTCGAGGTCGTCCGCGGTCCGGCGATATTCGGCTCCGAGCTTGGCCGCCGGCTCAAGCTCGCGGTAGGCGCGGCTTGCCGCCGCGAACCGCTCGCGATCGCCGATCACCGAGGGATCTGACAGCTCGCGCTCCAGCTCGCCAAAGCGGCTCTCCAGCTGCCTGACCAGGTGATCGATCATGTCGCGAGTGTAGGAGCCCGCCCCACGCCGGGGACAGGCTCCCACCCCGCGGAGGTCCTACTTGTCGGGGTTGACGGCGTCCTTGACCTTGTCGGCCGTATCGCTCACGGCGTTCTTGACTCCGCCCTCGGCCCGGTCCACCTTGCCCTCGTTCTTGAGGCTCTGGTCGCCGGTCAGATCACCGGCGGCCTCCTTGACGCGGCCCTTGCCCTTGTCGAAAGTTCCACTGCCATCAGACATGTCTTCTCCTTTGGACGACTGATAGACCTGTCTGATAGCTACCCGCCGCTAGCGCACTCAAAAAGCGCGCGGAAGGCGACCCGGAGCTAGGCCACGACCTCAACGCCGATGAGGTCCTCGGCGGTGTTCTCCCCCGGTGTCTCCAGGGCGAGCACGGCCTCGAGGGCGGCGATCGAGACGGCGAGCTGATCGAGATCGGGCTCGCGCGTGGTCAGGCGCTGCAGCTGCAGACCCGGATACATGACCCACTGGACCCAGCGGCGGGCGCGGTTGCGGCCCGCCCACTTGATGACTTCGAAGGACAGCCCGGCGATCAGGGGCACGCCAACAATCCGGGTCAGCACCAGGATCCACCAGGCGGGCAGCCCCACCGGGGCGAACACGAAGATGGCCATGATCATCACGATGAGCAGGAAGCTCGTCCCGCAGCGCGGGTGCAGTCGTGAGTAGAGCGCCGCGCGCTCAGGAGTCAGCTCATCCTCCGCCTCGTAGGCGGAGATGACCTTGTGCTCGGCTCCGTGGTACTCGAAGACACGCCGCAGGTCGGGAATGCGCGAGAGCAGCACCAGATAGCCGAGAAAGATCGAGGTGCGCAGCACGCCCTCGACAAGCCAGAACAGGACCGACGAGCCGAGCTGGTGTTTGACCAGGCTGGTCAGTCCGACGGGCACGACAAAGAACAGCCCGACCGCGAACACGACGGAGACGAGCACGGTCCCGATCCACGCCCCCCCGGAGATCTCCTCATCCTCCCCGGGGAGCTGCGCACTGGCCGAGATGCTGAGCGCGCGGAGCCCGATCCCAAGTGACTCGACCAGGGCGGCTACGCCGCGGATGACGGGAAGCCGCAGGAGCCGGCGCCGGCGACCGGCCGGCTTGAGCGGAAACGATCGGACGGCAATGTTGCCCAGGACGCGGTCCGCATCCGGGTTAGCCGACCCGGGCTGATCGCCGGCCACGGGGGTAGCTGGGGTGTCGTCTATCTCGGGCAGAGGCTCGCGCACCGCCACCGCCCAGTTGCGGACCCCGCGCATCATCACGCCCTCGAGGACGGCCTGGCCGCCCACCGGAGCGTCACGAACGGCGGTCAGTGGTTGATCGCCGCCCGTGCGCACTGAGTTCGGTCTACGGAGGGCTACGACGCGGTGGTGCGGGCCGACCGGCGCCCCTTGGCGACGCGGCGCTGGAAGCGCTCCACCCGGCCGCCGGTGTCGACCAGCTTCTGCCGGCCGGTATAGAAGGGATGACAGGCGGAGCAGATCTCGACGTGGATGTCGGACTGCGTGGAGCGGGTGGTGAACTCGTTGCCACACGTGCACCGCACGTGAGCCTCGACGTAATTGGGATGAATTTCGGTCTTCATGGTCTGTTGAAGGATAGCGCTGCAGCCGCGCCGCTCAGGACGGGCAGGTGGCCGTCAGCGCGTTGTTGGCCCGGTTGAGATCATCGACCCGATGAGCCGGATCGGCGGTGATCGTGGGGGGTGAACCGGGGCTGCACACCGGACCGGTGAAGGTCTCGGTCTGCGCGGAGTGCCCTCGCAGGAGCGAGATCGTGCGGATGGTGGCGCCCGATCCGTCAGACGGCGCGAACCGCACGTCGAACGGGCCGGCCGCGCTGCTGCCCGCGTTGGCGATCTGCGCCGTGTAGAGATTGCGGCCGGGCTGGTTGGCCACCGGACTGACGGTGATCGACCGCACCTGCAGGTCCGGACGCAGCTCCGGTTGCCCGCAGCGGCGGCTGTAGCGCGTGGCCGTCCCGAGGATCGCGTGGTGAGTGCCCTCCCACCGGTACCGGACCCGGAAGCGATAGACGGCCGGTGCGTGCACGGCCACAACCGACTTCTGCAGCGTCCACACGTCGCCGGGCAGCTGACCCAGGGTCGGATCGTCGGGATGGATCCACAGGCCGAGATCGCCGGCGTGCAGAGGCCTGGCGACAGTTCCGGGACCGTGCGATACCAGCAGGTCGACCTTGATCGCCATGTGCTGAGTCGCGCTCACGGGCCGCATGACCACATTCACGGCGACGCTCCGGCCGACCGGATCCATCGCCCTCTGACAGCTGAAACCGCGCAGATCGGCCCGCGGAGGCTCGGTCCCCAGCCCGGCGGCGGGAACCAACAGCGTGCCTGCGGCGAGGGCGGCCAGAGCGGCACCAAGGCGCTTCATCACAGCCCCTTAACAGCGGTAGGAGGGGAAAGTTGCCATGCGCTCCGGGTACCGCGCCCCCCGCGACGGCGGGAGCCAGGGGCGAAATTCGCGGCGTACCCACCACAAACCTGTTCTTTTCCCGCTCACGGCTCAACTCAGACGCGAAGCTTGCGATGGTAAGCGCGGGAGGCCCGATCGTCGCCATGACGAACGAGCCAGTTCGACGGTCGCCGTATCAATTGGTCGGCGGGCTGCGCCCACGGCGATGAGTCGCGCAGCTGCAGGATTCCGAGCACTCCGCCTCCGCCTCGGCCGATGTCACAGCGGCCGCCAATGAGCTCGAGAAGTCCACGATCGACCTCGAAACGGGCCTGCGCAGGTACCTGATCGCCCGAGAGACGCGCTCTCTGGCCCCCTATCAGGCCGCCATCGCCACCCTATCCCCGAGTGGCGGCCCAGCTCGACCGGCTGACCGACGCAACCCCGGGCAGGCCGCTCGCGTCGACCGTCTGACGCGGGCCATCGACGGCTACGTCCACGACTGGTCGGGCCCGCTCATCGCGCTCGCAGCCGGCAATCTACGCGCCGCCCGGCGCCAGGAGGCCTCCGGGCGCGGTAAGGCCCGGGTCGATGCCATCCGTGATCGTCACACCTCGGGCCGAGAGGTTCTCCGGATGCTGGCCTTCGCGGTCGTCGAGAACATCGGTTACCGCCAGCTCAACGATCTGTGGCGGATGCTCGCGCTCGTTGACCTCGCCCGCCACAAACAGGGCTGGGGCTCGATGCCGCGGCGGGGGATCGGCAACGTCGTCCCCTCGTCGGGCGACGACTGACCCCTCAGGTGATCTGATACAGCGGCCCATCGCCGCCCTCGGGGACCGTCAGGCGGCCGCCCTTGGCGGTGATCGCGCCGCACTGCACGCAGTTGGTGTAGTTGACGATCACGTCGACCGGACCGCTCTCGGGCGCATCCTCGGGAAGCTCGTACACGCCGGCCGGGCACATGTAGCGCCAGCCCTCGGCGATCTCCCGGGGCACGTGCTTGTGGATCCGGATGTGGTTGGGAGCGTCATCCCGGGTGGCGTTGCCCGTGATGTAGACCGACGAGAGCTTGTCGAACGTGTACTTGCCGTCGGGCTTGGGATACTTGTCGCGGGTGTCGCCGACGAACATCGGCTCCTGATCGTCGCGGTGCCAGGCTTGGCGCCCGGGCGGGAGCTTGCCCTTGGACATGATCGAGGGACCAGCCAGCAGGCTGCCCATGATGAAGCCCTTCTGGAACGCCTGGCGGGTGTTGCGGACCTGGTAGAGCTCCTGGCCGATCGCCGACTCCTCGACCGCCTGTTCATATGACTCCAACGACTCGCCGTTCTTGAGCGAGCGGTAGATCGTCTCGGCGGCAAGAATCCCTGACTTAATGCAGTGGTGCACGCCCTTGAGCGCCGCCGTATCGACCATTCCGGCGCCGTCGCCGACGAGCACGGCGCCGGGCATCGACAGCTTGGGCATCGACCAGTAACCGCCGCCGGGCAGAGCCTTGGCCCCCCAGGCCACGCGCTCTCCGCCCTCGAGGATGCCCTTGACCAGCGGGTGCAGCTTGAACTGCTGCAGGAGATCGTGGGCCGAGGTCGTGGCGTCGCGGTAGTTGAGGTCGACGACGAGCCCGATCGAGACGAGGTCTTCGCCCGTCGTCTCATCCTTCATCGGATACAGCCAGGTGCCGCCGAGGTGGCCGTACTTGCGTGCGACCTTCATCGGCCAGGGCTGGGTGAAGGTGTGGATCAGGCGATCAAGTGGCTTTTTGACCTTCCACACCTCCTTGACGCCGAGCTCCCATACCTGGGGCTCGCGGCCCTCAGCCAGGCCGAACTCCTTGATCGCTGCGCCGGTCAGGTGGCCCCAGCAACCCTCGGCCAATACGGTGGCCTGAGCCCGGATATCTGTGCCCGGTTCGAAGTTGCCCAGCGGCTCGCCATCCTTGCCCCGGCCTTTGTCGCCCGAGCGCACCCCGACGACCTTGCCCTCCTCCACGATGAGCTGGGTGGCCGCCGTCTCGGTGAGGACGTAGGCCCCGCCTTCCTCGGCCTGCTGCTGCTGATAGCGAGCCAGCGCCGAAACCGAGACGACCTCGTTGCCGTGGTTCTTGAAGTTGGGAACCAGAGGGATGGGCACCCGGAGCTTGGTCTTGGCGCTGGGGAGCATGTAGACCGCTTCCTTGGTCACCTCACCGAAGGCAAAGCGCTTCTCGCGCCACTGCTCCCGTGTCAACTCTGGGAAGAGCTCCTGCAGCGGCTCCGGGCGCATGACCGCGCCCGAGAGGTTGTGGCCGCCGCAGGTCTTGGCCTTCTCGATGACCGCCACCGGCACCTCGCCGAGGCGCTCCATCATGGCCTCGTCCTCGCCCAGCAACTGCAGAAGCCGGTTGGCGCAGGCCAGGCCGGCGGTGCCACCGCCGACGATGGCCACGCCCACGTCGATGCGCTCGTCTTCGCCGTCCAGCTCGCGCTTGATGAACTCCCCGACCGGGTCGACCGGGGGCGGGAACTCGCTGGGCGCGTGCTGGACTCTGCCGTCGCTGGACATGGGATCAGCCGCCCTTCTTGGCCTTGAGGGCCTCGGTGAGCTTGGGCATGATCTTGTTCAGATCGCCGACGATCCCCAGGTCGGAGAACTCGAAGATGGGCGCGTTGGCGTCCTTGTTGATGGCCACGATGTTCTCCGATGACTGCATGCCGACCTTGTGCTGGATGGCTCCGGAGATGCCGGCGGCCAGGTACAGCTTGGGCGACACGGTCTTGCCCGTCTGGCCGATCTGCGCCGCATACGGGTACCAACCGGCGTCGACGACGGCGCGGGTGGCCGCCACGGCGGCGTTGCCGCCGAAGGCCTTGGCCAGTGCCTCGGCCAGTTCAAAGCCCTCGGCCTTGCCCAGACCACGCCCGCCGGCCACGAGGATGTCGGCGCCCTCGATGTCAACATCGGCGCCGCGCTGCTCCCCGCGCTGGACCATCCTGGCCTGCGTCGAGAACGGCGAGAGCTCGACCTCGACATCGACGACCTCGGCCGACGCGTCGGGTGGGTGGGCCGAATTGATCTCGAAGGCGTTGATGCGGCTGATGATGATCCCCAGATCACCGCGATAGTGAGACACGGAGATCTTTGAGTCCCCGAGGATCGGCCGGTGGGCGATGAGCTTGCCGTCCTGCGCCTTGACCTCGGTCACCTCCATGGTCACCCCGGCCTGCTTGCGGGCGGCCAGGCCGGCCCCGATCTCGAAGCCGAGCAGCCCGCCGCCGAACACCGCGTAGCTGTGGCCGCCGTCGTCGATCACCTTGGCCATCACGTCGACGACGGGCTGGGCCAGGCCCTCGGGCCCCTTGCCCCGGAAGACCTTGGTCGCCCCGTAGGCGCCCAGGGTTGCGCACAGCTCGTCGGTCAGGTCATCCCCGCCGACCACGACGGCATGACACTCTCCGCCGATCTCCTTGGCCCGGGCCGCGCCCTCGGACACAGCCCCGAGAGAGTTCTTGTTGAACGCGCCCTCGTAATGGAGCACGTAGGTCAGGACATCGCCCATCTAGATCAGCTTCCTTTCGTCCAGCCAGGCGAGGATCTTCTCGACGGTCTCGTCGGTGTCCTCATCCTCGATGATCTGCCCGGCCGCCTTGGCCGCCGGATCGTGGAAGTCGCCGCACTGCACGCGCGACCCCGCCTCGCCGACCAGCGAGGTGTCGATCCCGACGTCGCCGGTCGCCAGCGCCTCCAGCGGCTTCTTCTTGGCCCCCATGATCGCCTTCAGCGACGGGTAGCGCGGCTCGTTGATGGCGTCGCCGACGGAGATCACGGCGGGCATCTGCACCTCGACGGTGTCGTAGCCGTACTCGGCCTGACGCTCACAGGTGAGGCCACTCTCGGCCACATCCATCTTGATCACCTGGGTCAGCGACGGCATCTTCAGGTGGTCGGCGACGACGGCACCGATCGTGTAGCACTCCCCGTCGTCGGACTGCTGCCCGAGCAGGACGAGATCGGGTGACTCCTTCTCCAGGGCCTTGGCCAGCGCGTAGCCGGTCGCGGCGACGTCGGACCCGGCCAGCGCGTCGTCACTGAGATGGAGCGAGCGATCGGCGCCCAGCGATACGGCCTTGTGCAGCGCCCGCACGGCGGTGTCGGGACCCATGGTCACTGCGACGATCTCGTCGACCTGGACTGCCCCGCCCTCGCGGATCTGCATCGCGGCTTCAAT
Source organism: Solirubrobacteraceae bacterium (assembly GCA_034665145.1). Taxonomy (GTDB): domain Bacteria; phylum Actinomycetota; class Thermoleophilia; order Solirubrobacterales; family Solirubrobacteraceae; genus Palsa-465. The sequence continues at coordinate 8,361 of JAXDGI010000086.1, forward strand.
CGCGTGCGTGTCGTAGGGATTGAGGTTTCTCTCCCCGGATCGGTCCATACGCCCCGTCGAAGGGTTGATGCGCTTCTCGACGGCGGCGTCCGGGACCTCTTTGACCAGGACGCAAATCTTCAAGTGTGGCCTCCTATCGGATGTCCTGCGCGAGGCGGCCGCGTGAGCCGATCCTCGTGTCTGAGCGGGCTTCTACCCGGTGAGCGCCCCATAGTATCGAGTTGACTGACGAGTCAATCGGTCGTGGGCCGCGTCGGGAACGTTGATGTACCAGGCTGGCGGCGAGCGGAGTCGTGCTCCCCTCAGCGCAGGCGCGGGAAAAGCCGCGGCACGCCGTCGTCTCCGCGCTCACGGCCTCAGGCGCGGACAGCGCCGCGAATGAAGTCGATGGCCTGCTGGGCCGGGGCGCCGGGCGTGAACACCTCGGCCACGCCAAGCCCCTTGAGTTCCTGAATGTCGTCGGCCGGGATCGTCCCTCCCACCGTGACCACCACGTCGTCGATTCCCTGCGCGGAGAGCAGTTCCATGATCCGCGGCACAAGCGTCATGTGCGCACCGGACAGGATCGAGAGTCCGACGGCGTCGGCGTCCTCCTGGATCACCGTCTCCACAATCTGCTCCGGGGTCTGATGAAGACCCGTGTAGATCACCTCCATGCCGGCATCGCGCAGGGCGCGGGCGATGATCTTGGCCCCACGGTCATGCCCGTCCAAGCCGGGCTTGGCGACGACGACGCGGATCTTCTTCTCGGACGTGGTGCTGGCCATCGGGGGATCGCGAGTCTACCGGTCAGACCCGGCTGCCGATGAGCGGTCGGCCCCGGTGGGGCTGGGGATTCCTATCACAAGACCTACGCCCGGCTGGGCCGCGAGCGGCGGCTACAGCGGCTTGGCGCCAGCTAGTGCACGACGACCGTCATCGTCATCCCGTGGTGCAGCGTGCAGTACAGGCGGTAAGTGCCTTTACGCAGGAACGTGTGGCTGTAACTCCCGAACCTCAGCGTGTGGGAGTGAAACCGCACCGGTCCGCTTTTGACGGTGACGTTATGAGCGACGCCGTAGCTGTTCCACGTCCAGGTGAGCTTTGTCCCCTTCCTGATCGTTAGCGCCTTGGGAGCAAAGTAGTTGTCCTTGACGGAGACGGTCCGGGTCGCGGCGAGGGCCAAGGAGGAGACGGCGGCCAGCAACACGGTGAGCGCGAGCAGCGCCCGCAGGCGCCGGAAATGAAGGAGGCGTCTTAGCACGGCGTCAGCCTACAGGCTGGAGCGTCCGCTTGGAGCCGCGCCGACCCACTGGTCGACGCCGGTTCGCACCGCCCATCGCCGCCGCGGCTGGCGTCCCGTACCCCGTTATCGAATGTGACCGTGGTGTTAGCGCTCAGCGCAACAGTCGCACGCGGCCCAAACATCGGGCGGAGCGATTGAGGAGGGCATCATGAGACGGTATGCAAGTCGATGGTCGGCGGCGCTCTGCGTCGGAGTAGTCACGCTGGTCATCGCTGGTGGCGGATACGCGTTCGCCAGCAGCGGCACCGGCAAGATCCGGGCCTGCGTGCAGAAGCACAGCCACCTGGTCTACACGGGTAAGTGCAAGAAGCAGGACAAGAAGCTCAGTTGGAGTTCCACCGGGCCGCGCGGTCCCGCGGGGCCGATTGGCGCGGCCGGCGCGAAGGGCGCGACCGGCGCTTCAGGACCGGCCGGTACTGCCCGGGCCTACGCGAAGGTGTTCACCGGCGGTACGTTCGACACAGCGCGCACCAAGAACTTCAGCGCGGTGACGAATCCATCGACGGGCATCTACTGCCTGACTCCTTCCGGAGTCACGGAGGCGGGAACAGCTCCGGGGGTGAGCGTCGACTGGGGGAGCTCACCCGGCAGTGACAACATGTCGGCTTATTGGGATAGCCAACCCAACGATTGTCCGGCCGGCCAGTTCGAGGTCCAGACGTACGAGTTCGCCATTGGCACGGACAACACGCTGTCGAACAACGTGGCATTCACAATCGTCGTTCCGTAAGGCTGCACCTCGAGGCCGAGGGGGCCAGGAGTGGTCCTCTCGGCCGGCCGTGAGACCGCGGCTACCTACCCGCCGACTCGCCGCGGAAAGACTCGCGAGCGCGAGCGCCGGGCCTTTAGGCGTGACGCCACGGTCAGGGTCCCTGCCCCGCCCGCGGCGGCCGTCGCGCCGACCACGGCCGCCGTGCGCAGGCGCCGGCGCAGACGGTCGAAGTGCAACACCGGCCAGTTCTCATCCTTGGCGATGCGGGCCAGGGCAGCATCGGGGTTGACCGCCACCGGATGGCCGACGGCGCGCAACATCGGCACGTCAGACTCGGAGTCCGAGTAGGCGTAGGAGTCGGCCAGATGGATGCCCTCGCGCTGCGCCAGCTCCTCAATCGCCTGCGCCTTCTGGGCGCGGTAGACGAACAGACCCTCGGGCTTTCCGGTGTAGACCCCGTCGACGACCTGAGACAGATTGGAGCCGATGGCCCCGTCGAGGACCATGACCCGGGCCAGGATGTCGGCCAATTCCTGGGAGGCCGCCGTGACGATGTAGGCGCGGCGGCCCGCGTCCTGGTGCTCGTGGGCGATGTCGAGCATCTGCGGGTACAGGCGGGGCAGGATCCCGGCCAGGACGTCGGCGCCGAGGCGCTCGAGATCGACGACGCGCGTCCCCGCCAGCGAGGCCGAGATGCGATCCCGCAGGGCCAGCGAATCCTCGTCGGTGGCACCGTGCAGCCGGAAGCGGATATTGGCGATCGCGTCGGCGAGCAGCTGGCGGCGACCCATCAGCCCGGCTCGGTACGCGGCGCGCCCGAACTGGAAGGCCGACGAGCCCTGGATCAGGGTCTTGTCGAGATCGAAGAAGGCCGCCGCCGGGGTGGCGCCGGCCGGCTCCGAGCCGGTTGGATCGGGCCCGTCGGCGGGCGCGGACCCGGTGACCGTGACGTGGTCAGCCGCCATTGACCTCGACGATCACCGCGTCGCCCTGCCCCCCGCCCGAGCAGATCGCCGCGCAGCCGAGTCCGCCGCCGCGGCGGCGCAGCTCGTAGACCAACGTGCCCAGGATCCGGGCTCCGGAGGCGCCAATCGGATGGCCGAGGGCCACCGCGCCGCCGTTGACGTTGACCTTGTCCTCGTCGATGCCGAGCATTCTCATCGAGTTCAGGGTGACCGAGGCAAAGGCCTCGTTGATCTCCCAGAGATCGATGTCATCCACTGTCAAGCCCGCAAGCGCCAGGGCCTTCGTGGCCGCGTTGGCCGGGGTGCGGGCCAGGTAGGGGAAGTCATCGGCAACCTGCGCCTGGGCGACGATCGTGGCCAGGACAACCTTGCCGTTGCGGCTGGCCCACTCGCTCGAGGCGACCACGATCGCGCCACCGCCGTCGTTGACGCCCGGGGAGTTGCCCGCCGTGTGGCTGCCGTCCTTGAGGAAGATCGGCGGCAGCTTGGACAGCGACTGAAGACTCGAGTCGCGGCGAGGCCCCTCGTCGATCTCGACCACCGTGTCGCCCTTGCGACCCTTGATCGTCACGGGCACGATCTCCTCGGGGAGGCGGCCCTCGTCGGTGGCCTTGACGGCCAGCTCGTGCGAACGCAGTGCCCAGCGGTCCATGTCGGCCCGGGTCAGCTCCAGTTCGGCGGCCACCTCGCTGGCCTCCTGGGCCATGTGCTTGCCCGAGAACGGGTTGGTCAGCCCATCGCTGATCATCGCGTCGATCGCCTTGCCGTCACCCATGCGGAAGCCGAAGCGGGCTCCCTTGAGCATGTAGGGGGCATTGGACATCGACTCCATGCCGCCGCCGACCCCGACCTCGATATCCCCGGCCCGGATCGCCGCGTCGAGCAGCCCGGCCGCGCGAATGCCCGACGCGCACACCTTGTTGATCGTCTCCGAGGAAACCTCCTTGGGGATGCCGGCCTTGATCTGAGCCTGGCGGGAGGGGATCTGCCCCTGCCCGGCCTGGATCACCTGGCCCATGATCACGTGCTCGACCGCGCCCGGGTCGACGTCGGCGCGCTCCAGCGCGGCCGAGATAGCGGTGGCGCCGAGCTCCGTGGCGTCCAGCGACGCCAAACCCCCACCGAGCTTGCCGATCGGCGTGCGCGCGGAGGAGAGAATGACTGTCTTGGGCATCAAGGGTTCCTTTGCCGGGGCGGTTGAGAGTCCCCTCAATCCTAGGGGGCGGTGGCCGGACGGGCCTGCGCCGGCCGCTGGTAACGTGCCCGCGGTGGAGGTCACGGCGAGCACCGACGCCCCGCTCAGTACGGGCGCCGACACCGTCGCCGTCGGCGTCTTTGAGGAAGAGGGCGTGGCCCATGACCTTCCCGGCGGCCCGCTCGAGGCGCTGCTGGACCGCGGCGAGGGCGGCCGCGCCCTCGGTCGCGTGGCGGTCACCCATCACGAGCAGACGCGGGTCCTGCTCGTCGGCCTCGGCCGTCGCATCGAGTTTGACTTCGAGCGGGCGCGGGTGGCCGCCGCGCGCGCCCATGAGCGCGCCGGCCAGCTCAGCGCCCGGCGGTTGTGCTGGGAGCTTCCCAGCCGCGCGGGGCCCGAAATCGCCGAGGGACTGATCAGCGGAACACTCCTGGCTGCCTACCGCTTCACCCGTTACAAGCCTGCCCCGCCCGGCGAAACCCCGCTGAGCGAGCTCATCATCAGCGCCGGGGAGGCCGTGTCAAGCGCCGTTCGCCGAGCGGCCGTGCTGGGCGCAGCCCAGAACCGGGCCCGCGATCTGGCCAACACGGCTGCCAACGAACTCACCCCGGCCGCCCTGGCCGAGTACGCGCGCGGGCTGGCCAGCCGCCATGACAGCCTTGAGGTCGTCGTGCTCGACGGCGAGCAGATCCGTGCCCGGGGGATGGGCGCGTTCGCTGCCGTGGCCCAGGGCTCGACCCAAGGGCCGGCCCTGATCGAGCTCCACTACGAACCCCCGGGCACCGACGCCCACGCGCCGCGTCTGGCCCTGCTCGGCAAGGCGGTCACCTTCGACACCGGAGGCCTGGCCCTGAAACCCGCCCCGCGCATGGCGGAGATGAAGTTCGACATGTGCGGCGGGGCGGCCGTGATTGAGGCCATCGCTGCCCTGGCGCAGCTGGGCGCCCCGGTGCGCGTCCTGGGTGTGGTCGGCGCGGTGGAGAACCTGCCCGGCCCCCATGCGGTCAAGCCGGGCGACGTCGTCACCGCCCTGGACGGCACCACGATCGATATCGACAACCCCGACGCCGAGGGCCGGATGGTGCTGGCCGACTGCATCACTCATGCTCGCCGGGAGGGCTGCGCCGCGATCATCGACGCGGCCACGCTGACCGGCGCGGCCGAGGCGGCGCTCGGGTATGTCTACGCCGCGCTGATGGCCAACGATGACGCGCTCGCCCAGCGCGTCATCGACTGCGGCGAGCGCACCGGCGAGCTCGTCTGGCGCCTGCCCTTGCATCCCCGCTACGCCGAGCAGACCAAGGGTCGCTACGCCGTGCTCACCAACCGGCCCGAACCACGGGTCGGACTGGCCAGCGCGGCGGCAGAGTTCCTGCACCACTTCGCCGGTGACGTGCCCTGGGCGCACCTGGACATGCTCGCCGTGGCCTTCAACGGCCGCACGCCGTACTTCGACCGGGGCGGGACCGGCTGGGGCGTGCGGCTGCTCGCCGAGCTGGCCCTGGGGTTCGGGGCGTGAGCCGGCGCGCCCTGCGACGCTGCGTCGCACCGGCCGCCGTGGCCCTGGCCGCCAGCCCCGCGATGCCGGCCGCCGTCCCGACCGCGCTGGCCGCCGCCCCGGGGGCCCTGGCCCAGACCGCCCGCCTGCAGGGCACGTTCACGGCCAGCGGCACGGTGCTGAGCGCCGTCAACGTTCCCGGGGAGCGCCGCGGCCAGCAGGTGAGTCGCATCTGGACCTTCACGCCCCAATGCCCGACGGGCGCGTGCGCCGCGGTGAAGCTGATTCGCCAGCGGGGAGACACCAACCACGACACCGTGATGCTGCGCCGCCAGCAGCCCGGCCACTACAAGGGCACGGGCAGCTTCACGGTGCCCGTCCGCTGCGGCAGCCGGGTGTTCCGCAACGGGGAGCGGGCCAGGTACACGATCACGCTGACCATCACCGCCGCCGTCGCCTCCGGCTCCGGCGCCAACGCCACCGGGTTCACGGCCACCTACCGCAATCCCCGCCGCACGGGACTGACCCGCTGCTACAGCGCCCCCAGCTATGACTCGGCGCGCTACGTGGGGACAGCTGGCCCGCCGCCGCCCGGCGCCTGAACGCGCAGCGAGCCCAGGACACGGTTGAGCACCGGCAGCTGGCGGCGACGGTGGCTGGCCGGGCCGGCCAAGACCACGTAGAGACAGAACGGGCGCCCCTGGGCGGTGAAGAACTGCTGGGTCCCCGCTTGGCCGTGGCGGGGGTGGGCCAGACGGGTGGTCGAAAACGCGCGCGGCTCAAACGGCAGGTGGATCCGCCGCGGAGCAAACAGGCCGCGTCCGGGCTCGAGACCGGCGCCGGGCACGTACTCGGTGACGACCACGAACGTCGCTCCGCTCGGCATCCGTGCCGTGCTCGCGTCGCCAAATTGCCCATCGTTGAGAGCGAGCGGAAAATCACCGGCGTGCAGCGTGGCGTTGCCACCCCCGCGCCGGAACACGCGTCCCGTCCAGCGCGCGGGCAGCTCGATCCGCAGCCCATGGGCCTCGAGGATCATGCCGTCGCCCCGACCACGGCCGCCAGCAGGACCGCGACGAGGGCGATGACACCGGCGCGGGCGACCGGCGCCGCGGCCCGGGCCAGCGCGGCGTGCAGGGCCATGAGCTGTGGGGTGGTCCGGCTGCGCACGGCCAGCAGCGGGGTGAGCCCGCGGACCGCGCCGTACACGCCCAGGATCAGGGCTCCGGCCCCGGGGCTGGCGCTGAGCACGGCGGCGAGCATGGCCACGTAGGTGGCGGCGCTGGTGACGATCGTCGTCGCTCCGATGCCCAGCTGGGCGCCGAATCCGACCCCGTAGACCCAGCCCCGGTAGCGATCCAGCCACTGCTCGTTGACCTGTCGCCGCGGTCCGGGCACCGGCCCGGGCAGGAGGTCGAGGCCGATCGCGAGAAGGACGGCGGCGGCCAGCGCGCCCAGCCGCAGGCCGGTGGGTAGCGCGGACAGCATGAGGGAACCGATCGCCCCCAGCGCGAGCCCGCCCAGCGTCGCGGCGCCAACGCTGCCGAGGACGAACACGGCCATGGTGAGCGGGTAGCGGTTGTGGCGGCCCCGCTCGCCGAGCGGGGTGATGCTGGCCAGCATCGACTCTCCTCAGGGTGAGAAGGCCGCGCGGATCGCGGCCACCAGGCCGGCCGCGCAGCCCAGCGCGACGAGCAGTGTCACGGCCGCGCCGGGGCGCGTCCGGGATACAGGCTGGGATGGTCGGGACCGATACCGGCCGCGGCCAGCTTGCCTTCCGCGGCCGCCGCCCGCGCCGTCCCGTCCGAGGACTCGCGCTGGTCCTCGATGGCGTCGGAGACGAGGCTGGCCAGCGCCGACCAACTGGTCGCCGCGCCCTCCCCGCGCACCGACCCGTCGACGAGCACGAAGTAGGGGGAGGCTGGGACCGAATAGTCCCGCCAGGCCTGAGAAGACATGATCACCGGCACCCCCTCGGGCGCCAGCGCGCGCAGTTTCGCCGGGCGCTCGCGCTCCTCCCCGTGGGTGACGACGACCGTCCGAACGCCGGCCGGCAACCGCGCCTCCCCCAGCGTCGCCCAGAACCCGGCACAGGTTGTGCACCCGCTGGTCATGAAGGCCAGCAGCGTCGGCTCACCGGCGCGACCGGCGAAGTCGAGCGCCAGCGCATCGCCATCGGGCGTCGGTCCGGCGAGCGCCGACGCGGGAGCGCCGGGGACGCGGGCGGGTGCAGCGGGCTGGGCCAGGGGACCACCCGGGCTCGCGCCCGCGCCATCCTCGAGCCGGCGCAGGATCTCAGCATGGCTGCGCAGCAGGCCTGCGACCAGGACCAGGAGAACGAGCAGGAGCAGCGTTTCCACCGAGACGATGACCACCATCAGTGCCCACTCCCCATTTAGGCGCCTCCCCCGCCGGGCTGCGGCGTGGCCAGCCCCTGCAGGCACCCGGCCTCGTGGCTGCAGGTCCGGTTGTCGATCATCTCGGTGGCGTTGCAGTTCATGCCCGGAACCTGCGAGGGGTTCTGGCACAGCACGAGCCGGCAGGCCACCTCGGTCGTCCCGTGGACCTGAGTGTTGCACTGGCCGTAGCGAAACTGGTTGCAGTCGACCCGGCGCCGGTGGCAATCGCCGCGGGCGCACTGGCAGCCACCGGCGAAGCGGTGGCCGGGAGTCCGGTTGCAATCCACGTAGTAGCGGTAGCTCTGCCCGTGACACAGCCCCGAGCCGCGGTAGTCAGTGCACTTCCACCAGCCGGCCACGTAGGTGTTCTCCGGGCAGGTGTTGCGGCCCGCCTCGATCTCACAGCAGAAGGCGGTGTAGCCGTCGTTGCACCGCGCGCCGGCGCCGCATTGACTGGGGTAGATGACCGCCTCGGCCGTACCCGGCGTGACCAGATAGCGGACCGGCGCCACCGCGAAGGCCGATCCCGCCATCGCCGCCCGGGCCAGCACGCCGCGCCGCGAGGTCCGCCGCTCGAGCAGGCCACCGATGGCCTCGGCCAGGCGCGCCGATGGATTCATGCCGGACTCCATGACCGCCAGAGCTGCGCCAGGTCCGAATAGGCGAGCACGATTCCGTACACCACCCCGGCGGTCCCCATGATGAGGACAGCGACCGTGCCGGGCGGTCGGGCCAGGACCCAGCCGGCGGTGTGGGCGCCGGCGGTTGCGCTGAGCACCGCCACCGCCCCCAGCCCCGCGCTGAGCAGGGACTGGGCCGGAGAGGCGGGTGATTGCTCGGCGCCGAAGCAGCCGCAGGCCGCGCCGGCGCGGGCCAGGCGCAAGGTCAGCGCGGCAAAGCCGGCGTACAGGATGGCCATCAGGGCCGAGCTCCAGACACTGGCCGTGATCAGCGCCACGGCGGCCAAGGCCAGCTCGGCCGCGGCGAAGGCGCGGATCAGGGGCGCGGGCTGGCCGATGGCGGCCGCCGCCGCCCGCGGCGAGCGCAGCTTGGCCGCGCCGGCCACGGCCAGGATCAGCGCGGCAACCGCGTGGGGCATGGTCAGCGCTGCTGTAATTTGCTCGCCTCCCGATCGAGGATCGTCGTCGCGGCGCTGGCTGGATCCAGCTCGCGCGACACGACCCGGTCAAGCAGCGCCTGGACCTCGGTGTCCTCCCGCAGTGACTCCTCGAGCTCGCGGCGCATGCGGAAGGTGGCGATGGCCAGCACCTCGCTCATCAGATTGCGCCGGCGCCGCTCAGACAGGGTGCCCTCGGCTTCGATGAACTCGCGGTGGCGCCCGAGCGTGTCGATCAGCTCCGGCACCCCCACCCCGCGAGTGGCCTCGGTGCGGATGATCGGCACCTCCCAGTCGCGATGCGGGCCGAGCGCCAGGACCGCCTTGATCTCCCGGACCATCGTGTCGGTCAGGGGGTGCTCCGCCTTGTTGACCGCGATCACGTCGGGAATCTCCATGACCCCCGCCTTGAGCGCCTGGATCGAATCGCCCGAGCCGGGCATGAGGACCAGGACCACGGTATCGGCATGGTCGATGATGTCGACCTCGGCCTGGCCGACGCCAACCGTCTCCAGCATGACGATGTCGCGGCCGGAGGCGTCCATCAGCAGCGCCGCCTGAAGCGCCGCCTCGCTCAGTCCGCCCAGGGCCCCGCGGTTGGCCATCGACCGTATGAACACGCCGGGGTCGAGAAAGTGCTCGGTCAACCGGATCCGGTCGCCGAGCAGCGCGCCCTTGGTGAACGGCGACGAGGGGTCGATGGACAGCACGGCCACCGACCGCTCGCGTTCGCGCTCGAGCTTGGTCAGCGCCCCGAGCAGGGTGGATTTGCCCACTCCGGGCGGTCCGGTGAAGCCGACCACGGCCGCCCGCCCGGTGTGCGGATAGACCTCGGTGACGAGCTCCCAGCCGGCCGGATCATCGTTTTCGACCAGCGTGATGGCGCGGGCCAGAGCACGTTTGTCGCCCTCGAGCAGGCGCTGGGCAAGTGACTTCTCAGAGGTCGCCACGGGATGAGCCATATTGCCAGGGCGAGCCGCCGGACCTCCCCTTCTGGTGTGGGACCCTCGGCAATGCGGTAGGAGTAGGACTGATGTCCAACCTCCTCGCCGGTCGCCTCGACACCCTGGTAGGGGACGGCATCGAGGCTGCAGTCAAGCGCAAGCATCGCGTCCGTCTGGAGCGGCTGGGCTCGGGCCACGTCTTCTCTCCGTCCACGCCGGGCGTCTTCGCTCAGGCTGCCCCCCCGCCGCGGGAGGGCTGCCGGCTCGAGGTGCTGATCGACGGCGCCAACGCCCTGCCGGTGATCGCCAAGGCCATGTCGGAAGCCAAGTCCTTCGTGCATGTGACCGACTGGCACCTGGCTCCCTCCTTCGTGCTCGATCGCGAGTGCGTGGCGCCCACGCCGATCGGGGTCCTGCTGGCCGAGCTCGCCGAGCGCATCGACGTCCGCGTGCTCGTCTGGTCAGGGGCACCGGTTCCGGCTTTTCATCCCACCCGCAAGGAGGTGGCGGCGACGCTGGACAACCTGCGCCGCGGGACGAAGATCCAGGCGCACGGGGACCCCCGTGAGCATCCGTTTCACTGCCATCACGAAAAGACGGTGGTCATCGACGGTGAGCTGGCTTTCGTCGGTGGCATCGACCTCACCGACGACGCCGGCGACCGCTACGACTATTCGGCTCATCGCGCGCGGCGCCAACTCGGCTGGCACGACGTGACCACGCGGCTCCAGGGTCCGGCGGTGGCCGACGTGGCCGCGCACTTTCGCGTCCGCTGGCAGGAACTGACCGGAGAGGAGCTTCCGGTCACGCCGCCGCCCGCACCGGCCGGTCATTCCACGGTGCAGGTCGTGCGGACGGTCAGCGAGGGGATGTACGAGCACTTTCCCCGGGGCGAATTTCGCATCTTCGAGAGCTACATGCGGGCGATCCATGGCGCGCGTGAACTCATCTACCTGGAGAACCAGTTCTTGTGGTCGCCCGAGCTGGTCGAGATCATCGCCGCCAAGCTCCGCGACCCGCCGACGCCCGACTTCAGGGTGGTGATCCTGCTCCCGGCCAAGGCCAACAACGGCGCCGAGGACACACAGGGCCAACTCGGGGTCCTGCTCGAGGCCGACGCAGGTCAGGGGCGCCTCCTGGGCGCGACCATCCGCTCGCTGTCGCCGCTGAAGGACCGCGCGGATCCGCTCTACGTGCACGCCAAGGTGGCGGTCATCGATGACCGGTGGCTGATCGTCGGGTCGGCCAATCTCAACGCGCACTCGTTCTTCAACGACACCGAGATGTGCGTGGTCACCGACGATGCGCAGCTGGCCCGGGACACTCGTGTGCGGCTGTGGGCCGAGCATCTGGAGCTGGATGAGACCGAGGTCGCCGGACAGGCGCCGGTGCAGCTGGTCGACGCTCGTTGGCGGCCAATCGCCTCCGAGCAGCTGGCCCGAATGCGATCGGGGGCGACCCCGACGCACCGGTTGCTCGAGCTGCCGAACGTGTCGCGACGTTCCAAGCGGCTGCTCGGGCCGCTCAGCGGTCTGATCGACGACGGCTAGACCGGTCGCGCGCCGCGGGAACCGAGGCGGGTCCGTTCGGGTCGCGGATCGGGTCCGCGGATCGGGTCCGCCAGCGCGCCGGACTCCGCCGCGACGGCGCGCCATCTACGATGAGCGCGTGCGCTCGGTAGGCACAGAGCAGCCTCGGCGCCCGCGCCGGCCACCCCTGGACCCGCCGCCACCGCTTCGACCCGCCCCCGCCCCGCTTCGCGGCGGACCGCTGGCCTTCTGGCGCTTCGCCCGGGCCAACGGGATGCTGACCCGCGGCTACCTGGTGCTGATCATCCGGTGGCTGTGGCTCAAGCTGCGTTGGCGCGGCCGCTTGCAGACCGATGGCCTGTGCTTTGTCGGGCCGGGGGTGAAGTTCGAGATCGGGCCGGGGGCGACGGTGAAACTGGGTCGCTGGTCATGGATTGGCCACGGCTGCAAGGTCCGCGTTCATGAGGGCGTGCTCGACATCGGGGCCAAGACGGTGTTCGGTCAGGAGTGCACGATCTCCGCCTTCCAGCACATCTCGATCGGCCGCGAGTGCATCGTCGCCGACCGCGTGATGATCATCGACTTCGACCACGGCGTCGTCGAGGTCGAGCGGCCGATCCGCGAGCAGGGCATCTACAAGCGCGACGTCAACATCGGCCACAACGTGTGGATCGGCTACGGCGCCTGCTTCCTGCGCGGAGTCACCGTCGGCGACAACTCGATCATCGGCACGAGCTCGGTGGTCACGTGCGACGTGCCCGAGAACGCGGTGGTGGGCGGGATCCCGGCCAAGGTGATCCGGCTGCGCGACGCGCCCCAGACCTTCCGCTGGCGCTGAGGACGGGCGCTGGGGGCCGGGTGCCCAGCACCAGGCCCTCAGGACCAGGCGCCCAGCACCAGGTCGGGAGCGAGGCCGCGCAACTCGGGCTCCAGCTCCCCCTCCAGCGCCGGCCCGAACGCGCTCAGATGGGCCAGGAAGCGCTCCCGCGGATACTCACCCGCCGTGCCCCGGTAGGCGAGAAAGGCCCAGTCGCTGGACTGCAGGGCCAGCAGCTCCCGGGCAGCGCGCGGTGCCACCGGCCGATCGGCGGCGGCCAGCCGCAGCTCGGCGCAACGCGCGGCGAAGGCCAGCTCGGACACGCGCGGCGCACTCCACGTCCTCAGGTCCCCGCCCTCCCCCCAGCTCGTGATCGGCAGCGCGACCGGCGCCGGCACCGGCTCGGCGCCGTCGAGGGCGGCGTCGAGCGTCACCAGCTCGAGCCCCTGTCGGGCCGACTCGTCAATCACCGCGGCCAGCCAGTCGACCCCCTCATACCACCAGTGCCCGAGCAGCTCGGTGTCCAGCGCGCACACGCACACCCCGCCGGCGGTGACGCGCGCGAGCACCCGGGCCACGAAATCGGCGGCATCGGCCTCCGCCTGGGCACGCGCCGCTACGGGCTCATACGGAGTCCCGTCGTTGCTCCAGGCATGGAGGCGGAACGTCGTATGGCCGTGGTAGTCCCGGTAGGAGCCTCGCGACGGGTAGCCGTCCTGGCTCCATACCAGGCCCATCACGGCTCGGTCAATCGGCCACAGGACCGGCCCGTCCTCGGTGCTCAGCGGACGCAGGTGCCGGGCATCACCGAGCCCGAACACACGGGTCAGCTCGACGCAGGTGGCGCTCACCCCGGCCGCCTCCAGCGGGGCGTCGAGCCACGGCGCGTGCGCGCACTCGGGCAGCCAGAACCCGCCCGCCCAGCTTCCGGCACGACGGCGGTGCGCGGCAATTCCGGTGGCGATCTGAGCCTCCAACCCAGCGTCGGTGGCCAGCAGCGGCAGCACAGCGTGGGTGGCGGCGGAGGTCCAGCTGGCGTGGGCGCTCAGTCCGGTCAGCAGGCCGCCGGACCCCAGATCGCGCAGGCGGGTCGCCGCCCACGCGTAGTCTGCCGCCGCGCGCTCGATCTCGGTTGCGAGCTCAGGCTGGCCGGCGGTCCGCAGCTCGGCGGCGTCGCGGCGATGGGTCTCAGGCCGGATTCCCTCTAAAAACGAAAGGCAGCGCTCGATCGCCTCCGGCTGCTCGAGCTGGTCGGCGAGGACAGGCGTCAGCGACAGGGTCAGCGGAACGCGGCCGAGGACGCGGTCCAGCAGCGGCAGGTAGCAGGTGGCGATCGCCTCCCACAGCCACTCCTCACCGAACGGCCACGTGCCGAAGCCCTCGCGGTTGGACCAATCTGGGCTATTACCGGCAGGAGGCCATTGGCCGCCGCCTTCGACGTAAGGCATATGGGTGTGAAGGACGATCGCCAGTTTGCCCGGGCGATCGGGACCGGAGAGAGACATGGAGACTTAGGACTACATCATCCGCGTGAGCAGGATGGGCGGCCGCCACGAGGACGACGCCTCGACGATGACCGTCGACGGCCAGCGGCAGGAGTGCATCAGGGCCATAAAGAGCGGAAGGGACGGCGGGTCGCGAGCACAAGGCGCTCGCCCACTCGGGCTCGACCTCCGTGGAGCCCAAACCGTACCGGGAGGCGCTCAGGCGGGTCCAGCGCGGCGAGACCGCGCGGATCGCCGTCGCCTACGATGACCGCCTCGCCCGGGACTGGCGCACGCTCGGGCGCTCCACGATCAGCTGGAGGCGGCGGGCGCTGAGGTGATCATCGTCAACCTCGCCCGGCGTCGCTACCGCACGGCGCAGGGGACCATGACCGGCCTGATGGCGACATGACCCGGCGTGGTGTCGATATGACCCGGGGTGGTGTCGACCGGTCAGCTCGAGGTGCAAAACGGAGAAAAGCTGAATTCCGCGCCCGGCTTTTCCACGATCTGAGACGAATAACGCGCGTTTGCGAGAAGATCCGGTCGCGCATTTCGGCTTTTCTCCGAAACGCGCGCACCGCATCGTGAACGAGAGCAAGTACCAGGTGGCGACGAGGGCCAGGCGCGCCCGTCCCCGGGCTCAGCGACACACGGCGAGGAAGTCGAGCGCACCATCGAGGTCGCGTTCCCCCCGTAGGGCGAAGTCGCGGCTGGCGATGGCTGGGGTGAAACGGTCATAGAAGGGCTTGGTGATGCCCAGCCGGGCATGAACGGTGTCCCAGCCGCAGGCCAGGGCCAGCTCGTGGACGCGGAGCTTGCGGGCGTGAAACAGTCCCAGCAGCTCAACGTCATCAAAAGCGGTCTGACACAGGGCCCGGAACTCGTCGGCCCGGTACTCCTTGAGATGCCACGGGTTGTCGGATTTCGCGGCTCCCTCCGGCGCCAGCGTGAGCAGGTTGGGAGTCGAGATGTAGGCCACCCCGCCCGGCACCAGCAGCGAGCGGAAGTGCGCGAGTACGGCCACGGGATCCTGGACATGCTCGATCGTCTGCAGGAAGACGACCGCGTCGAAAGCGCCCGGCTGGCCGAAGGTCTCGACCAGGCCGCGCTCGTAACGCAGATTCTGGCGCCGGTAGCGCACGCTGGCGTGCTCATGGGCCTCGGGATTGGCGTCCACGCCGACCACCGACCCCGCCCCGCGGGACAGGATCTCCGCGCCGTAGCCCTCGCCGCAGGCCATGTCGAGCACGCGCTGTCCGATCAAGCGGGCGGCGATCCACTCGTACACAGCCAGGTGGCGGCGATACCAGTAGTTCTCGGCCGGGACATCGGGCAGGGTGCGCTCGCCCGTCAGTTCCAGTGGCGGAACGCCGTCGGGCTGATCGCGTTGCAGGTAGCCGTTCTGAGACACCGCGACAGGGTAGTCTCCGCGACGGCATGGAGGCATTGCGCAGCGCGGATGAGATCCGCGAAGTCAACACCCGCTACCACGACGTGGCGGCTGACACGTATGACTCCAAGTGGGGGATCGACTTTGGCCCCGTGGGCCAGCAGCAGGTGCTGGGCAAGCTGCGCAAGCTGCTTGGCCGTGAGCTCGACGATGGTTATGACCGCTCGCTGGAGATCGGCGCCGGCACCGGGTACTTCAGCCTCAACCTCCTCCAGGCCGGCGTGGTGGGCGAGGCCACGTGCACCGACATCTCGCCGGGGATGGTCAACACGCTGCGCGGCAACGCCGAGCGGCTCGGCCTCACCGTCCGGGCGGCGCGGGCCGATGCCGAGTCGCTGCCCTTTGCCGACGGGAGCTTTGATCTCGTGCTCGGCCACGCGGTTCTGCATCACCTCCCCAACCTGCGACGCGCGTTTGCCGAGTTTCATCGTGTCCTGCGTCCCGGCGGACGGATCGTGTTTGCCGGAGAGCCCTCACGGATGGGCGACCGCATCGCCGCCGTGCCCAAGCGCGGCGCCTGGAAGTTATCCCCGGTGTGGCGGCGGATGATGGGGGCGGCTCCCGCGCCGCCCCCGGCGGCGGTCGGCTCGGCCGAGCGTGTCGACCATGAGCTCGAGCGCTGCGTCGACATCCATGCCTTTGACCCCGGGGACCTGCAGCGCTACGCGCGGCGGGGCGGGTTTACCGATATCGAGGTCCGCGGCGAGGAGCTGGCGGCCAACTGGTTCGGATGGTTCAACCGCAGCCTGGAGGCCAGCGCCAACCCCGACGACGTGCCCATGCTCTGGCGCCAGTACGCCTTCCATGGCTACCTGATCCTGCAGCGGCTCGATGAGAAGGTCCTCGAGCCGCTCCTGCCGCCGGCCATTTTCTACAACCTGCTCGTCACCGCGCGTCGCTCCTAGTGTCCCGAATCACAAATTCGGTGGCAGTCTCGCGGCGTCTGGACGCGCCTGACTGACGGCGATGACCCCGCCGGACCACCAGTACGACTTGGGTCATCGCCGTCCGCCAGCCACGCCCAGCCACTCCCGAGGCTGCTCACGA
>JAXDGI010000087.1:0-21388 GCA_034665145.1 Solirubrobacteraceae bacterium
GAACGCCGCTTCTGTCTCCTCGGGCTTGCCCCAGTAGCCGGTGCACAGCTGGGGCGAACGGTAGATCACCTCGCCCACATCCCCCGGTGAGACGTCGTTCATCTCCTCGTCGACCACCCGGGTCTGCACGAACATGACCGATCGTCCCACCGAATCCGGCCGCTCGGCGTGCTCCTCGGGACGCAGAACGCAGGTCAGCGGCCCGGCCTCGGACTGGCCGAAGCAGTTGTAGAAGCCGGCGTTGGGCAGCTGGGCCTGCAGTCGCTTGAGCACCGGTACGGGCATGATCGAGGCGCCGTAAAACGCCTTGCGCAGGCCTTCCAGGTGGGCCTCGGTCAGCCGCGGGTGGTTGGCCATCGCCACCCATACCGTCGGAGCAGCGAACAGCGAGTCGATCCCGTCGCGCTCGATGCGGTCGAACATCACGTCGATATCCGGCGCTTCGATCACGTGGGTCGTGGCCCCGATGGTCAGGCACGGCATCGTGAAGGCCTGCATCTGTCCGGAGTGGTACAGCGGTAGCGAGGCCAGCTGAACATCCCGAGCCTCCAGGCCGTAGGCGGCAATCGCCGAGGCGTACTCGTGCACGAACGCGCGATGGGTGAGCATGGCTCCCTTGGCCAGCGCGGTCGTGCCCGAGGTGTAGAGCAGCTGTACGAGATCATCCTCGTGCACGCCGCTCTCCTCGTGAGCCGGGCCGCCGGGATCGAGCGCCCAGCGCAGAACATCGTCATCGCTCTCGCCCCCGTGGAGGGTGCCCTGGCGCTGATCGCCGAGGCGGTCGCCGAGCTCGGACACGATCGGCGCGAAGGCCGGGTCGGCAAAGGCCGCTGCCGGAGCCGACTGGGTGAGCAGGTAGACGAGCTCATCGCCCCGCGCGTTGTAGTTGACGGGGACGTGGACGAGCCCGGCCCGGGCGCAGCCGATAAAAAGCAGGATGTAGGCGTCGGAGTTACGACCGAAGGCAGCCACGCGGTCCCCGGGCCGCAGGCCCCGAGCGAGGAGCTGGGCAGCGACCCGGCCGACCGCACGGTCCAGCTCGCCGTAGCTCCAGCTCCGCCCGGCGAAGGTGAGGGCCAGCTTGTCGGGCAGTCGTGAGGCCGAGCGCTCGATCAGACGCCCCACCGTGCTCGGGTCCCGCGGCACGTCGAACTGCGCACGATCCGACATCGGCCCCACACCCTACGCCCGCCGGTGTAGCCAAGCAAGCGAGCCTCCGGGGCCCCTGTCAAGCTTGCCGGCCATGCCGCCTGCCCTCCCCTTCGACCCCATCTGGGAAGCCGGCCGCCAATGGCGCCGCCGCTGGGGAACGGCGCCCGTGGCGCCCATGGAGGCGGTCACATCGATCATGCGCGTGCAGCAGATCCTGCTGGCCCGCTGCAACCAGGCGCTGGAGCCGTTCGGTCTCACCTTCGCCCGCTACGAGGCGCTCATGCTGCTTAGTTTCGCGCGCGAGGGCTCGCTCCCGCTGGGCAAGGTCGGCGCCCGGCTCCAAGTTCACCCGGCCAGTGTCACCAACCTGATCGACGGCCTCGAGCAGCTCGGCTACGTCCGGCGCGAGCCCCATCCCACCGACCGGCGGACGACGCTGGCCGGGATCACGGCCGAGGGTCGGCGTCAGGCCGAGGCGGCCACCCAGGCGATGCACGCGATCCGTTTCGGCATCAGAGCCCTGGACACATCCGAGCTTGAACAGCTGACCGCGCTGCTGCGCCGGGTCCGCGTGGCTGAGGGCGATTTTGACGCCGACGAAAAATAGTTTACCCTCAAAATATCTGAAGGAATAACACTGAAGGAGACCCCGTGGCCGTCGTCGACAACATGCCCGTCAGCTATCAGGAGTGGCAAAAGGCCTACGGGCTGACCCCGGAGCGTGACGCGCCGTTCACGACGCTGTCGGGTGAGCCGATCCGCCCCCTGTACACCGAGCACGATCTTCCCGGGCAGGAGATGATCGGGGCGCCCGGCCAGTACCCGTTCACGCGCGGCGTCTACCCCTCGATGTACCGCGGGCGGCTGTGGACGATGCGCCAGTTCGCCGGTTTTGGTACCGCTGAGGAGACCAACGCCCGCTTTCATTACTTGCTCGATCACGGGCAGACCGGCCTCTCGACCGCCTTCGACATGCCCTCGCTCATGGGCCACGACTCCGACCATCCGCGCTCGCTGGGCGAGGTGGGACGCGAGGGCGTCGCCGTTGACACCGTCGACGACATGGAGACGCTGTTCTCCAGGATCCCGCTCGATCAGGTCACGGTCTCGATGACCATCAACGCGCCGGCGGCAATCATGCTGGCCTTCTACGTCGTCGCCGCCGAGCGTCAGGGGATCCCGTCCGAGAAACTGGGCGGAACGATTCAGACCGACATCCTCAAGGAGTACATCGCGCAGAAGGAGTGGTGCTTCCCGGTCGATCCGGCGATGCGACTGATCACCGACATGGTGCAGTGGTGCACCGCCCACATGCCCCGCTGGCACCCGATCAGCATCTCGGGATACCACATCCGGGAGGCCGGTTCGACGGCCGCGCAGGAGCTGGCCTTCACCCTCAAGGACGGTCTCACCTACGTCGAGCACGCTGTGGCCCGAGGCTTGGACGTTGACGAGTTTGCCCCCCGGTTGTCGTTCTTCTTCAACGCTCAGATCGACTTCTTTGAGGAGATCGCCAAGTACCGCGCCGCCCGCCGGATCTGGGCTCGGGAGCTGCGCGAGACCTTCGGGGCCCGCAACCCTGAGTCGTGGCGGATGCGCTTCCACACCCAGACGGCCGGCGTGTCCCTCACCGCCCAGCAGCCGCTCAACAACATCGTGCGTACGGCCATCGAGGCCCTGGCCGGGGTGCTCGGCGGCACCCAGTCGCTGCACACCAACAGTTACGACGAGGCTCTGGCCCTGCCCACTGAGGACGCGGTCCGGATTGCCCTGCGCACCCAGCAGATCATCGCCGACGAGACCGGGGTGGTCAACACCATCGACCCGCTGGGCGGCGCCTACTTTGTCGAGGCGCTCACCGACGAGCTGGAGGCCAAGGCCTACGAGTACTTCCGCAAGATCGACGAGCTCGGCGGGATGGTCGATGCGGTCAAGCAGGGCTACCCTCAGCGCGAGATTGCCGATGCCGCCTTCGAGCTGCAGATGGAGATTGACTCAGGCCGCCGGACGGTCGTCGGCGTCAACCGCTTCACCGAGGGGGATGAGCAAGCCACTGAGATCCTGCGCATCGACCCGGCCCTGGAGCGCAAGCAGATCGATCGTGTGCAGAGCGTTCGCGCCCAGCGCGACGAGGCGGCGGTCACCGACTGCCTGACCAAGATAAAAGCCGCCGGCGCCGGGGATGAGAACCTCATGCCCCTCTTCCTGGACGCGGGCCGGGCTGGCCTCTCTGAGGGCGAGATCGTCTCCGCGCTGCAGGAGGTCTGGGGCGACTACCGCGAGCTCCCGGTGTTCTGACGCCCGGCGCGCGCCCGCGCGCGATCCGCGCCAGGCCGGGACGGTTGCGCGGGGAACCGGGAGATCCCGTGCTCGCCCCGGCCGGGCCGGCGGGCGTACCGATCAGGCGCCGGTGGTGATGACCATGCGAAACCGCGCCTTGCCGTTCATCATCTTGTCGTAGGCCTCAGCGGCCCGCTCGAGGGGGACGGTCTCGATCATGGGGCGTACGCCGGAGAGCACGCTGAACCGCAGCGTGTCCTCGGAGTCGATCGAGGTGCCCGAGGCGTGACCGGCGATCGTCTTCGAGCCGCCGATGAGCATCGCCGCCGGCATCGGGATCGGGTCCATCGAGGCGCCGACCACGAGCAGCTTGCCCAGCGGGCGTAGGCCGCCGACCACGGCCCCCATCGCTTCCGAGCTGGTCACCGTCGACAAGATGAGGTCCACCCCGCCGAGCTTCTGGAGGGCCTGCGCCGGGTCGCCGGCCGTGCTGTCGACGTAGTGATGAGCGCCCAGATTGCGGGCCAGCTCCTCCTTCTCAGTGCCCCGGGCGACGGCCACGGTCTCAAATCCCAACGTGGCGGCGAACTGAACGCCGAGGTGACCCAGGCCGCCGACGCCGAGAATGGCCACCCGCGCACCACCGCGTGTGCCGCTGCGGCGCAGCGCGTTGAACGTGGTGATGCCCGCGCACAGGAGCGGGGCGGCCTCTTCGTCGGCAAGGTCGTCGGGCATCGAGGCCATCGCGCTGGACCGAACGACGACGTAGTCGGCGTAGCCGCCGTCCCTGGTGATCCCGGGAATCTCGGTGTTCTCGCAGTCAATCAGCGAGCCGCGGCGACACCACTCGCAGTAGCCGCAGTTGCCGCCGAACCAACCTACGCCGACGCGCTGGCCGACCTCCCATCCCTTGACGCCATCACCGAGCGCCTCGATTGCCCCCGCGATCTCGTGTCCGGGCACCAGCGGATGGGACACGCCGGGGTATCCGCCCTGCTTGGCGAACATGTCGCTGTGGCACACCCCGCAGGCATGCACGCGAATCAGCGCCTCCCCGAAGCTCGGCTCCGGCACCTCGCGCTCGACCAGCTCGAAATCAGCTCCAGCCTCGGGGACCTGCACCGCTCTCATGGTCGCCATCTCGGGTCCTGCCTCTCTTCTCGAAGTCTGAGGTTCACGCCCAACATAGTCAGAATGGATGGATGCCAATCACGCCTCGCCTGTTCGGCGAACGCGGCCGGCGCCGTGCCGCTTCCCTCGGCATCGATCCCGCCCGGCTGCCGCCGGGTCAGTCCCCCACCGTCAAGTGGCCGGTGCTCAGCCTGGGGGACACCCCTCGCGTAGCCACGGACCAATGGCTGCTCTCGGTCGATGGGGCCGTCGCCGCGCCCTACGTCCTGAACTGGGAGCAATTCGTGTCTCAGGAGCAGAGCCTGTGGACCGGTGACATCCATTGCGTGACCCGGTGGTCGAAGTTCGGGATGGGCTGGCGCGGGGTGGATGTCAAGACGCTGATCGACCGCGCCCGCCCCCAGGCGGACGCTACCCACCTGATGGCGCACTGCTACGGCGGCTATACGACCGATATGCCGCTCAGCGATGTGCTCGAGCACCCGGCCCTGGTCGCCCATGAGGCCGACGGGGCGCCGCTGGAGCCCGACCATGGCGGACCGGCCCGCCTGCTCGTCCCCCATCTCTATCTGTGGAAGTCCGCGAAATGGATCCAGCGGCTGGAGATCATGGTCGGCGACCGGCTCGGCTTCTGGGAGGAGAACGGCTATCACCACCGGGGGGACCCCTGGCGCGAGGAGCGCTATAGCGTCGACGACTACGTGGCACGGACGCTGCGCCGCCAGGCTCGTGCGAACGCCCGCCACTGAGCCCGACGGGGTCACGAAAGCTCGGGCGGATCGCGAGCCGTTGCCCGGTGACGAATTGATTCCCGCGGCCGAGCTGGTCATGGACCGGCTCGCGCCGCTCGCCAAGCCTCCCGAGGAGGTCTGGCCCTGGCTGCTGCAGCTCGGCAAGGGGCGGGCCGGGTGGTATCTGCCCCGGCGCCTCGAGCGCTTCACCCCGCGCCGTAACCGCGCTCTGCGCACGATTGATTCCCAGTACCAGCACGTCATGGTGGGCGACCGGGTGGCCGACTTTGGCGCTGACGGATGGTTTGAGGCACGAATCGTCGAGCCGCCGCATGCGCTCGTGTGGTGGTCTGAGCGGGGTGATGACCTGCGGCTGACGTGGGCGCTGGTGCTCGAGCCCCAGGGCCGGTCCGAGAGCGTGTTGAAGGTCCGGCTGCGGATCAGTCGCCGCGTCGGTCAGCACGCCCCGGCGCTGGTCGGCTGGGGGGCGAGTTTGTTTGACCGTTTTACGGTCCGGATCATGATCGCCGGGCTGCGGGAGCGCCTGGCCGACAGCTGAGCCCGCAGGCCGGATGCGCTGAGTGAGGGCGCTGCGGATGCCCGATGACGCCGCGCGTCAGTGCTGCGGCGGCTCCCCGGTCAGCTTCGATCCCAGCTCGTCGATCAGGTCGGCGACGCGTTTGGGCACGTCGCGCTTGCGCACGTCTGACAGCAACTCCGAGGCAGCGTCAGAGATGATCTGGCTGAAGCTGTCCTCGGTGCGGTAGTAGCCGAGTTCCTCGTCGCTGGGCCGGTCGGCGCGGGAGCGCGTCGCGGCGGCCTCGGCCTCACGCGCGGCCTGACGCGCGCGCTCGCTCGCCGCCCGTGCTGCGGCCAGCTGTCGCTCGAGCTCGGCCAGCCGAGCGTCGACGCCGGGGTCGGGGGCATCGGCGCGCGGGGGAGGGGGTGGCTGCGAATTCCGGGCCGCGCGGGTCCGCCGCCGCGGCTCACCGGCCACGGTGTCCCGCGTGCGCTGCACGCGGATCAGCGCGTAGGCTTCCTGGACAGCCTCGAAGCGGCGCGCGGACTCGGGCGAGCCCCCGTTGTGGTCGGGATGCTCACGCTGCACCGCCCGGCGGTAGGCGGCCCGCACCTCGGCGTCGCTGGCCGCAGAGCTGACGCCGAGCACGGTATAGGGGTCGCGGGCACTCATCGCCGGTCAGACCACCGGCGTGTTGGCGCCCGGGGCCGTCCCCCCACCGCCACCACCGTTGCCGCCGCCACCGTTGCCGCCGCCACCGTTGCCGCCGCCACCGGGAGGGCCGTTGTCACCGGGGTCATCGGGCGCGCGGATCCACTCCACGATGTGGCCGTCGGAGATCAGGAAGTTGGTCCGCGCCGTCTGGCCGGTCCCGCTTCCACAGCTGCCTGCACCCGGACCGGACCGGCCGGTGAGGCGAAACAGGGCGTTGACGTACTGGCCGCGTTGATCGGCGGAGATGAACGTCGCGCCGCAGGGCAGCGTCTCATTGGCCGCCTCGGCCTGCTGCCGGGTGTCAATCCGGATGAGAGCCAGCGTCCCCGCAGACCCGCCCCCGTTGATCAGTTCGCTGGGGAGTTGGAAGTAGCCGGCGGCCGCCGCCACCCGGCCGGCCCGCAGCGCCGTTGACCAGCCGCGGATGACCGCCACCGCCCGAGGGCTGGCCGGCTTGTGAGTCGGGCCCGGTGTGGGGAGGGCCGCGGGCACGTGCGGCAGGACCCGAGCCGTGGTCGTGGGCGATGCCGGGCGCGGGGGGCGCGACGCTCCCGATCCGCCGCATCCCGCCGCCACCAGCGCGACCACGGCAAGCCGCGAGGTACTGACCCTGATCATTCTGTCGATGATCGCAGGCCAGAAACCCCGCAGGGCCGAGCTCATCGGTTCCATGAGGCGATCGGACAGACCTGGGCGTTCGCGTCCCCAGAGTCCAGTCTGTTGACCATTCGCGGGCCAGGAATGAGCGCGTAGTGTCAGCGCCGATGCCTCTCGGCCCTGACACCGGTAACGCGGCGCCGGGCGCGCTGACGGCGGCGGTGCGCGACGCCGGCCGCTTTGACCCCCAGCTCATATCAGTCCGTGCCGGGCTGCTGGCCGCCATCCCCGTCGGCGCGGTCCTGGGCGCCGGGATCGCCGCCGGGAACGCCGTGGCCGGCGTGACGATGGGGGCCGGTGCGATGCTGGTCGGGACCGCTTGGCGGGTCGCCGGCGGCCGCCCGCCGCTGGCCGTCATGGCCACCGATGCCGTGCTGATGGCGCTCTCGACGTTTGTGGGGTGCGTGACCGGCTCAGTCAGCTGGCTGCATCTGCTCGTGCTCTGCCTGTGGTCGTTGATGGGCGGCCTGCTCGTCGCCGTCGGCAACCGCGGCGGCGCGCTCGGTACGCAGGCCATCATCGCCGTGGTTGTCTTCGGGCGATTCAGTGAGCCCGCGCCGGCCGCGCTCGGGCTGGCCGGGCTGGTGCTGGCCGGTGGGATGGCTCAGGTCGTGTTCCTCGGGCTCATTCGCTGGCCTACGCCCTTGCGTGGCAAACGCGTAGCGACCGCGACGGCCTACCGCGAGCTGTCGCGCGTGGCCGGGGCCGCCGTCGGCGCCTCGACCCTGCCGGTGGCGGCCGCGCTGGATGACGCCGACGCCGCCCTGGCCTCACCGGGCCTGTTCGGGGACCCCGCGATCATGACCCTCCGCAGTCTCGTCGACGAGGGCCACCGGCTCCGCATTCAGCTCAGCGCCATCCATGCCCTGATCGCCCAGAGTCCGGCGCACAAGCACCCTGTGCTCAAGCGCAGTCTGAAGCTGACCGCGACCAGCCTCGATCTCGCCGCTCGCGCGGTCGAGGGCGGTTCGCACGCCGCTGAGGATCTCACCGAGCCCGTGACCAGGCTGAGCGGGATCGCCATCGAGGCCATGCACCAGGGGCTCGGGGTCGGCGACGCCATCGACCTGGCCATGAGCCGGAGGCTGAACGCGCTGGCCGGGCAGATCCGGGCCGTCGGTTCGCTGGCGCCGGCGGCCGGCGCCGGTGGCGGGCTGCGCAGCCGGCGTCCCCATCGGCGGACCGGCCGCGAACCGAAACTGCGGCCTTACCTGGAGCAGGTCCGAGCCGCGGCCAGCCTGGACTCGCCCGCCGGCCGCCACGCAGTGCGCCTGGCCGTGATCGTTCCTGGCGCCGCGCTCATCTCCCGCGAGCTTCCGCTCTCGCGCAGCTATTGGATGGTGGTGGCCGCCGCCACCGTCCTGCGCCCCGAGTTCGGGGCGACGTTCACGCGCGGGACCGAGCGCGCGCTGGGCACGGCGCTCGGGGTGGCCATCGCCGGTGCGATCACGGTGGCTGTGCATCCCGCGGGGGCGCCCACCGTGGTGCTCGTCGGGCTGCTCGCCTGGGCTGGGTACGCGGTGTTCCCGGCCAGCTTCGCGGTCGGGTTTGGTTTCATCACCGCCCTGGTCGTGTTCCTGCTCAACGCGATCAGCCCCGACACGCTGGCCACGGCCAGCGCCCGCCTGCTCGACACGCTCGTGGGTGGCACCATCGGCCTGCTCGGCTACGCGTTGTGGCCGACCTGGTCGAATAGGACGGCCCGCCAGTCCCTGGCCGACCTCGTTGAGGCTCAGCGCGCCTACGTGGCAGCGATCCTGGCCGCAAGCACCGCCGGACGCCGGGCCGATGAGCAGCACATGTGGCGCCTGTCTCGCCGGGCGCGTCTTGCGCGCATGAACGCGGAAGCCGCGGTCGCGCGCTCGCTGACCGAACCGGAAACGCGCCGGATCGACGCCCGTCAGAGCCAGGCCGCGCTCGGGGGCCTGCGGCGGCTCGTCTCCGCCGCACATGTCATACGTCTCGACGCCCAAGAGGATCGTGAGCATCGAGCTCGCCCCGGCCTGGAGATCCTGGCCCGGGATCTCGACCACCAACTGGGACTGATCCAGGATGGCCTGGCCACGGGCGCGCCGATTCCCGGGGCCGTCCTGCCCGATCTCCGCGCGCAGCACGGCTCCTTTGCCGACGGCGTCCCCGACGATGAGGAGTCAGCCGGCCTGGTCGCCGAACTCGACGAGATCGTCGATGTCGCCAACGGCCTGGCCGAGGCGACCGGATACGAGGACCTCGGCGACGAGGCCAGGGGCGCCCCGAGCCGGCGGGTGTCGTCCCCGTAGACCGGGGCTCACCGTCGGCTGAGACCTGAAAGGGTCGTCAGGAGTACGCTGTGCGGGCCGCTGAAACGGACTCGGAGGAATGATGCGCGTACGCATGATCGAGCTGCTGGGTGCTGCCGTAGTCACCTGCCTGCTGATGGCAACCTCGGCCGGGGCCGCGCCCGCTCCAGCCACCGGAGATGCCCTCGTCACGAGCGGCAGCCCGCCGGCGCCGTTTCCCCAGAACAAGCAGAACGAGCCGGCGGTGACGGTTGATCCGCACAGACCGAACGTCGCCGTAGCCGGGGCCAACGAGGAGATCGACAACGCGCCCTGTAACGCCAGCGACTGCTCGTTTACGCCCGGCATCGGCGATTCGGGCGTCTACTTCTCCTTCAACGGCGGGAGCAGCTGGACGCAGCCGACCTACCACGGGCTGTCGGCCCGGACCGGCACTCCGACGCCTAACGGTCCGATCGGGACCGTGCCCAACTACTACGAGGCAGGCCTGCAGTCCGATGGCGATCCGACCCTCGCCTTCGGGCCCCGGCCGGACGCCGCGGGACACTTCTCGTGGTCCAACGGCGCCCGCCTGTACTACGGCGGACTGACCTCCAATCTGAACGCCAAGAAGAGCGAGACCTTCAAGGGGGCCGAGGCCGTCGCCGTCTCCTACACGGACAACCCGCAGGCGGCCGCGGCCGGGCAGAACTCCGCCTGGAGCTCACCGGTGGTGGTGACCAAGCAGAACTCTGCCCTGTTCAGCGACAAGCCCGACATCTGGGCCGATAACGCCGCCACGAGTCCCTCCTTTGGAAATCTGTATCAGTGCAACATCGCCTTTCGCTCCAACGGCGGGAGCGCCGAGCCACTGGTCTTCTCCCGCTCCACCGATGGCGGCCGGACCTTCTCCAAGTCCCAGCAGCTGTCGGCGGCGACGGGCAACAGCCGGCAGGTGGGCCGCCAGGGCTGTGTCATCCGCACCGACAGCAAGGGGACCGTCTACGTCTTCTTCGAGGGGGCCGTCAACAAACAGTCGGTGCAGGAGATGGCCCGCTCCTTTGACGGCGGGCGCACATTTGAGAGGCCGCGTGCCGTGGCCAGCGTGACCGACGTCGGGGTGTTCGATCCGCCCCAGCAAGACGTGAGCTTCGATGGCGTCACCGGCGCCCGCACGAACTCCTTCCCCAGCGTGGACATCGCCAACGGTGCCCCGACCGGCGCCAACGCGCCTAACACGATCGCCATGACATGGTCAGACGCCCGGCTCGGGCTCAATCACGAGCAGGCCCTCGTCCAGCTCTCCGGCAACGGCGGCAACACCTGGACCACTCCCGTCAACGCAGCCGAGGCCGGTGACCGGCCCGACTTCCCGGCCGTCGCGCTGGCCCCCAACGGCAGCAGGCTGTACCTCGTCTATGACGGGTTCTCGACCCCGTTTGCCACCAACAACGACAGCCCGCGGCTGTTTGCCGGGGTCGTGCGGTCGGCGTCGGTGAGCGGAACATCGCCCGGCGCCTTCACGACCCTGCACCGTGGCGTCAGCGGCGACGCCCGCGGCTCGAGCGCCAACGCGCTGAACAGCGAGTTCCTGGGTGACTACAACTACGCCCAGGCCACCAACACGGCGGTCACGGCGGTGTGGAACGACGGCCGCAACGAGGCTGATTGCCCGGCCATCGACGCCTATCGCGACTCATTGCTCACCTCGAGCCCGATGGCCAAGCCGGCTCCGCTGGCGCAATGCCCGGCCACGTTCGGCAACAGCGACATCTACGGAGGCAGCTACTCGGGCTGACGCGTCCGCCGCTCAGCTCGCTACGCTCACTTTTTTTGAGCGACTGCGGGAGTCAGTGAGCGTGTCAAGCGGAATTTTCCGGCGGGCCAGGACGAAGTCGACGGCGGCGGGCGCGACTCTGCTCCTGGCCTTGCTCATCGCGGCGACCGCTGCCACGGTGTCCAGCCTGGCCGCTTCCCCCAAGTCCAAGGCGCGGGCCACGGCGCCCATCGGGTTCTCGCACGCCGTCATCGTCGATCAGCAGCGGCCGGGCTTCGAGCCCGACGTCAAGGTGGACGGCAACGGGAACATCTACTCGAGCGTCCCCTTCGGCTTCTCGACCACCCAGAGCTTCCTCTGGTCCTCCCGCGACCACGGCAACTCCTACCAGCTGACCCCGGGCAACATCGGCGGCAAGCAGCTCACCTGCGTCGGCGGTGGTGACACCGACCTCTTCCTGGACTCGGCCAACGCGCTCTACTTCTCAGACCTCCAGGGCCTGACCAACATCTCCGTCTCCAAGAGCGCCGACGGCGGGGCGTCCTGGACGACCAACTGCGCGGGCGCCCCCAATACTCCCGATGACCGCATGTGGTACACCGGCACGGGCAGCTCAGCGGGGGGCCACCTCAACCTGTACCAGGACTACGACGCCGTCGACTCGTCAGCCAGCGGGGGCAACCAGCTCGTGGAGACGATCTCCCACGACGGGCTCACCTTCACCCCGGTGGTCAACACGGGGGCGGGCACCGACTGCGTCGGAGCCGCGTTCGTCAACTGCGTGACCAGCAACGAGGGAATCTCCGGCAACCAGGTCGTCGATCCGTCGACGGGCAACGTCTTTATCGCCCACACGACCACGAATGGGTCCAGCGGCACGGTCGGGGTTCAGGTCTCGGAGGGGAAGGTCACTCAGGGCACGCCGACGAGCGCCAGCTGGACCGAGAGCCCCAACCTCGACGCGGCCCTGTGTCCCAACGCCTCGTGCGTGGACGCCAATGGCAATCCAGAGGAGCTGGCCGGAGAGAACTTCGCCAGCATCGCCCGCGACTCGGCTGGCTACCTGTATGTGACCTTCACCGCCGGTCCGCTCGACCATGCCAACAGCGCCGACTCCAACTTCGGAGCCCTCACCCAGCCGGAGCAGATCTACGTGGTCCACTCGCTGGCTCCCGCCGGGACCAACCCGGCGACCCTGAAGTGGTCAGCGCCGCAGAAGATCACCGGCAGCGGGGCCAGCGCCGGCACCAATACGTTCCCCTGGATCACGGCGGGGAGCAACGGGCGCGCCGCCGTGGCCTACTACCATGCCTCGGAGACCAGCGAGCCTGGGACCTGCGCGAGTGGCTCGGGGACGTGCACGCTGTACGGGGCGGCGAGCCTGCAGAAGGCGGAGTGGTCGGTCCAGATGGGCGAGAGCCTGAACGCCAACTCGGGTACCGCCAGGTACGCGACCGCCAACGTGTCCGAGGCGCCGGTCAAGCACGGTCAGATCTGCACCAATGGCATCGGCTGCGCCACCGGCGGCGATCGCAGCCTGGGGGACTTCCTCCAGATCACGCCCGACCGTCAGGGGGCGGCGGTTGTCTCCTACGTGTTTGACACCTCGTCCGACACCTCCGCCGGCGAGGACGCTGGCCCGGAGGCGATCAGCCGCCAGGTCAGCGGCCCCAGCCTGTACGCGTCGACCGGCTCGGTGACCCAGAACGGCGGCCCCGGGCTGGCCATGGGCTCAGTGGCTGATCCCTCCGGAGATGCCTTCTACTCCGCCGATGGCACCCGCACGCCGGCGGGGAACAACCTCGATCTGACCGGCGCCGCGCTGGCCAATGGGCCGGGCAACACGGTCGTGGCCACGATTCACGTCAAGAGCCTGGCCAGCCTCACCCCGGCCGGATCGGCCGGCGGCGCGGACGCAAGCTGGCTCATCCGCTGGACCCAGGTTCGTCCCGGGAGGACCGGCAACGGCAACATCTACTACGCCGGCATGGACAACAACCAGGGCGCCGGTGGCTCGGGCCAACCAAGCTTCTTCGTCGGTGACACAGTCGGCGTGCCGCCCGCCAACGCGGCCGAGCACACCAAGTACATCTCCTATCCCCAGACCCACACGCTGAGCTCTGGGCAGGCGTCCTACGACGCCAAGACGGGGACGATCACGCTGCGCATCCCGCGCGCCGACGTCGGCAACCCCGAGGCCGGGACACGGCTGTTCAGCGCCACTGGTTTCAGCGCCACCTCAGCGACGCCTCAATCGTCTTCGACGCTGTTTAACCTGACCGACGCCACGACGCCCTTCGAACTCGTGATCGGAGCGCCCGGGACTGGCGCCTCCAGCGGCTCCGGGGGCTCGACGGGGTCAGGCGGGTCCCGGACCTGCCCGAAGCCATCCAACAAGCTGTCGGGCCGCCGGCTGGGGGTGCTGACGCTGGGTATGACGCGGACGCGCGCACGGCGTCTGCTGCGCAGCTATTCGACGCGTGGGCGTCGCTACATGGACTTCTACTGTTTGCGCGGTGGTCTCGGCATCCGCGGCGGCTACCCGTCACCGGCTCTGCTGCGTCACCTCAAGGGCAAGACGCAGCGCGCGCTCAACGGTCGGCTGGTCCTTCTGCTGACCGCCAACCGGCACTATGCGCTGCGCGGCGTGCGTCCAAACACGAGGCTGACCAAGAAGGTGGCCCGCACCCTGCGCATCGGGCGTCGCTATCACGTGGGCAAGAACTACTGGTACGTGATCTCCAACGGGTCCACGCACGGGATCCTCAAGGTCGTCCGCGGGCGAATTCAGGAGGTCGGCATCGCCGACAAGCGGGTGACCGCGTCCGTGACCCAGGACAAACTCTTCCTGCGGACCTTCGGGTTCTGAGCGGGCCGCTCGGTTATCGAAGGGCCGGCCCGCGGCAGCCTCGTCCTCGGGGGCGTCGCCTGGGCTGGACGTCGCCTAGGCCTGGGCGTCGCCGGTGACGGTTTCCTGCCTGGCCATCCAGCGCTCGATCAGGTAGCGCGCGATCGAGACGCTGGGCGGAAGGACAAAGTTCGGGTTTCGGCCCGCGATGGCCAGGCCGATCTCCTCTCGCGTCAGCCAGCGCACCTCCTCGAGCTCGCCGTCGCTCGGCACCGGCTCACCGCCATCGGAGAGGGCATGAAAGCCCAGCATCAGAGAGGCCGGGAAGGGCCATGGCTGCGAGGCGACGAACACCGAATCGCGGACGATGATGCCCGATTCCTCCTGGACCTCGCGAACCACCGCCTCCTCAGCTGACTCCCCCGGGGACACGAATCCGGCCAGCACCGACAGCCGTCCCGCGGGCCAGCCCGCGCGCCGCCCCAGGAGCAGCCGCCCGTCGTGTTCGACGGTCATGATGACCACGGGGTCGGTGCGCGGGAAGTGGTTTGTCGAGCAGCGCGGGCAGTGGCGGGAATAGCCGGCCTCGACGAGCTCAGTCGGGGCACCGCAGTTGGCGCAGAACCGATGGCGTCGATGCCAGTTGAGCATTCCCACGAGGTAGGCGGCCAGGCCGGCCTCCTCGCGGGTCAGGAGGCTGCCCGCGTCGCGCAGCGACACGATCCGCCCCCCACTGAGGTGCTCGGGATCCGCTGGGGCCGGCAGAGCCTCGAGGTCGACCGCGAAGACTCCCGCGCCGTCTCCGTCGAGGCCGAGCAGGATCGGCTCGCCCCCTTCGTCGGGGTGCGCGGTGCGCAGCAGCACCCCCGCGTCGCCGTCCGCGTTTCCCGAGATCAGCACGCCGTGTCGGCTCGCGGCCACAGTCCGGGCCTCAGGGGCGCGCAATCGCGCCCGCACCCACTCGGGATCCTTGCGCTCGGCGCTGACGCGATCGAGAGCCATGCCGGTGAACGGGCGACCGTCAGGAATGTGTTCGGAAGCGGACATAACCGTCTCAAAAGGCTACGAACCCTCTGCGGCGCCGCCGGCGACGCGTATCGTGACGGCGGCAATCGTCAGTCACGCCGCACCGCTGGGTGAGGCGGGAGGAGAGGTGCTGATGAAGGTTCGGGTTCTGTTCGCCGCGCTGTCGACTGGCGTCGTCTTGGCCGTGGCCCCGCTGGCCGCGGCGGCTCCGTCGCCCGGTCCCGCTCCGGGCGCCCCGGGCGCCCAGAGCTACTTTGACCTGGCCCGTAAGGACTGCGTTGGGACGGCGCGCAACTCGACCTCCAAGGTGTGGTTCACGGTCGCTGACGGCGTCCTCTCCGACGTCTACTGGCCGACCGTCGACGCCACCAACGTCAAGACGTTGCAGTACGTCGTCAGCGATGGCCGCAGCTTCACCGACCTCCAGACCCGCGACATGCAGTACCAGGTGCTACCCAGTGCGACGGGCATGTCGTGCACGGTGGTGGCTTTCAACGCCACCCGTGGCTATCGCATCACCACGACCTACGTCGCCGACCCGGCGCGTGACGCGGTGCTCATGCACGTCTCCTTCTCGGGCCCGGGCCGCGATCGGCTGTACGTCCGCCTGGACCCGTTGGCCGGAGGCACCGGTGGCGGCGGCAGCCAGAACGCGGGTCCCAACTCGGCCACCCTGGTCACGATGGGGGGGCGCCCCGTCCCGGTGGCCAGCAACACCAACACGATCACCAACGCCAGCAACCGTGACTACGCGGTGCCGACCTTCGCGGCGCTCGAGTCCTCACGCGGCTTCGCGACGGCCAGCGTGGGCTACGCGGGCAGCGCCAGCGATGGCCTGACCATGCTCGACGCGACGCACTCCCTCACCCCGTACAACCCGGCCCCCAACGGTCATGTGGCCCTCACCGCGCAGCTGCGCTCGGTGCACACCCGGCACCTGAACCTCGCCCTCGGTTTCGGGACCACCCAGGCCGCGGCGCTGACGACCGCCGGTCGGGCCGTCCGTCAGCGGTTTGGGACCGTCGCCCGCCGCTACGACGACGGCTGGCTGGGCTACGACGCGGGCCTGCGCCGTCCACCGGCGGGGCTGGACCCGGCGGCCCAGCGCGAGTACTACGAGTCCGTCAACGTCGTCAAGGCCAGTGAGGACAAGACCTTCCCGGGTGCGATCGCTGCTGGGCTGGCCTCACCGTGGGGCCAGGCCGTCCCGGCGGGCAACTTCGCCGACGGCAAGCCGACCTACTTCGGCTCCTACCGCGAGGTGTTCGCCCGCGACCTCTACGAGGCCTTTACCGGCCTGCTGGTGGCCGGCGACCGCCGCACCGCCCGGGCCGCGACGCGCTTTCTGTTTGACCGCCAGCAGCAGTCAGACGGCTCGATGCCCCGCAACTCGCTGGAGAACGGCAAGCCGGCGCCCGATACCGGCGGCCTGCAGCTCGACGAGACTTCCTACCCAATTCTCATGGCCTGGCAGTCGGGTCTGGCCCATGACGCCACCCTCTACCACCAGCACGTGATCCCGGCCGCGGATTTTCTCGTAGCCCACGGTCCGTCGGCTGGCGTTGAGCGCTGGGAGGAGCAGTCGGGCTACTCGCCCTCCACGATCGCCGCCGAGATCGCCGGCCTGACCGCCGCCGCGCGCATCGCCACGGTCAACGGAGACCCGGCGCGCGCGGCCGTCTACCAGGCCACCGCCGATGACTTCGCCCGTCACATCAAGGATTGGACGGTGACCACCAACGGCCCCTACATCAATCCACCCGCCGTGCCGAACTACTTCCTGCGCCTCACCAAGGCCGCGGACCCGAACGCCAACGACGCGGTCAATCTCGGCAACGGCAGCATCACCGTCGACCAGCGCTCTCTGATCGACGCCGGCTTCCTCGACCTCGTCCGCCTCGGAATCCTGCCCGCCTCGGACCCGGTCGTGCGCTCGTCGCTCAGGGTCGTCGATGACACGATCAAGGTCCAGACGCCCAACGGCCCCGGCTTCTACCGGTATGGGACCAGCCAGGCCGGCTCAGAGGACGGCTACGGCGACTGCTACGAGCCCGATCCCACTAACTGCCCGCTCACCGGCGAGCCGTGGGCCACGACCGACACCGGTTCCGGGCATCTGTGGCCGGTGCTCAGTGGCGAGCGCGGCGAGTACGACGTCGCCGCCGGCCACCGGGCCGCCGCGCGCACGCTGCTGAGCGCGATGCAGAACATGACCTCGGGCCAGGGGCTCGAGCCCGAGCAGGCCTGGGAGGACCCGGCTGTGGCCAAGTCGCCCTACGGCAGCGACCCGACGACGGCCTCGATCGGCTTTGCCCCCGGCCTGCCCGCCGGCTCGGCCAGCCCCCTCACCTGGGCCCAGGCCCAGTACGCGCGCCTGACCCTCGACTACGGGGCTCGGCGCAACCTCGAGACCCCGGCCATCGTCGCCCGGCGCTACGCGCGGCACGGGATGCCTGGGGCCCTGCCCCTCACGGTTACCTCCCCGGCTCCCGGCTCGAGTGTGTCGAGCGCGATGGTGACGGTCACCGGTACGACGGCTCCCGGCGCTCGGGTCAACGCCGAGGCTGTCGGGGCGGCCGGCGGGAGCGCGGATGTCCGCTCGACCACCGCGGACTCGAGCGGCAACTGGTCGCTGAACATACCGGCGAGCTTTGGCTCCACCACGATCACCGTCACCGCGACCCTGGGCCGCAGCACCGGCTATGACCAGTTCTACGTCACCGACGTCGCCCTGCCCGGAACCCTTGTTCTCAACGCCACCGACGGCGCAGGCGATGACAACGGACCGGGCACGTACGCCTATCCGACGGCGCCCGACTTCCACGCCGGGGCATTCGATCTGCTCGGCCTGTCGGTGAGCCAGACCGCCAGCGAGGTCTACATCCAGGCCAGGATCGCCAATCTGGCCTCGACCTTCGGCTCGAACTTCGGGGCGCAGTTGCTTGATGTCTACGTCCGCAATCCGGCGGCGAGCAGCACCTCCACGCAAGCGGCCTTCGTGTCGCGCAACTACTCGATCGCTGCACCCGATGCCTGGAGTGAGCGGATCGAGGCCCAGGGCTTTGCCCCCGTCGTCTGGAAGGACGCGGCGGGCAACTCCCTGGGCTCCGCGCAGCTGATCGTCGATCAGCCCAGCGGGACGGCCACACTGGTCATGCCCAGGGCCTCCTTCGGAACCCCCGGCTCGGGCTGGACGTTCACCGTCACCCTGACCGGCCAGGACGGCTTCAGTTCTGACCAGGCCCGCGCGTTCACCCAGCCCGCCGGCGCCTACACCTTCGGCGTCTGTGCCCCCGACAAGAGCGGCCCGATCTGCTCGGTGGACCCGAGTACGGTGCCCAAGATCCTCGACACGATCCCGCCGGCCGGCGTGTCCCAGGACACCGAACTTGATCCCACCCACGGGCCCGTCGTCATCCAGGGGGTCACGGTGAAGTGAGCCTCCTGGCGCCCTGAGGCCGCCCTCCGCAGCGCGGCCCTTGACGAGTTCGTCATGCTCGGTAGACACCCCTCTCGAGCTGGCAAGGAGACCCGCCATGGCGCAGTGCACGCACCTCGATCAGATCACCGTCGCCCGTCCCGAGCAGGTCGCGGGCTGCGAGGACTGCCTGGCCAGCGGCAGTGGCTGGGTTCATCTGCGCGTCTGCCGCTCATGCGGCAAGGTGGGGTGCTGTGACTCGTCGCCCAATCGCCATGCCACCAAGCACGCTCGCAGCAGCGCACATCCCATCGTCAGCTCGCTCGAGCCGGGGGAGACGTGGTCCTACTGCTACGTCGATGACGTTGCCTTCACTCTCCAGGAGGCCTGATGAACGAGCCCCTCGGGGCCGGGCTCGCGGAGCCTCCCGACCGCAATGGGGCCTTTCCTCGGCTCGATGACGAGCAGCGGGCTCGCGTGCGTGCCGTCGGCGAGGTGCTGCCCATCGCTGCCGGCGACATCCTCTTTCGCGACGGCGACAGCCACTACGATTTCTACGTCGTCGAGTCCGGGGCGGTGGCCATCGTCCGCGGCTACGGGGATGAGAACCACGTCATCGCCGTCCACGGCCCCCACCGGTTTCTCGGCGAGCTGAACCTGCTCACCGGGTCGCGCGTCTCACTCACCGCGGTCGTGCGTGACGCCGGTGAGGTCATCCGCGTCCCGCTCGGCGCGCTGCGTACGCTCGTCAGCGAGGACGAGGAGATGTCGAACCTCATCCTGCGCGCCATGCTCGCCCGGCGCTCGATTCTCATCGAAGTCGGCGGCGGCGTGCGAATCGTCGGCTCGCGCTACACGCAGGCGTCACGGCGGGTGCGAGAGTTCCTGGGCCGCAACCGGGTGCCCTACCAGTGGGTCGATCTCGAGGACGACGAGGAGGCCGACGCCCTGCTCGCTGCCGTCGGTGTCTCGCCCGCCGAGACCCCGGTCCTGGTCGGCGGTGAGGCTGTGCTGCGCAATCCCTCCAACGCGGAGCTGGCTCGTGCCCTCGGTCTCGGCGCCCGCGGGTCGGCGCCGCCGCTGTGCGACCTGATCATCATCGGCGGCGGGCCGGCCGGACTAGCCGCCGCCGTCTACGGCGCCTCTGAGGGCCTGGACACGCAGGCCGTCGACGCGGTGGCCTTCGGCGGTCAGGCCAGCACGTCATCGCGGATCGAGAACTACCTCGGCTTCCCGTCGGGAATCTCGGGCAGCGAGCTGGCCGAGCGCGCCAGTCTCCAGGCCCGCAAGTTCGGAGCCCGCCTGATGGTCCCGGCGGCCGCTCTCGCCCTCCGCCGGGAGAACGGGCACTTTGCCATCGAGCTCGACACGGGCGAGGCGGTCCGCGGCCGCGCGGTGATCGCGGCCACCGGCGCTCAGTACCGCAAGCTCGACATCCCTGATCTCGAGCGCTGGGAGGGAGTTGGGCTCTACTACGCTGCCACCGCGATCGAGGCCCAGATGTGCTTCGGGGATCCGGTGCTGATCGTCGGAGGCGGCAACTCCGCCGGCCAGGCGGCGATGTTCCTCTCCCAGCGTTCGGCCCGCTGCACCTTGATGATCCGCGGCGATGACCTGGCCAAGTCCATGTCGCGCTACCTGGTCGACGAGATCGAGCGCCGGCCGCGGGTCGAGGTTGTGACCGGCGCCGAGGTGGTGGCGCTGCACGGCGAGCCCGGACTGGAGAGCGTGACCGTTCGCGACACGCGGACCGGCGAGCACCGCTCGGTCGCCGCCAAGGGCCTGTTCGTGTTCATCGGCGCCTCCCCGCACACCACCTGGCTGCGGGGATCGGTGGCCATGGATGAGCACGGCTTTTTGCTCACCGGCCGCGACGTGCCGGGCGAGGACCTGGCCGCCTACGTCGACGAGGCGCCGTTCTTTTTGGAGACGAGCCTGCGGGGCTTCTTCGCCGTCGGCGACGTTCACTCGGGATCGATCAAGCGGGTGGCCTCGGCCGTCGGCGAGGGCTCGATGGCGGTGCGCCTGGCCTATCAGCGACTGGCCGAGCAGCGCTGAGGCGCCGGTCAGCCACCGTGCCTGGCACCCCGGCGACAAGGGCCCTTCTGCCCATTTCCGGGAAGAAGAACCGGAACGGTGGTGTCCGACCGACATTGCATTTGCGCGGACCGGCCGGGAGTGGGATAGTCGATCGGCCAGGTCCGGCACCGGGACCCGGGCCGCAACAGGAAGGAGTCGGCCATGGCCGATCGCGTGCTCCACATCGGTTGGGATCGACCGATCGCCGGGCGGGAGGAGCGGGGCCTGGAGGTGTTCAACGACGCCCTCGGGCTCTACGGACGCATGCAGCAGGACGGGCGCATCGAGTCGTTCGACGTGGTGCTGTTTGACCCCAACGGGGGTCCGAACGGCTACATGGAGTTGCGCGGCACCAGCGGTCAGCTGAGCGCCGTGCGCGCCGATGAGGAGTTCCGGAGGGTCACGATCGACGCAGCGCTTGTCGTCGAGAACCTCCGCCTGATTGACGGGGTCTGCAACGAGGGCATCGCCCGGGAGATGGCGCTCTACCAGGACGCGCTGACCAACGTGGCCCAGTCGGTCTAGTACAGATGATGGATCGGCGCTCCGCGGTCGGTTGCGGGGCGCCGGTCGGTGGCGCGCGGCGGTCGGCGTGGACAATGCCCGCCACCGCCTGCCCAGGCCGGGGTCGGATGGTGGCTACCCTTATGGGTGCGCGCCGTATTCATCGGCACGGCGCGGCGAACCGTGGACCCCGACGAACTGCGCGCGCACCTCGACACTATCTTCCACCGCGACCCGGCGGGAGCGCAGGGTCTGGTGCAGTCGATCAGCGCGGCCTGCTGGCCCGGAGGCGC
>JAXDGI010000088.1:0-41327 GCA_034665145.1 Solirubrobacteraceae bacterium
GCGACCTGCTGGAGGCTGTCGGCGCGGAGCAGGCCAAGGTCGACGGCTTTGATGACGGCCAGCCCCAACAGCCCCAGAAAGACAACGAACAGCCAGCCGATCCGTCGGTCGAGCGTGGCCATCGACCGCCTACCCCCCGGCGCCCGGAGCCGCCGCGCCGGCCGCCGCCGCGCCGCTGGGCGAGGTCGCCGGCGCGTAGGTGGGCGGGGCGCTGGACGCCGGCGTGCCCGCGCTGGACGCCGCCGGGGTCGTCGCCGCCGGGGCGGTGCTCGACGTCGGGGTGGTCGTCGCCGAGGGGCTCGAGCTCGGCACGCCCGGCGTGGTCGTCGCGCTCGTGACTGGCGCGGGCGCGGCTTGGGCGAGGGTCGGTGCCGCGCCCGCCGTGCTCGGTGTGGTCATCGCCGTGGTCCCCACGCTGAAAGCGGCCTGCGCTCCGGGAAGGGCGGCCGCAAAAGCGGCTGGATTGGGGCTATGGACGGCGGCCAGGGCGCGCCCCGTCTGGCCGGCCGCGCTGCGGGGCAGGAACTTGACCGCCGTCGGTGGGGGCATGACCATGCCCATGCCGGCCGCCACGCGCTCGATGCGCTGGTCATCAGCCAGCTGGGCGACGCTGGCCTGCAGCTGCTCGTTGCGGTTCTGCAGTGTCGTGCCGCGCTCGAGTGAGCGACCCATGTTGGCGCTGAGCTTGAGCACCTCAACCTGCATGGCCACGATTCCGGCCAGGAGGACGCCGAGCAGCGGAATCCACGCTCGACCGCGGACGATCTGGTCAAGCAGCGAATGATCGGGCAAGCTGCGGATGAACCGGGAGAGACGGGCGGGCAGTGTGGCCGGACGCAGGGACCGCTCCCCCCGCCGCCGCGCGGGCCCGGAGACCCGCCGCGGCCGCGGCGCCGGGGCGGTGCTACGCCGGGTCGTTCCCGCTCCCCCGGCCGGCCCGGACACGCGGCGCACCGCGCTGGCTGGACGGGCGGAGCGCTTGTGCCCGCTGGAACGCGCGGTGCCCGCGCCGGCCGCGCGGGCGGGCGGCGTCGCGCGGGCCGCCGAGGCCGACCGGGCCGCGGGACGCGAGCGAGTCGGTGGCTTCTTGCCCCGGCCGGCCGGAGTGGTGGCGGTGGGTGTCATGACGGCGTGACCTCCAACTTGCGGGCGGCGCGCAGGTGCGCTGACCTGGATCTCGGATTCGCCGCGACCTCCCCCGGGGTGGGGGCCACGGCACGACGGGTGAGCAGCTCGGCCTCCGGTTCACGGCCGCAGACGCAGATGGGCAGGTCCGGCGGGCAGATGCAGCCCCGGGCCCGATCGGCCAGGAAGCGCTTGACCATGCGGTCCTCAAGCGAGTGAAAGGAAATGGCAGCCAGGCGGCCACCGGCGCTGAGCAGCTCCCAGGCCCGGGGCAACGCCTGCTCGAGCTGGGCCAGCTCGTCGTTGACGGCGATCCGCAGCGCCTGGAAGGTCCGCCGGGCGGGGTGACCCCCGGCGAACTGGGCCGGGGTCGGGATGGCCGCCTTGATCGTGTCGACGAGCTGCTGGGTTGAGCTCAGGCCGCCGCGGCTGCGCGTCCGCACGATCGCCCGGGCGATCTGCCGGGCGTAGCGCTCCTCCCCGTACTCACGGAGCATCCGGGACAGCCGGCGCTCGTCCCACGTGTTGACGACTTCCTCCGCGGTCAGGTCCTGGGCTTGATCCATGCGCATGTCGAGCGCGGCGTCATACGCGTAGGAGAAGCCGCGCGGCCAGGCGTCAACCTGCATCGAGGACATGCCCAGATCGAGGTAGACCATGTCGGCGCGCAGGCGCTCGTCACGCAGGTCGGCCAGCGCGGTGGCGAAGTCAGCCCGGATGAAGCGCGTCTGGCACGTCACCTCGGCGGCGAGCTCGGCGAAGCGCTCCTCGGCCACGGGATCGCGATCGACGCCGATCAGCGTTCCCGCCGGTCCGATCCGGTCGGCGATCAGGCGCGCGTGGCCGCCGCCCCCCACCGTGCAGTCCACCGCGGTCTCGCCCGGGCGCGGATCGAGAAAGTCGATCAGCTCGCCGGCGAGGACCGGGATATGACTGGTGCTCATGTCAAGCAGTGTCGCCAAGGCTCGCTGCGATGTCGGGGATACGGGTGAGGACGTCCTCGAAGTTCTCGCGGTAGGCCTGGCGATCCCAGATCTCCAGGCACTCTCCGGAGCCCGTCACCGTGACCTCCTTGTCGAGACCGGCGTAGGCCATCAGCTGGGGCGGGATCATCACGCGGTGGGCGGCGTCGAGTTCGGTGTCAAAGGAGGAGTTGAAGTAAAAGCGCTTGAGCTCGCGGGCCTTGGGCGTGGCCGGGTTGAGTCCGGCCAGCGTCGAGGTGGTGAACGCGTCGTAGTCCTCGGGCGTCCAGACCGCGACGGTGCGGGCCGCCCCGGTCTCCACCTCGGGGGATGGGGCCAGGACGACCCCTCCCGACAGCGCTCCCCGGAACTTGGCGGGGATGGTGAGCCGGTGCTTCGCGTCGAGCGCGTGTTCGAAGGTGCCGCGGAAGGTCAAGAGTTCTCATGCCGCCAAGTGAAGGGAGACCCGGGTGGCTGGGTGGGAGGAGCCCTGCCACCCGGGTTCCACAGCGGCGCCCACGGTAACCCACTCTCTCCCACTTTGCAACCTATTTCGCACCGTTTGCCCCACGGCGGCCGTTTAACCGGCCCTTTGAGGCGCAAACGGCCCGTCTCAACTGGAGATCCGGCGTGGGAGGCCAGCCCAGCCCTAGGGCGGCCACGGCGCAGGAATGGCTGCAGATCGGCGAGATGAACGCCGGCGTGCAGATTTGGCCCGGTTCCGTCCGAGCGGTGTGCGGGTCAGCCGGGGCGGCCCGGACAACGCGGCCGCTGTGTCGCTACACCGCCACCCGCGACCCGTTGCCGTTCCGAGTAGGGCTGTTTCCCGCGCGCGCGAGCGCGTTGCGGGCACGGGGGACGGCCCGGGGGCTGGCCCAACCGCCGGTGTGGCCGACACCCCGGTCCAGGCGCCGGGCAGATGACGGCGACCTCAGCCGGTCAGGGCCGGGAGCTCGATGACCAGATGCGCGCCCCGCGGCGCGGTGACCGCGCGCAGCTGACCGCCGTGCACGGCCGCGATCCCGGCGACGATGGCCAGCCCCCGCCCCCGGCTGCCGCGTCCGCGCCGGGCGTGGCCGGCCAGCGCCGCCACTGAGTCCGGCAGCCCGGGGCCGTCGTCGCACACGCCGACCTGGGCCACTCCCCCACTCATCTCCACCTTCACCTCGACCCGCCGCCCCCCATGCTCGATCGCATTGGCGATCAGGTTGCCGGCGGCCTGGGCGAGCCGCAGGCGCTGTCCGCGCACCACGGCAGCCGCGGCTGACTCGGCCAGGCGCAGATCGACCCCAGCGGCGGCGGCGGTGGCCCGCCAGGCCTCGACGGAGTCGGCGAGCAGCGCGCGCAGGTCGACGAGGCCGCTCTCGCCGTCGCCGGGCTCGCCCTCGCGGACGCGGGCCAGGTCGTCCAGCGCGAGCGTGGCCCGTCCCAGCTCTGACCCGATCGCTCGCAACTGCGCCACCGACAACGGGCCGGCCCGGGTACCGAGCTCGAGGCCGAGCCGGGCGGCGGCCAGGGGACCGCGTAGTTCGTGACAGGCCCGGGTGATGGCCTCATGGCGCGCCGCGACACCTCTCTGGAGCAGGACCCAGGCCACGACGAGGACCAGCGCGGCCAGCCATCCGCCCGATGCCGCCACGCTCACGGTTGCATCCCGCTGTCGAGCAGGCGGTAGCCGATGCCCCATACGTTGACGACAAAGCCCCGGCCGGCCGGACTGAGCTTGCGCCGCAGGCGCGAGGCGTGGCTGTCAAGCGTGCGCGTCGTGCCCCGCGCCTGATAGCCCCACACGCCGCGCAGCAGCTCGTCACGCGTGAACACCCGGTAGGGATCCTCGGCCAGGGTGCGCAGCAGGGCGAACTCCTTCTTGGATAAATGAATTGGCCGCCCGTCGAGCATCACCTCGCGCGTGAACACGTCCACCTCGAGCGGGCCGACGCGCAGCCGGGACGTCCCGGGGCGTCGTCGCGAGCGGGCGAGCACCGCCGCGACCCGGGCCCGGAGCTCCGGGTAGCTGAAGGGCTTGACCACATAGTCGTCCGCGCCGCGCTCAAAGCCCCGGATACGGTCAAGCTCCCCCGCCCGGCCGGTGAGCAGGATGACCGGGACGTGAGCGTCGATCCGGGTCGTGCCGCAATCGGCGACGCGAATGTCGTGGAGCAGATCGAGTCCGTCGCGGTCGGGCAGACCGAGGTCGATGAGGGCCAGATCGGGCGCCTCGCGCCTGAGCAGGCGCATGGCGTCGAGGGTCGAGTCGGCCTCCAGCGGCTCAAAACCGTCAGCGGCAAGGTTGTCGGCGAGGAACTGCCGCGTGACCGGATGGTCCTCTACGATCAGGATCAACGGCGCCTTGGTTTGCACTGTCTGAGGGAGCCCGCGCCGTAGCAGATTTCGCCCCCTGCAACATCACGTTCAGGGCCCCGGGAAAGCAGGATTCGCCCATATGATGCCGACGCTCAATGTACAAGCGTGGCAACTACTCCTCGGGCGACGATTTCGTCCTCGAGTACGGCGAACTGCGGTTCACGTTCAACGAACGGGACTTCCGCGAGCGGTGTGAGCAGGCTGCCCGAAAGCTCGGTTTCCTGTACGGCGGAGTCGAGGAGGATGAGGCCGAGGACCTCATCAATCTCGTCGTCAACGGCGAGGTCACCGACCCGGCCTCGGGCCTCGGCGAGCATGTCAACGACTGCTGGTCGGAGCTCGTCGGTCCGTCTGAGCGCTCACTGGTGCACTGGCTGCGCCGGCTCATCTTTCGCGGTGCCTGGCTGGACCAGCGCGTCAAGGAGGGCGAGCTCGACG
Organism: Solirubrobacteraceae bacterium; assembly: GCA_034665145.1. Classification (GTDB taxonomy): domain Bacteria; phylum Actinomycetota; class Thermoleophilia; order Solirubrobacterales; family Solirubrobacteraceae; genus Palsa-465. The sequence continues at coordinate 4,890 of JAXDGI010000088.1, forward strand.
TGGCCTTCAACGCCGAGATGACCGGGTTCATCTACGTACAGCCCGACCGGGACCGCGAGCCGATCGAACTCGCCCCCGAGCCCAGCTGGAACCGCGTCGCCTACGTGCGCCGCTAGTCACGGCGCGCACATACTGACACGGCGTTAGCGTCATCTGCCTCGGGCAGGCGATCGGGATACGGCGGCGAAGGGAGGTGGCCGATCCGCCGCCTCCGGCGGCCATCCCACTAGGCTGCCACGATGCCTGAAGACGTCTGGCTGATCATCCCCACCTACAACGAGGCCGCGAACATCGAGCCGGTTGTGCGCGCGGCGCTCGGCCAGCTCCAGCAGGCCGTCCCCGGCAGGCACCGGGTGTTGATCGTCGATGACAACTCACCGGACGGGACGGGGCAGATCGCCGACCGCCTGGCCAGCGAGCTGCCCGCCGTCGAGGTGCTCCACCGGCCGGCCAAGGGGGGCCTCGGACAGGCCTACCTGGCCGGCTTCGGGCGGGCATTGGCGGGCGGCGCGGAACTGGTGATCGAGATGGACGCCGATTTCTCCCACGATCCCCGCTACCTCCCCCACCTGATCGCCGCGGCCGCGGATGCCGATCTCGTCCTGGGCTCGCGCTACGTCGACGGTGGCGGGGTCAAGGACTGGGGCCTCGTGCGGCGGGTCATCAGCCGAGGGGGCGGGGTATACGCCCGGCTCATCCTCGGTGTCCACGTCCAGGATCTCACCGGCGGCTTCAAGTGCATCCACCGCCGGGTGCTCGAAGCCATCGACCTTGGCAGCGTCCGGGCCGAGGGCTACGTTTTTCAGATCGAGGTCACCTACCGCGCTCTGCTGGCCGGCTTCACCGTTCGCGAGATCCCCATCGTGTTCACCGACCGGACAGTGGGAACCAGCAAGATGTCGTCCCGGATCGCGCTCGAAGCGATGTGGCTTGTCCCCACCCTTCGACTTCGCGCGCCGGCCGCCCTCACCCGGGCCGGTACGGGTGTCAAGTCAGACTAATTTTCCCGTCACTTATTAACCTGATTCCAATGGCGCTGAAACGGCTCCCGTCTCGCTGTCGGGCATCCTCTAGCTGATGAGCGTTCGCAGCCCGCTGGGCGCTATGCCCAACAGCGCCGGCGTCGAGCTGCCCGGCGGAGCAGGCCTCGGCCTCTCCGGCTCGTCCGTCCGAGACAGCCGGCGGGCCCTGGTCGGCGTGGCCGGGCTGCTCGTCGGCACGTTGCTGATCGCCATTTCGGCCGCCCATACCCCTTCGCTGCTGCCCGAGTCAGTCCGGGGCGCGGCGTCGGCGGTGATCCCCGGCAGCCTGGGGGGCGCGTTTGCCAATACGGGCATCGATCTGCACGCGGGCGGGACGATCGCTGTGCTGTGCCTGATCTTCATCTCCTATCTGATCGTCGTCGCGGCTTCGAGCCAGCTCTCGGGGCGGACGGTGATGCTGTTGATCGCCGCTCTCCAGGCCCTGATCATCCTCGGCCCCCCGCTGGTCTCGACCGACGTCTTCAGCTACCAGTCCTACGCGCGCATGGGTGCGCTCTACGGGGCCAGTCCCTACCTCAACGGTCCGCACGCCATCGCCCTCGACGCCGTGTTCCCGTACGTGGGCGCGAAATGGTCCTACATCCCCAGCGCCTACGGGCCCGCCTTCACGATCTTCAGCTACGTATTCGCGCCGCTGTCACTGGCGGCCAGCGTGATCGCCTACAAGGCCGTGGCCGCCGTCTCGAGCATCGCCATCATCGCTCTGGTCTGGAATCTGGCCCGGGCGCGCGGCGTCGATCCGGTCAAGGCCGTGGCCCTGGTCGGCCTCAATCCGCTGCTGGTGCTCTACGCGGTCGGCGGCGGCCACAACGATCTGCTGATGCTGGCTATCTCCACCGGGGCGGCCTATGTGATCGTCGTCAACCGGGGGCGGCTCGGCGGCGGCCTGCTCGTGCTCTCGGTGGCGGTCAAGCTCACCGCCGGCCTGCTCATCCCGTTTGCCGCCGCCGCCGGCGGAGCCGAGTACGGTCGCCGCCGCCGGCGCGATCTTCTCATCGGTGTCGGGGTCGGCACGGCGATCATGATTGCCGTCTCGGGCGTCGTGTTCGGAGCCGGCGTGCTGAACGTGTTTCCCACGGTCGCGCGCAGCCAGAGCGAGGGCGACTGGCACAGCATCCCCGGGATGGTGGGCGCGGTCGCTCCGGCGCTCGTCGGCCACATCGTCGGTTACCTGCTCGAGGCGCTGTTTCTGGGCGTCACCATCTGGTTGCTGCGACGTGTCTGGCGCCGTGAGCTGGACTGGCTGAACGCGGCCGGCTGGTCGACGTTCGTGATGCTGGCCACGGCCGGCTCGCTCCTGCCCTGGTATGTGACCTGGCTGCTCCCCCTGGCCGCGGTGAGCACCGACCGGCGACTCATCCGCCCGACGCTGTGGCTGACCGGTGTGGTCCTGACTCTGCAGATGATGCAGTTCGCCGGCACCGAGATCTTCGGCTACCTGCCGACGGGCAGCTCCGCGATGGGGATCTAGGCAGGCGATCCGCCCATGGATGAGCCGACGAGCCCGCCGCCTCCGCAGTCGCGCCGCGCCGCCGGCGAGCTCGAACTGCTCAGCGTCGTGGCTCCCGTCTACAACGAGGACGGCACCGTGGAGGAGTTCTTCACCCGGGTGTGCGCCGCTCTGGACGGCCTGCCCTTCGAGCTCATCCTCGTCAATGACGGCTCGACCGATGGCTCTGCGCTCGTGCTGGATCGGATCGCCGGGAGCGACCCGCGCGTCCGCGTCGTCCACTTGTCACGCAACTTCGGCCACCAGACAGCCCTCACCGCGGGGCTCGATCACGCCACCGGCGATGCCGTGGTCATGCTCGACGCCGATCTGCAGGACCCGCCTGAGCTCATTCCCACCATGCTCGACCACTGGCGGGCCGGCTGCGATGTCGTCTACGCCGTCCGGGAGCACCGGGAGGGTGAGTCGCGCTTCAAGCTGAGCACCGCGCGGTGGTTCTACCGCCTGTTCGACAAGCTCGCCCAGGTCGAGCTTCAGCACAACTCAGGTGACTTTCGACTCCTCGATCGCCGGGCCCTGAACGCCCTGCTCTCGATGCGCGAGCGCAACCGCTTCCTGCGCGGGATGACGGTCTGGGTCGGCTACACGCAGGCCGCCGTGCCCTACCACCGCGACCCGCGCTACGCCGGCGAGACGAAGTACACGCTGTCCAAGATGCTGCGCTTCTCCCTTGACGCGATCTCCTCCTTTTCGCACCGGCCGCTGCAGCTGGCCACGCTGCTCGGCTTCATGATCTCGACCCTGGCCTTCATCGCCATCCCGATCGTGGTCGTGCTGCGCATCCTCGGCTCCTATCTGCCCGGCTTCAGCGCCCTGACCATCGTCGTCCTGCTCTTGGGCGGCATCGAGCTGATCGCCATCGGGATCATCGGCGAATACGTCGGACGCATCTATGACGAGGTCAAGGGGCGTCCCCTGTACCTCGTCCGGGCGCGGCGCAACCTCGCCGATCCCGAGGCCCACCGCGACCGCCTGCAGACCACCGAGCCCGAGCTGCCCCTCGGCCACGGCGCCGATACCGACCTCTAACCATGGCGGTGCCACTGTTTGACACCGCGTCGCCGCTGGCGCCCCTGGGCGCAGAGTTGCGCGCGGCGATCCTCGGTGTGGTCAACTCGGGGACGTTCATCCTCGGACCGGAGGTGAGCGCCTTCGAGCGGGAGCTGGCCGCCTACGTCGGGGCCGAGTCCGCCGTGGGCGTCGGCAACGGGACCGATGCGCTGACCATCGCCCTGCGCGCGATGGGCGTTGGGCCCGGTGATGACGTCATCGTCCCGTCCTTCACGTTCTACGCCAGCGCCGAGGCCATCCCCCCAACCGGCGCCCGGCCCGTGTTCTGCGACGTCGATCCCGACACGTTCTGCGTGACCGCCGACACCGTCCGCGCGGCGCTGACGCCCCGGACCAAGGCGGTGCTCGCCGTCCACCTGTTCGGCAATCTTGCCCCGGTGGCCGAAATTGAGGCCCTCGGCATTCCCGTGCTCGAGGACGCCGCCCAGGCGCTGGGCACGCGTGGCCCCGACGGACGCCCCGGGGCGCTTGGAACCGCGGCCACCTTCAGCTTCTTCCCGTCCAAGAACCTCGGCGGCTTTGGCGACGGCGGGGCGATCACCACGTCTGATCCGGCGGTGGCCGAGCGTGCCCGCCGGCTGCGCTTCCACGGCTCGCGCGACAAGCAGACCTTCACCGAGGTGGGCTACAACTCGCGCCTGGACGCCATTCAGGCCGCAATCCTGCGCGTCCAGCTGCCGCATCTCGATGCCTGGTCAGACGGCCGGCGCGCGGCGGCTGCCGCCTACGCCCGCGCCGGGCTGGGCGAGCTCGTAGCCCTGCCGAAAGCGGCGCCAGGGGCCGAACCGGCCTGGCATCTGTTCGTGATCCGCACCGAGAAGCCCGACGCCCTTGCCCAGGCCATGCAGGCCGAGGGGATCGGCGCCCGCGGCTACTACCGGGTGGCCACGCACGAGCAGCCGGCCATGCGTGAGTTCGCTCCCTCGGTTCCGTTGCCCGGGACCGAGGAGGCGGCGCGGACGAACCTGGCTATCCCGATCAGCCCGGTGTTGTCCCAGGCCCAGGTCAGCGAGGTGGTCGCGGCCGCTCGTGGGCACCTGGCCCCGATCGCGGTCGGGTCCTAGGGCGCCTGAGCGCTACCCGCCGGCCGGATTCGGGCCGAAGGACGGATTGGCCCGCCCCTCGGGCTCGGTGCGGGCCGGTCGCAGCGGCCGCACCTCGGCTCCGGGGGAGCGCTCGGCCTCGGCCTCGAGGGCGGCGATCCGGCTGGCCAGGCCCTTGATCGCGTCAGCCACCGGGTCAGGCAGGTGGATCCAGTCCGCGTCGGGACCCTCGGGACGCCGCCCCTCGATCCGGACCGGGTGACCGGGGTTGCCGACCACCGTCGAGTGAGGTGGGACGTCGTGGATGACGACCGTGTTGGCCCCGATCTTGGCCCCATGGCCGATCGTGATCGGCCCCAGCAGCTTGGCCCCCGAGCCGATCGTCACGTTGTCCTCGACGGTGGGATGACGCTTGCCGGTGGCAAACCCCGTACCGCCCAGGGTCACCCCCTGGTATAGCGTGACGTTGTCCCCGATCTGCGCCGTCTCGCCGATGACCACCCCCATGCCGTGATCGATGAAGAAGCCGTCGCCGATGAGCGCGGCGGGGTGGATCTCGATCCCCGTGGCCGACCGCGCGACGGCGGCGATCATCCGGGGAAGGAGCGGGATGCCGGCGGCGTGCAGCGCGTGGGCGACGCGGTGGGACAGCAGCGCGTGGACGCCGGGCCAGGTGGCCAGCACCTCGAGCGAGCCGACGCCGCGCGCGGCGGGATCGCGGCTCTTGGCCGCCGCCACATCACGCCGGATCTCCGCGGCGGTGCGGCCGATTAAGCCGAGCCGGGCCATGAACTCAAGGGTAGCGACGGGCGCCGCCGGCCCTACGGCGCAAAGAACGGGGTCGAGACATAGCGCTCACCGGAGTCGGGCAGGATGGTGGCGATCCGGGCGGCGCGGAATTCCGGCCGGGCGGCGACCTGAAGCGCAGCCCACACGGCGGCGCCGCAGGACATGCCGGCCAACACACCCTCGCGGTGGGCGAGCGCGCGCGCGGTTTCGATCGCGTCCTCATCGGACACCGCGATCACCTCGTCGAGCACCTCCCGGTTGAGTACCGCGGGGACAAAGCCGGCCCCGATGCCCTGGATCTTGTGCGGCCCGGGCGGCCCCCCGGAGAGGACGGGTGAGCTGGCCGGCTCGACGGCGATCACCCGGCAGCGCGGATTGCGCTCCTTGAGCGTCTCCCCCACGCCGGTCACCGTGCCGCCGGTGCCGACACCGGCCACGAACACGTCGATGCGCCCGTCCAGCGCCTCCCACAGCTCCGGCCCGGTGGTGAGCCGATGGATCTCCGGGTTGGCCGGGTTGGAGAACTGGTCAGGGAGAAACACGTCGTCGCGCGTGGCCAGGGCCCGGGCGGCGTCGACGGCCTCGTTCATGCCGCCCAGTGACTCGGTGATCTGCACCTGCGCCCCGTACAGGCGCAGCAGGCTCTCCCGCTCCCGGCTCATGCCCTGGGGAAGGGTGAGGATGAGGTCATAGCCCTTGGCCGCGCAGACGAAGGCCAGCGCGATGCCGGTGTTGCCACTCGTGGCCTCGACGATCGTCGTCTTGCCCGGCTCGATCCGCCCCTCGCGCTCGGCCGCCTCCACCATGGCCACGCCGATCCGATCCTTGACGCTGCCCCCCGGGTTGAACGACTCGAGCTTGGCGAACAGCTCGACATCAAGGTTGCCCGACATCCGGGCGAGCTTGAGCATCGGCGTGCGCCCGACCAGACAGGCGACATTGCTGGGCACGGGGCTCATGGCCCGGTAACCCTAGAGAACGCGGGCTCCCCGACGTGCTGTATCTAGCCGACGGTTTTCGACGCCTCGTTCCATCACCCCCCGAGCGTGGCCGCTCCCTTCCCCAAACCACCAGACGGAAACGTTTTGGAAACCATGCTCCGTCATTCTGTATTTCAGCGGCCACCGGGGGTCGCAAAACAGCAGGACGCGGATCATTGGGGGCAGTGGTTCAAAGCGTTCCGGGGGCAATGAATGCGCGTGAGGCGAGCGGAACCATCGGGAACCGCTCGCCCTTCGTGCTGCTCACGCCAGTCCGAACACAGTGTCCGCGGCCGATCCGCTGCTGATCCACGCCGTTGCTCACACCGTCGCGAGCCGACCGATGCCTGGTCCAGTTCCTACTAGGTCATCAGAGAATCGCCCGTACCGTCCGGCCGCAGGTCAGATGTAGTACATGGGCGAGCCGGCGGCCCGGATCTCCTGCTCGGCGACCGAGGCCACAGTCACGTCGGCCAGGACCGCCGCGGCCGCCTGCGCGGCCTCGAAGAACACGCCGCTGGTGTCGCGCCCGAGTGGACCGTCAAGCAGCTCGACGAGCTCGAGCACGGTCACCTCGGCCGCGGGCTTTGCAAAGCTGTAGCCGCCCTTGACCCCGCGCTGGGAGCGCAGGATGCCGCCCCGGCGCAGCGTGGCGAACAGCTGCTCGAGGAACTGCACCGGGATCTCGCGGCGGCGGGCCAGCTCGGCGATTGGGACCGGGCTCCCGTCCCCGTGGCAGCAGAGCTCGACCAGAGCACTGAGCGCGTAGGGAGATTTGCTGGTCACCGAGATCATGGATGGCATCCCGATCGTAGCGGTGGGGTTATCGTCCAAGCGGGTGGGGTATGGCGAAGGGTGTGAGTCGCCCCGGACGAATCCGCCGTCAGCTGACCCCGTTCGAGCCCCTGATTCAGCGACTGGAGTCAGCCGCACGGCTTGACGCGCCCGGCAGAGCAGTCGGACAGGCGGTGCGCGGCCTGGTGCCACCGGGCCCGATCAAGGAGGCGCTGAGCGGCACGTGGCTGGGTCATCCCGTCCATCCGCTGCTCACCGACGTGGTGATCGGCTCGTTCGTGAGCGCCACACTGCTCGACATCATCGGCGGCCAGGACGCCGGTCCGGCCAGCGAGCGTCTCATCGCCGTCGGCATCCTCGCCTATGGTCCGACGGCAGCCACCGGTGTCAACGACTGGGCCGACAGCGAGGCCTTCAATGATGCTGTGCGGCGGACCGGACTCGTCCACGCGGCTACCAACGCGACGGCGCTCACGCTCTACTCGGCCTCGCTGGCGCTGCGTCGCCGCGGAAACCGCCGCCAGGGCATGCTCGTGGGACTGGCCGGGGCCACGGCGCTGATGGCCGGTGGATATCTCGGAGCCCATCTGTCCTACGCCGCGGGCATCGGAGCCGACGAGACCGTGTTCGATGCCGGGTTACCAGCGTGGACACCCGTGTGGTCCGATGTCCCGCTGCCCGATCGTCGCCCGACCCGCGTGGTCGCTGACGAAACGCCCGTACTCCTGTTCCGTGACGGGGACGTCACCTACGCCATCCACGACCGCTGTTCACATCGCGGTTGCTCACTGCGGGACGGCGAGCTCGACGGCCATCACATCGTCTGCGCCTGTCACGGCTCACGCTTTGATCTGCGTACCGGCGCGCTGACCCGGGGACCGGCGACCGCGCCCCAACCAAGCTTCGACGTGCGCGACCGCGACGGCGTGCTCGAGATCCGCCGGCGCTCAGACCCGACGAGCGACTGACCCCGCGCGCGGCAGGTCAGCGCCTGGGCCCGAGAGCCGGCCGCCCGCGACCCTGCCCGGCAAGCCAGCCGCGGCAACGAGAAAGCGCTAGATCCAGCCGCGTTCGGTGGCGATCAGCACCGCTTGGGCGCGATCCATGGCCCCGAGCTTGCCGTACACGTTGTGCAGGTGCGTGCGGACGGTGCTCGTCGAGAGTCCGAGCTCGGCGGCGATCTGCTTGTAGACCATGCCCTTGGCCAGGCGGCGCAGCACATCAATCTCGCGCGCCGACATGGGGCATGGGTCGACCTGGCGCGGGCGTCCGCCCGAGGAGGGCAGCGGCAGCTCGTACATGACCGTGCGCAGGCCGGCCGGGCTGACGCCGACCGTGCGGGCGGCGGCCAGCATCTCAGCCGGAGCGACCACGCCGCCGAGGACGTAGTGGGCCAGCATGTCGGCCAGGCGGACGAGCGCGCTCTCGCCTTCAGCCTCCTCAGCATGGTGGCGCTCGATCACGCTGGCGATCGACTTGGGCATGCCCCAGCGGCGGGCCAGGACGCCGCCGACCAGGGCGTGGTCGACCCCGAGCTCACGGCGCTCGCGCTGCAGGCGCTCCTCCGGGGTGCGGGCCTCGCCGTGGACCTGTCCGGGGTAGCCGGGGTAGGCGTGGATGAGGACGAGCTTGCCGATGTCGTGCAGCAGCGCGGTGACCATCAGCCGGTCGCGGTCCTCGTAGCCGATCTCCCGCGCGAGGCGGTCCGCGGCCCGCTGCGTGGCCACGGCATGCAGCCGAAAGCGCTCGGGGATGCCCTGCCACACGGCGGTCCGCTCAAAGAAGTCAAATGTCCGCGCCCGGCTGGCGATCGCGTGCACCGTCTGGGGGCTGAGGACCTCGGTGCCGATGACCACGCTGTCGACCTTGCCCTGGTCGGGGCCCTCGATCTGGTTGGCCAGGCGCATGACGGTCACGGCGAGGGCGACGTCACCCTCCACGGCACTGACCACGTCGGCGGTGGATGGCTCACCGTCCTCGAAGAGCCGCAGGATGCGGTTGCGCGATTCCACCAGCACGGGGTAGGCCTCAAGGGCCTCGAAGGCCGCCGTCAGCCGCCGCCCGTGACCCTCGTTGTGATGGCGCTCACGCGAGGCGTACGGATCGGTGGGGGACGAGGTCGGACTCACAGCTGCGAGCGTAGCCACGGCTGCTCACTCCCCTTTCTCGGCCCGGACGCGCAGGGGCGAGCGCAGCGACAAATTTTCTTCCAATGACATTGGCCCATCTATCGGCAGATAGATGGTCGCGGTTTAGCTCGGTGAGTCAACGGGCTGGGCGCGCTGCATCGCCTGATCGATGCGGGCCAGGGTCTCCTCGCGACCCAGCACCGCGATCGTCTCAAAGATGCCGGGTGAGACCGTCTGACCGGCCAGCGCCATCCGCACGGGCTGAAAGACCTGGCCGGCCTTGGCCCCCAACCGCTCGACGACTCCGCGCAGCGCGCTCTCGATGCCGGGCAGCGCAAACGGCTCCACGGATTCGAGCGCTTCGCGGGCGGCACGCAGCGCGTCAAGTGCGCCATCCTTACCCAGCACCCGCTCAAACGCAGCGGGGTCGTCGACCGGGCCGTCAAACACGAAGGAGACCAGCGGCCAGAAGTCAGCCAGAGTCTGGATTTTCTCCTCCGAGATGGCGACCGCGTCACGCAGGCCCGAGCGCCCGGTGAACTGCTCGAGGCGGCGGGTGAGTTCATCCGTGCCCAGCTCTCGCAGGTGCTGTCCGTTCATGTGGCGCAGCTTGCGCTCATCGAACACGGCCGGGTTCTTGGATACGCGTTCGAGCCGGAAGCGGTCGGCCAGCTCAGCCAGGCTGAAGTGCTCCTCGTCGGCGGCGAAGCCGGCCCCAAGCAGCGCGATGTAGTTGTCGACGGCCTCGGGGAGATAGCCGGCCTCGCGCAGCTCCTGCACCGAGGCCGCCCCATGGCGCTTGGACAGCTTGCGCCCGTCGGGGCCGTGCAGCAGGGGAAGATGCGCGTAGCGCGGGGTATCGGCCCGGAGGGCCTCGAGCACGAGCAGTTGCTTGGGCGTGTTTGACAGGTGGTCCTCCCCGCGCACCACGTGCGTGATCCCGGCGTCGAGGTCGTCGATGGCGACGGCGAAGTTATAGAGCGGCGATCCGTCGGCCCGGGCGATGACGGGATCGTCGAGGTTGACGTTGGGAAAGCCGGTCTGGCCGCGGATCACGTCATCGACAAGCGTCTCGCCGTCGTCGGGGACGCGGAGACGGACGGCCCCGCTTGACTCCGGCTCGCCCCGGAAGCCGCGCTCGGCCCCGTGGCGGGCCTTGTACTCGCGCACGTCATCGCCGGTGGCGGTGGAGCGATAGGCGTGCCCGTCGGCCAGGAGCTGCTCGAGCGCCTCGCGATGGCGCTCGGCGCGCTGGGACTGAAAGATCGGCCCCTCGTCCCAGTCGAGGCCGAGCCAGCGCAGAGCGTCAAGGATCTGCTCGACGTTCTCGGGCGTCGAGCGCTCGCGGTCTGTATCTTCGATGCGCAGCACGAGCGTTCCCGCCCGCCCGTCCGGGCTCGAGCCGGGACCGTGGGCCAGCAGCCAGTTATAGAGCGCGGTGCGGGCGCCGCCGATGTGGAGCGCCCCGGTGGGCGAAGGAGCAAAGCGAACACGCATGGTTTCTCAGCGAAGATGCTAATCGGCGCCCACGTATCCCCGGCGGGCGGCCTGGATAAGGCCGTGGAGCGTGGCGATGAGCGCGGCGCCCAGGCGATCCAGATCTTCAATCAGTCGCCGCGCATGTGGCGTCCGACCGCCTACGACGAGGACGACTTCGCCGCCTGTCGCGAGGCGCTGCGTGCCAGCCGCCGCGTCAAGGCGATCCTCCTGCATGCCGTCTACCTGCTCAACTGCGCCTCCACCGACAAGGAGATCCGGGACAAGACGCGGGCCTCATTGATTCAGTCGCTCCGGATCGGGTCGGGGATCGGCGCCACCGGCGTCGTCCTTCACCCCGGATCGGCCAAGCAGGGTCACGTCGGCCCGGCCGTCACACGGGCGGGCAAGGTGATCGCCGAGGCCCTGAGTGAGACCGAGACCTGCGAGCTGCACCTCGAGGACACTGCGGGCGCCGGGGGCACCCTGGGACGCTCGTTCTCCGAGCTGGCCGCGCTGCTCGAGGCGGCCGGCGGCGGGCCCCGGCTGGGGGTGTGCCTGGACTCCTGCCACCTGCTCGCCTCCGGCTATGACATCCGCACCGCGGACGGATTGACCGAGACCCTGGACGCGTTTGAGCGCGAGATCGGGCTCAAGCGCCTGCACAGCCTGCACCTCAACGACTCGCAGGCGCCGCTGGGCTCAAACCGCGACCGCCACGCCAACGTCGGCGACGGCGAGCTGGGAGAAGCCGGCTGTGCCGTGTTCCTGTCCGAGCCGCGGTTTGAGACGCTGCCCTGCGTGCTGGAGACGCAGGGGCCCGAGCGCCAGGGGCCAACGGAGAGCGAGCTCGAGCTGTGCTTCAAGCTGCGCCGCCGCGGCAAGGCGGCCCGGGCTCGCGCTGACCAACGAGCGAGCGCCGCGTGAGCCCCCGCCCTCGCCGCGCCGATGCGCTCGTCATCTTCGGCCTCACCGGCGACCTGGCCCGGAGGATGACCTTCCGTTCCCTGTACCGCTTGGAGGCGCGCGAGCTACTCAATTGCTCGATCATCGGGGTGGCCGTCGATGACTGGAGCGTCGACCAACTCCGCGAGCGAGCCCAGGAAGCGATCGCGGCGACCGAGGGATCGGTCGACCCCGCGGTGTTCAAGCGCCTGGCCGCGCGCATGGCCTACGTGAGCGGTGATTTCGGCCAGGACGAGACGTACAAGAAGGTGGCGGCGGCGCTCGGGAAGGCGGCATACCCCGCCTTCTATCTCGAGATCCCCCCGTCGTTGTTTGAGACCGTGATCGCCGGCCTTTCCCGGGCCTCGCTGCTGGCCCACGGCGAGCGGGTCATGGTCGAGAAGCCCTTTGGGCACGACCTCGCCTCAGCCCGCGAGTTGTCCGGGCGCCTGCACCAGTACCTGGAGGAATTCCAACTCTTCCGGGTCGATCACTTCCTGGGCAAGATGGGGTTGCAGGAGATCCTCTACCTGCGTTTTGCCAACACCATGCTCGAGCCGGTGTGGAACCGCAATTACGTGGCCAGCGTCCAGATCATCATGGCGGAGACGCTCGGCGTCCAGGATCGGGGTCACTTCTACGATCCCGTCGGGGCGCTGCGCGACGTGGTCGTCAATCACATGATGGAGATCCTCGCCGCGGCGGCCATGGAACCGCCGGCCGGCGAGGACGTGGAAACGATCAAGGACGCCAAGTACACGGCGTTTCGGGCCATGCCCGACGCCGACCCCAGGCAGTACGTCCGCGGCCAGTACGACGGTTACCGCACGATCGACGGCGTGGCTGGCAACTCGACGACGGAGACGTTCGCCGCGCTGCGCCTGGAGATCGACAACTGGCGCTGGGCCGGAGTCCCGTTCTTCCTGCGCACCGGCAAGCGCCTTCCCGTCACCCAGACCGAGCTGCGCCTCATCTTCAAGCACCCCCCGCGGCTGCACTTCATCCCGTCGCGACGGCGGCGAGCCGAGCCAGACCAGATGGTCTTTCGCATCGATCCCAACACCGGGATCCGGGTCGAGCTCGATGCTCTGCGGGCCGACCGGTCGGGGGTGAGCGCCATCGACCTCGACATGGAGTTCGCCAACGAGGGCGGGGCCGGAGCGACCCCGTACGAGGTCCTCCTGCAGGCGGTCATGGTCGGCGATTCAAGCCACTTCACCCGTCAGGACGGGGTGCTTGAGACGTGGCGGATCCTCCAGCCCCTGCTCGACGGGCCATCCCGCCTGCACACCTACGCCCAGGGCTCCTGGGGACCGGCGGAAGCCGACGGGCTCGTCAAGGGCTACGGCGGCTGGCGCTCCCCGTGGTTGCCGGGGTAGCCCCGGATGAGGGCCGGGCTGCGCCGCTCTGTTGATTGGCCGGCGTGGCGGGTATGTTCTCGCCACCGTCGGGCCAATCCAACCGGGAGCGAGGGACCACGTGCGGTCAAGAATGAGTCTGGGCACTGTCGTCTGGCTGATCGTTGGCGTGGTCCTAGCCAGCTCACACCACTACCTGAACCACGTCAACACCGTCAAGGCGGTCGTCTCCGTGGTGCTGGCCATCCTGCTCTGGCCGCTGCTGCTGCTGGGCATCAACCTGCACGTGAAGTAGCCCCATCGCCCGAGGGCTGGCGTCTGCGGCGATCACCTCAACTTGCGGGACGGCCCGTCCTGTGAGGGCCGGCCCGCGGGGGCTCGGGCTCAGGCTGCGCTGACCGCGGCGGGGGCCGACGAGACGCCGTCGATGAGCGCCGTGCCAAGCAGATGGTCCAGCTCGGCGTGCAGGCTCGCGCTGCGCGCGACGCGGAAGCTCGGGCCGAGTCTCAGGCGTCGGTGGCCGACGGTGGTGGTCAGCTCGATGACGACATCCGACTCGCCGGGAAAGCCGGTGAGGACCTCCTTCAGCTCCCGCAGGGCGCTGGCCGGCAGTGCCGTGGCGTCGAGGCGCAGGCGCAGGGCGCTGGGGGCGACGACCGTCTTGGCCTCCTGGGCCACGGCCGCCTCGACCTCGGCCTCGCTGGGCTCGAAGCGTTCCACCTGCTGGGCGATGAGGCACGTCTTCTCGCGGTCCTTGTGATCGACCTTGCCGCGCACCATCACGATTGCGTCGGTGGCCAGGGCGTGCTCTGAGGCCTCCAGCGTCTTGCCGAAGACGATGATCTCGACCGACGCGTCGAGGTCATAGAGCGTGGCGAACATCATCCAGTCGCCCTTCTTGGTCTTGATGCGCTTGGCCTGGGTGATCATCCCGCCGACCGTCACCCAATCGCCGTCGCGGCGGTTGGTCAGCTCGGCCAGGGTGCTGTCGGACTTGGCCCGCAGGGCCGGCGCGATCTCCCTGAGCGGGTGGGCGGTGATGAACAGCCCGATCGACTCCTTCTCGGCGGCCAGCAGCTCGGTCCGGCTGAACTCCTCCCCGGGGATGGGCGCATGGCTCGGTCCGGCAAAGGCCGCCGCCGCCGCGCTCTGCCCGCCATCGACGGGCCCGAGGTCGAAGATCGAACCCTGGCCGATCAGGGCATCCTGCTGGGCCTTCTGGCCCGCCGCCTGAGCCTGTTCGAGCACGGCCAGCATGCCCTTGCGCGAGTCTCCGGTCGTCCCGAAGGCGCCACACTTGATGAGCGCCTCGATCGCCTTCTTGTTCACGCACCGGTTGTCGATCCGCTCGCAGAAATCGAAAATTGACTCGAACGGCCCGTGCTCCTCCCGGGCGCGCTTGATCTCCTCCACCGCCTGGTAGCCGACGCCCTTGACGGCGTCGAGCCCGAAGCGGATGTCGCCGTCGACGACCACGAACTCGTGGTCGGACAGATTGACGTCGGGCGGGAGGATGGAGATCCCCATCTGCTCGGCCTGGGCGACGAAGAACGGCACCTTGTCCTTGGTATCCATGACCGAGGAGATCAGGGCGGCCATGTACTCGGCCGGGTAATTGGCCCGCAGCCAGGCGGTGCGATAGGAGATCAGCGCGTAACACGCGGCGTGGGACTTGTTAAAGGAGTAGTCGGCGCTGCGCTCGTTGGTTGCCCACAGCTGCTCGATCACGGCCTCGTTGGTCCCTGAGGCGCGGCAGCCGGCGAAGAACTCGGGCTTGAGCTTGGCCATCGCCTCGCGGTTCTTCTTGCCGATCGCCTTGCGCAGGTCGTCGGCCTTGGCGCCACTGAAGCCGGCCAGGTCCTTGGCGATGTGCATCGCCTGCTCCTGGTAGATGGTCACGCCCTTGGTCGACTCCAGGATGGGCCGCAGGCGCTCATCGGGGTAGACGATCGAGTCCGCGTCACGCTTGCCGCGCGCATACGTGGGGATCTGGTCCATCGCCCCCGGCCGGTACAGCGCGCCGAGGGCGACGAGGTCATCGAATTCGGTGGGCCGGACCTTCTTGAGCGACTCGCGCATGCCCTCGGACTCGAACTGGAACACCCCGACCGATTCGCCGCGGGCCAGCATCTCGTAGGTCTTTGTGTCGTCGAGGGGAAGCGTCGTCATGTCGGGCCGCTCGCCGGTTGAGCGCTCCACGATGTCCAGCGCGTCCTCGATCACGTCGAGGTTGCGCAGGCCCAGGAAGTCCATCTTGAGCAGACCGAGCTGCTCGACGGGCTTCATCGAGAACTGGGTGACCGTCCGGAACACCTTCTCGCCGTTCTCGTCGGTCCCGGCGTCGGCGATCTGCAGCGGGACGATGTCGGTCAGCGGCCGGTCGGAGATGACCACCGCCGCGGCGTGGATGGAGGAGTTGCGGACGATCCCCTCCAGACCCTGCGCCACGTCGACGATCTGCTTGGCCGTACCGTCGCGGTCGACCTCGGCCCGGAGCGGTTGACCCGGAGCCAGGCAGTCCTTGAAGCTGGGGGCCCGACCCATGATCGGGTCGGGAATCAGCTTGGCCAAGCGGTCGCCGGCGCCGTAGTCGTGGCCCAGCACCCGGGCCGCGTCCCGGGTGGCCGCGCGCGGGAACATCTTGCCGAAGGTGACGATCTGGGCCACCGACTCCTTGCCGTACTTCTCGGTCACGTAGCGGATCACGCGCTCCCGGCCGCGCACCGAGAAGTCGATGTCGATATCGGGCATCGACACGCGCTCGGGGTTGAGGAAGCGCTCGAACAACAGGTCGTACCGGAGCGGGTCCACATCGGTGATCTGCAGCGAGTAGGCCACGATCGATCCGGCCGCCGACCCGCGGCCCGGGCCCACGGCGATCCCAGCGTCCTTGGCGTACTTGACGAAGTCCCAGACGATGAGGAAGTAGGCGTTGAACCCCATCCGGTCGATCACGCCGAGCTCATACTCGGCGCGCTTGACGGCTTCGGCCGGGATCGGATCGCCGTAGCGCCGTCGCAGTCCCTCGTCAACGAGACGGCGCAGGTACTCGCCCTCAGTCTGTCCGTCGGGAGACGGATAGCTCGGAATCAGCTGGCGGCCGAGCTCGAGCTCGACGTGGCAGCGCTCGGCGATCTCCGCCGTGCTGGCGATCGCCTCGGGCCACTCGGCGAACGACTCCGTCATCTCCTGGCTGGAGCGCAGGTAGAACTCGTTGGTCTCAAAGCTGATCTTGGGCTGGCTGAGCAGCGACTTGGTCTGGACGCACAGCAGCGCGGCGTGATGGTGGTAATCCTCGCGCCGCAGGTAGTGCACATCGCCGGTGCCGACCAGCGGGCGACCGAGCTCGCGGGCGATCCGAACGATCTCCCCGTTGCAGTGGTCCTGAACGGCGAGCCCGTTCTTCTGGACTTCGAAGTACACGTTGCCGTCGCCGAACGCGCTCATGAGCTGGTCGGCGTGACCCCGCGCCTCGGCCACGCGTCCGTCGGCCAGGTACTGGCAGAAGCGGGACTGCAGGCAGCCGGTGAGGACGATGACCCCCTCGGCGTGGGCGGCGAGCTGCTCCATGTCGATCGCCGGCTTGCCGCGCTGATACCCCTCGAGAAACCCGGCCGACGAGAGCTTGACCAGGTTGCGGTAGCCGGCGTCGTTCTCGGCCAGCAGCGTGAGATGAAAGCGCTCGAGCCGACCGGGCGCGCGCCGCGCGTGATCCTCGACGACGTAGACCTCGCAGCCGACGATCGGCTTGATGCCGTGCTTCTGGCAGGCCGTGAAGAGCTCGACCGAGCCATTCATGACCCCGTGGTCGGTGAGGCCGAGGGCGGGCTGCTCGAAGGCGGCGGCCCGCTCGGCCAGGGCATCGATCTTGCACGCCCCGTCGAGCAGGGAATACTCGGAGTGGACGTGAAGGTGGGCGCAGGTCGGTGTCATGGCAGGGTCAAGTCAGAACGTCTGAGGCGGCGCGATGAAACGTGGCCGCCGGGGCGGAGCAGCGGCGGCCACGGCAGAGAAGATTAGGCATCGGATCGGACGCCGTGGCCCTCGTGGCCGGTTGGCGGCGAGGCTTAATCCGCTCTAAGCGCAGAGCAATCAGGCCGCGGGCGAGCAGCGCTCAGGCGCTCTGCGCACGCTTGACCCAATCGCGCAGCAGCGCCACTGGGCGCGGATCGCCCGCCAGGGCGCCGGCGGCAGCTGGATCGTCGCGCAGAACCAGCTCGAGCGTGCCCGCCGGGCCGGTGATCGTCGTCGTGACGGGGCCGGCCGGCCGGTTCTCGGTGACCTCGAGCGGCCGGGGGCCGTCCGCGAGCAGGAAGACCGGAGCCTGACCCGGTGCCTCATAGGCGAGCGTGAACCGCACGGCGTCCAGCCACGCCGAGGAAATGAGGCGGGCCAGCAGCTCGAGCGCCGTTCGCGGCGCCAGGCGCACCCCGCTGGCGTGGAGCGCGCCGAGACCGAGTTGGGTGCCGACCAGCGCCTCGAGGGCGGCCAGGCGCGAGCGCCGCCCCACCACGCGGCCCAGGCCGCGGCCAAAGCGGCGGCGCAGGCGCCCGGCGCGAAGCAGCCGACCGAGAGCGGCCGGTTCACCGGCAAACCGAAAGTCGACATCGGCCGGACCCCGGGGCGCGTCGCCAGCGACGATCTGCTGGCTGCCGTCGCGCACGGTCACGCGCAGGCAGCCCCACTCCCCACCGAGCTCGAGGTCGTAGGCGATCGGGCTGGGATAGACGGCCCGTTGGGCCGGCAGCAGGTCGACGACGAGGCGGCCGGCCCGGTCGGGGTCAGACCGGGCCAGAGCGCGGAAGGCGCTGCGCAGCCACGGGCGCCCCACGGTGAGGGGGCCGAGGTCGGCGGGGGGCTCGGGGAGACCGGGGGGACCGGGGAGACCGGGGAGACCGGGAGGACCGGGCCGGGTGCCCGACGGTTCGGGGACCCCCTCCTGGGGAGACATGTGCTCGCGGGGCTCGGGGACCCCCTCCTGGGGAGAAATCTGCTCGCGGAGGCGCAGGAGGGCCTGGTTGAGGCGATCAGGCTCGACCCCTCCGGCCGGAGCGGGCGGCGGACCGGCCGGCTCGGGGCTCGCGGGCGCGTGGCGAAGCGCCTCGAGCGTGCCCCGGATCTCGGAGATCGCCTCGCGGGCCTCCTGGGTGCGGGTGCGAGCGCCGCCGAGTTCGGATTGCAGCCGCTCAGCCCGGGCGTCGGCGGCGCGCCGCGCCTCCCGTTCCCGGCGCAGCTCGTCGCCCAGACCGTCGAGCTCCTCGCGCAGCTGAGCGATCACGACGCCCGTTCGTTGCTCGATCAGCTGCTGGGCGGCGAGGCGGGCCTCGGCTTCGATGAGCTGTGAGCGCAACCCGGCCTGGGCGAGGGCGCGGGCGGCCAACTCCCGGCGCAGCGCGTCGGTCATGGCCCGTGCCGTCTCGACCACCCCGCGACCCGCGGTCGCCTCGGCCGGGCGTGGCGGGGAGGGAGCGGGCGCCGCGGCGAGCAGCACGGGCTCGGCCGGAATGCGGTCGCCTCGCGCGCGACGGGCGATGAGCCGCTGTTCGAGGTCCAGGTGGCGCCGCTGGGCCGCCGGTGGTGGTTCGCCGGCGGCCGGGGCGCGCTCCCGGACCAGCGCGGCCAGCTTGCGCTCGGCCTCCTCCCGGGCCGTCGTTGCGGCGGCGATCGCCGCATTGGCCTGGCGGATGTGGGTCCGTGCCTCAGCCACCCCGCGCTCGAGTGAGCGGACCTGCTCCTCGGCCCGCGCCAGTGCGGCCGCCCCCTGGCGGCCGCGAATGGCCTCCTCGGTGCGCAGGCGCAGCTGCCGAGTCACATCGGCGCGGATGGACCGCTCCGCCCGCGCACCCTGCTCGGCCGCGCGCCGGGCGAGCTGCTGGTCGGCGAGCAGGGCAGCCAGGCGGTCGACCTCGGCGCGGGCCCTGTCGAGCTCGATCTCAAGCGAGGCCACCAATGCGTCGCGGGGCGGGACCGGCTCCGGGGGCGGGACCGGCTCCGGGGGGTGGGCGGGCTCGGGCTCGGGCTCGGGAGAACGTGGCGGGTCCGGCGTCACGGGCAGGCCCGGCGGACCTGCCGACTCGGGGGGTGACGGCCGGGCCGGGTCGGGCCCGGCGGAGGGTGCCGGCGGCGCCTGCTCCCGCGCCAGCTCGGGCGGGCGGGCGGCAGCCGGCAGCGGGACGATCACCGCCCCGAACTGCAGCCATGTGCGCTCACCGAGCTCGGGGACCAGGGCGGTCGGGACCGAGAAATTAATTCGCCACATCCCCGGCCCGATGCCCGACAGGCTGGGCGGCTCGGCGATGGCGGGGAAGCGGTAGCGGCGGCCGGGCGCCTCGATGACCAGCGTCGGTTGGGCGCTCCAGGACGGCCGGCGCCGCCGCCAGCGGCCGGTGACCCGGACGGTCAGGTTCTCGCCGCCCTCGGCGAGCCATTCGACCGCCTCGATTCCCAGTGCGGATGCGCCTCCCGGCGGCTCACTCATCGCTGTCGAAGGTATTTCCCACCGCGGACGGAGGCGGCGAGGGACGGAAGGGCTCAGCCGCCCCGTTCGCGCCGCAGCTGCTCGGCGAGCGCCTTGGCCTCCGCCAGCAGGCGGTTGGCCTGCCCGAGGTCGCCTGACTCGCTGGTCACCCGCTCGCGGGTGACGGCGAGCTCGGCGCCGATGCGGCTCAGCTCAGACTGCAGCCCGGCCACCTCGCTCAGGGCGGCCTCACGGGCCACCTGGCTGGCGGCCAGCTCCTCGCGCAAGCCGCCGGCCTCGGCCCCGCGCTGCTCGGCCGCGGTGGTGACCTGCGTCAGGCGCTCCTCGTGACGGGTGGTCAGCGCGGCCGCATCGCGCGCGTGAATCTCGTTGAGCTCGGCCACCTCGCGCGCGTGCGCCTCGGTGAGCTCAGCCGCCTGACGTTCGTGGGCCTCGGTGAGGTCGCTCAGGCGGCGCTCGAGCTCCTCGCGCTCGGTCCGCGCCTGCTCCCGATGCTGCTCGAGCTCGGTCCGCTGCTCCTCAACCGCGCCCATCAATCGCTTGAGCTCGACGCTGAGCTCGCCCAGGGTGGCTTCCAGCTGGGACTGCGTGGTCGTCCGCGCCTCGAGCTCGGCCCGCGCATCACCGAGAGCGCCCTGCAGCCGGGCCGCGTGGGCCATGCGCTGCTCGAGTTCGGTGTGGAGGGCGGCCACCGTCTCCTTGAGCAACAGGTCAGCCAGGGGGCCGGACCGGGGCGCCTCGGGGGGAGCGGATCGAAGTGGCGAGCGACCGACGTCGGGAGGCCATGGTGACGCCGGGGACGGTGGTTCCGCGATCCCTCCCTCACCCTCAGGTCGAGGTTCAGATTGACTACCCTCAGGCTCTACCTCAGACTCATGCACAGCCTGAGGCGGCTCGTAAGCGTCTGGCCTCGGCGCGGGAATGGCCGCGGCGAGGGCCGGGGGAGCGTGATGGGAGCCGTGCAGCGGCGGGACCGGAATGACGACATTGCCGATCCACACCGCCGCCTGGCCCTCGTGCCGCGGCTGGGCCCAGTCGGGGACCGAGAAGGTGGCCCGCCAGCGCCCTGGCGCCAGTTCCTCGTTGCGGTCATCGCGATCGGCGGGGAAACGGTGGCGGCGGCCCTCGATCTGCACGACCAGCAGCGGCTCCTGGCCGGCGTCGGTTCCCGGGCCGTGCCAGGCCCCGCTCAGGGCGAGGCGGATCTCGCCCGCCGAGGGGCGCGAGCCGTGCACGCGATCGATTTCCAGGGGAAGCTCAGCAGGGGCGTGATCAGTCATGCCAGTCACCGCCGGTCGCGCCGGTGGCGGCGGCCAGTCACCCCAGCATCTTCAAGGGTCAGACTGAGAATCCTGTAAGGATGTGGAGCTCTAGTTAGAGCTGCTCGCGGCCTGGCGGCCAGCCACGAGAACTCCGGCCACGACCGCCGCGGAAACGCCGGCCATCGCGAGCTTGGCGCCCATGCCGGACATGCGGCGACGCACGTACCACTTGCCGCCCTGCCAGACGAGGAAGCCGAGAACCTTGTAACCCATCACTCGATCCTACCCGTTCTTGTCCGGCTCGCGACCGTGGCGGATCTGCCAGGCCATCCGCGACTGCAGCGACCAGAGCTCGATGAACCCCGGGGAGGCCGCCTGGGAGAACAGACCGCCGGACTCCGATAAGGTGGCCAGCTGGGCGTCGTAGACGGCGTGCGGCGAGGAGCGGGTGATGACCCGGGCCGAGCCCTTGTAGAGCTTGATGCCGATCGTGCCGCTGACGAGCGCATTGGCCGCCTCCATGTAGGCGTCCAGGTCGGTGCGCAGCGGCTCCCACCAGAGGCCGGCGTAGACGAGGTAGGCCCAGCGCTGGTCGAGGGTCGGCTTGAGCTGGTTCTGATGAATGGTGCCGACCAGCTTCTCGAGCTCCTGATGGGCAAGCAGGATGATCGCCGCCGCCGGGACCTCGTAGATGTCGCGGACCTTGAGGCCGACGATTCGATCCTCGATGTGGTCGACGATGCCCACGCCGTGCCGCGCGCCGATCTCCCCCGCGCGCTCGATCAGGCTCACGGGATCCAGCCGCTGGCCATTGAGAGCCACCGGGACCCCGCGCTCGAACTCGAGCGTGACCACCTCGGGCTCATCGGGGGCCACCTCGGGCCGGGTGACGAGCTGAAAGACGTCGTCGTCGGGCGCATGCTCCAGATCCTCGATCCAGCGCCCCTCGCTGGAGCGCCCCCAGAGGTTGTCGTCAATCGAGTACGGGGCCACCTCGGAGCCGCCCTTGACGGGGATTCCGTGCTGGCGGGCGTAGGCGGCCTCCTCGTCGCGCCCCATGCGCCATGTACGGACCGGGGCGATCACCTTGAGCTCCGGAGCAAGCGTGGCCACCGTGGCCTCGATACGCACCTGATCGTTGCCCTTTCCGGTACAGCCGTGGGCGACGGTGTCACACCCGGTAAGCAAGGCATACTCGACAGCCAGCTTGGCGATCAGGGGGCGGCCCAGGGCGGTGAACAGCGGATAGCCGAGCCCGTAGATCGCGTTGGCCTTGATGGCCGGGAGCACGTAGTCGCGGGCGAACTCCTCGCGGGCGTCGATCACGTGGGCCTCGACGGCGCCGATCTGCATGGCCTTGGCCTTGACGACCTCATAATCCTCGCCGGGCTGGCCGAGGTTGATGGTCAGGGCGACGACCTCGGCCTCGTACTGATCCTGGATCCACTTCAGCATCACGCTGGTGTCCAGGCCACCGCTGTAGAGGAGAAGGACGCGACCGACCGAGCTTGGGTCGGCGAGGTAGGAGGCGCTGAGCTGCTGGAGGGGATCGGTCATGGCTTGGGCAAGGGTAGGGGCTGGGCTGAGGGATCAGGACGGGCGACCACTAGGCGGACGCGAGGGTGCGCTTGACGAGATGGCGCTGCTCAGAGGATCCGAGCTCGGCCAGTGGCGCGGCCAGCTCGTCGCGCGCGGCGCGGGCATCGACGGCCAGCCGGTCGACGAGCATGCCCATGGCGAGGACAGCCTGCGGGCCGCCGCGCAGCGACGCCACCTCAGGGGCAGCGTGGCGCAGCATGGTCATCTGGATGTGGCGGTCCTGATGTCGGCCCAGGACATCCTGCAGGGCTTTGAGCGGCGTGATGAGCGAGGCCAGCGCCTCGGCTGAGTGCAGCGGGACGGCGAACAGCTCGAGCAGGTAACGCAGCTCCTTGCCCCGCTTGCGCAGCGCGTGCACAGCGCTGGGCGGGCTCGCGTCCGTCAGCCCCTCCCCCACCTTGAGCAGCCGCCGGTAGGCCCGGCGGACACGGTGGGCGGCGAAATCACCGATCGGGCGGGTGGCCCGCTCGCGGCCCCCGGTGGGCATCTCGACGAGAGATTCGAGCAGCATTTCCCAGTCTCTGAGCAGGTCGTCGGTACGCCGCGAGCGCAGGACAGAGACGAGCTGACCGTGGGCGGCAAGGCGCGCATGATCGAGAACGGCCCGCAGCGGATCGAGATCCTGGCGCACCGCCCCGGGTAGCCGCCCCCGCAGCGATTCGAGCTCGAGGGCCTGCACGTCGAGGTCGCGCGCCTCCCCGGTGGCCTGCTGCAGCCAGCCAAACTCGCTGCGGAACCCGCGCAGCTCAAGCGGCGGAAACACGCCGGCCAGCTGACGCTGGACGGTGCGCGAGCGCCGGACCGAGATGCGGAACTGATGCAGGTATTCGGGGTCGCGCCCGTCGAGGGCACCGTCACGATTGGCCAGGATGACCCCGAGCAGACCGCGCAGCACGGCGACGGCGGCGGCATCCGAGCGCTGCCCGGCCGATAGCGGGACCCGGACCTTGGCCTTGGAGGCTCCACCGCTCAAGGCAGCAGCTCGCCGAGGCGGCCCAGCGCCTGGTCGATCTCGGCCTCGGTGACGATCAGCGGCGGCTCGAGGCGGAGCGTCGACGGTCCGGTGGCGTTGAGAACCAGGCGCTTCTCGAGCAGGGCCCGGCGGGCGAGGTCGGGCGCCGAGTGCCCGCCGGTAAGGTCAAGCCCGACCATCAGACCCCGGCCGCGCACCGCGGCCACGCTCGGAAGGTCAGACAGGCCTGCCCGCAGCCGTTCACCCAGCGCCAGGACGCGCGCGAGCAGATCGGGATCGGCGCAGATCTCCAGGGCGACCAGCGCGGCGGTGCTGACAAGCGGTCCGCCGGCGAAGGTCGATCCGTGATCACCGGGGGCCAGCACGTCGGCCAGGCCTGGGCCGGTGATGAGCGCGCCGATCGGCAGGCCGCCGCCGAGCGCCTTGGCGCTGGTCATCGCGTCAGGTACCACGCCGGTCTGCTCGTAGGCCCAGAGCGTCCCCGTCCGCCCCATCCCGGTCTGGATCTCATCGAAGATCAGGGCCGCGCCGGTCCGATCGCAGGCCTCGCGGGCGGCCATCAGAAGCTCCTCGGAGAGAACGTTGATCCCCGTCTCGCCCTGGATTGGCTCAAGCAGCACCGCGGCGGTCTGCGCATCGACGGCGGCGGTCAGTGCCTCCGGATCCTTGGCGACGACGACGAAGCCCGGGACCAGGGGCGCAAACGGCGCCTGCTTTGACTCCTGCGGCGTGGCCGACAGGGCGCCGTAGGTGCGGCCGTGGAAGGCCTCCTCGAGCACGACGATGTTGCCCCGCGGGCGGGCCCGGCGGGCCAGCTTGATCGCCGCCTCGTTGGCCTCGGCGCCCGAGTTGCACAAAAACACCTTGCCACCGAGCGAGCTCTGGGCCAGCGCGGCGGAGAGACGAAGGCCGGGCTCGGTGTAGTAGAGGTTGGTGGCGTGGGTGAGCCGGCCGGCCTGGTCGCGCACCGCCGCCACCACCCGCGGATGGCAGTGCCCGACGTTGAGGACCGAGATCCCGGCCAGGAAGTCCAGGTACTCGTGACCGTCGGAGTCCCAGAGGCGCACCCCCTCGCCGCGTACGAACTGGACCGGGTTTCGGAGGTAGGTCCCGATCGCGTAATCGCGCTCCAGGGCCTGCAGCTCGGCCAGCGTCGCGGTCATGCCGCGTCCTCGGCGCCGATCTTGGTTCCCTGGCCGGCGTCGGTGAACAGCTCCAGGAGCAAGCTGTGGGGGACGCGACCGTCGACGATGTGGGCAAAGCTGACCCCGCCCTGGATCGCGTCCAGGCAGGCCAGGAGCTTGGGACGCATGCCCCCGGCCACCGTGGGCAGCGCGGCCGTCACCTCGCCGGCGCCGACCTCCGAGATGACGCTGGCAGCATCGGCCGGATCGCGCAGCCAGCCGGCCACGTCGGTCAGGAACATGATCTTGTAGGCGCCGAGCGCGCGGGCCACGGCGCCGGCGGCCTCGTCGGCGTTGATGTTGTACGAGTTGCCCTCGCGGTCGGCGCCGACGCTGGCCACGACCGGGATGTAGTCCTGGGCGATGTGCAGCAACACGTCGACATCGACCCGCTCGATCTTGCCCACAAACCCGATGTCCTGACCGCTTGGCGCCGCCTGGCGCGAGGCGCGAAAGAGGAGTCCATCGTCGCCGCACAGCCCCACCGCCGGCTGGCCGTGGCGGCCCAGGCGCAGGACGATGTCCTTGTTGACCTTGCCGACCAGGACCATCTTGGCCACCTCGACGGTTGCCGCGTCCGAGACGCGCAGGCCCTCGACGAACTCGACGGGCAGATCGAGACGCTGCATGTAGTTGGTGATCTCCGGGCCGCCGCCGTGCACGATGACCGGGTTCATGCCCACGTACTTGAGCAGCACCACGTCGCGGGCGAACTGATCGCGCAGGGTGGCGTCGATCATCGCCGCGCCGCCGTACTTGATGACCACCGTCTGGCCGTGAAACTCCCGGATGTAGGGCAGCGCCTCGAGCAGCGTGGTGATGTCGCGGGACGGGCGGGCGCTCATGAGTGCTTCCGGGCGGTGGTGGGGAGCACTAGGTCGTGTAGTCGGCGTTGATGGTCACGTACTCGTGGCCGAGGTCAGAGAAGTACAGCTCGGCCTCGGCCCCGTCGCCGGGCAGCCCGATCTCGTACTCGACCTCCGGGCGGCTCACCGCACGGGTCAGCGCCTCGCTGTCATGGGGGACGTAGCTGCCGGCCGAGCAGACCGGGACGCCCTCGATCGCGATGTCGACGGGGAGCGGCGCGGTCCCGGGCAGGGCGGCGCCGACGGCCTGGATGATCCGTCCCCAGTTCGGATCGCCGCCGTACAGGGCGGTCTTGACCAGGGCGGAATTGCCCACCGCGCGGGCGACGGCATCGACCGCCTCCTGATGGCCGCCGCGGACCATCACCTTGCCGATCCGGCGGGCGCCCTCGCCGTCGCGGATGACCATCAGGGCCAGCTGGCGCAGCAGGGCATCGAGGGCCTCGCCGAAGCGCAGCTCGTCCTCGGTCTCCGGTTCGACGCGCACGCCCGAGGCGCCGCTGCACTGCAGGATCACGGTGTCGTTGGTGGACAGCTGGCCGTCGACGCTGACCCGCTCGAAGGAGCGCCGCAGGCACACGCCCAGCAGCAGCTCGCAGGTCTCGGCCGACAGCGCGGCGTCACTCTGCACGAAGCACAGCAGGGTGGCAAAGCGCGGCGAGATCATCCCCGCGCCCTTGGCCTGGGCCGTCAGGGTGACCGGTCCCGACGGCAGCTCGACGCGCAGACGGGCGCGCTTCTCAAACGCATCCGTGGTCTGGATGGCGGCCGAGAAGGCCTCATCACCGTCGGGTGACAGCTCGTGCGCGGCGGCCAGGATGCCCGCGTTGACCCGGTCCATGGGCAGCGGCACTCCGATCACCCCGGTGGAGGCGACGGCCACACGGTCCTCGGGGACACCGGCGACCATCGCCCCCGCGCCCTGCATCTTGGCCGCGTTCTCAAAGCCGGGACGTCCGGTAGCGGCGTTGGCGTTGCCGGAGTTCACCACGACGGCGCGCAGGGCGCCGAGCCGGCAGCGCTCGGTGCAGAGCAGGACGGGCGGGGCAGGCACACCGGTGGCCGTGAACCGGGCCGCCGACGTCGTCTCAGGCGCATTCGAGACGAGCAATCCGACGTCGGGGATCCCGCCGGCCTTGATGCCGCCGGCCACCCCGGCGGCACGAAAGCCCGGGGCCAGTCCGGTTCCGCCGAGCTCGGTGACGTGGCCGAGGGACTCGATCCAGCGGCTGGTGAAGAAGGCCGAGGCAGTCACGAAATTCCCTCGCCCTCGGGCCGCCCGAACATGAGGTTGAGGTTCTGGACCGCCTGGGAGGCGGCGCCCTTCCACAGGTTGTCGATGACCGCGAAGATGATGACCCGGCCGGTGCGTTCGTCCTCGTGGACGGAGATCCGGCACAGGTTGGTCTCGCGCACGTCGCGCACGCCAGGCGGCCGCGAGGTCAGCTCCACGAACGGCTCTGGGTCGTACATCTCCCGGTAGAGATCGACGAGCCCCGACGCAGGGGTATCGGTGAGGGTCACATAGCAGCTGACCAGCTCGCCCTGGTCCAGAGGCACCAGATGCGGAGTGAAGGTGATGTGCACATCGGCGCCCAGCTCAGCCAGCTCCTGCTCGATCTCGGGCGTGTGGCGGTGGCGGGGCACGCCGTAGGGGCTGAGGTTCTCATCGACGGTGACGAAATGGGTCTTCTCGGTCGCCGCGCGTCCGGCCCCGGAAACGCCGGATTTGGCGTCGACGACGACGTCGCCGATCAGCCCGGCCGAGGCCAGGGGGGCGAGCGCGAGCAGCGCGGCGGTCGGGTAGCACCCGGGGTTGGCGACGACCCGCGCGTCGGGGATCTCGTCGCGGTAGCGCTCGGGCAGCCCGTAGACCGCTTCGGCGATCAGCTCGGGACGGGGATGCTCGCGATACCACTCTGCGTACACGGCCGGGTCCCGGAGGCGGAAGTCAGCGCTGAGATCGACGACCCGTACGCCGCGGGCTACGAGATCGGCCACGACCTCGGCCGCGGCCCCGTGCGGGTAGGCGACGATCGCCGCCTCGACGTCGGCCTGACGGTCGAGGTCGAGCTCCTGAAGAACCAGCGGCACGCGGTGGTGCGGGTAGAGGTCGTCAAGGCGCCGCCCCACATCCGAGCGCGCGGTGACGGTGGTCAGGGTGAAGGCGGGATGGCGGTGCACAAGGCGGGCGCTGAGCGCACCGGCAAATCCGGCGGCGCCGAACACGGCCACCCGGGGCTGTGACTCAGGACTCACGGACGCGCCCCTGCAGGTGCTCGGCCAGGGCGGCAACGATCCGGCGCCGGCGCCCGGCCACCTCCTCGTCGGTGAGCGTGCGGTCCGCGGCGCGGAACTGCAGGCGCAGGGCCAGCGACACATCGCCCGGCCCGATCCGCTCGACGTCCCGGTAGACGTCGAACACCTCGGCCGCGACCAGCAGGGGGCGGCCGGCCGCGAGGGCGGTGGCGACGAGCTCATCCGCCGTGACGCTGTCGGGCACGATCACGGCCAGGTCTTCACGGAGGTCGGGGAAGCTCGTGACGTCGGCGTAGACGGGATCGGTCACCGCGGCGGAGATGGCCGCGAAGTCGATCTCAAAGGCGGCCAGCGTGTCGTCGAGATCCCACTCGCCGGCGACCTGGGGATGGATCTCCCCGACCCAGCCCGCCGGCCGGCCGCCGATCAGCACGGAGGCTGAGCGGCCCGGATGCAGATACGGCTCGGTGGCACCGGCCGTCACCGACCACGGCGCGCGCAGGCCGTCGAGCAGGCCGGCCATGACGCCCTTGGCGCTGAAGAAGTCCGCGGCGGTCGGGGACTGCTCGCGCCATGTCGGCGGGCGCACGGCGCCGGAGAGCACTGCCGCCACCCGGTAGGGCTCCCGGGGCAGGGGATCATCGTCCGGCAGGTAGACCGGGCCGGCCTCAAACAGGCGGATCACGTCCGCGCCGCGGGCGCGATTGCGCCGTGCGGCGTCCAGCAGGCCCCCGATCAGCACCGTGCGCAGATCAGCCTGCTCGCGCGACATGGGGTTGGCCAGGGCCACGGCGGCCCGGTCGCCGATCCGCAGGCGTTGCGCCTGTTCGCGGGAGCTGAAGCTCCAGCCAACGGTCTCGTGCAGCCCCTGCGCGGCCAGCGCATCGGAGGCGCGGCGGCGCAGCCGTTGCTCCCAGCTCAGGCGTCCGGCCGCCCCGTGGCGAGGCGGCAGCGTGGCGGGCAGATCCTCAAGCACCCCGAGCCGGGCCACCTCCTCGATCAGGTCGGCCTCCCGGGTCACGTCGTGGCGCCGAAAGGGCGGCACGGTGACATCGAGTCCATCGGGCGCGTCGGCGACGGCGAACTCGAGCGCGCGTAGGATCTCCGCGCTGCGTTGCCGGAGCACCTCAAGACCGAGCAGGCCGCTCACGCGCGCGTCGCGCAGGCGGATGGTCGCCGGCGGGGCGCCGGGCCCGCCGACGTCGATGGTTCCTGGAAGGAGCGTCGCTCCGCACAGCGCCACCATGAGCCGGGCCGCCAGGGCCTGAGCCTGCATTGCCTGCTCGGGCTCGAGCTGCTTCTCAAACCGCCCCGAGGCCTCGGTGCGCAGGCCGAGACCGAGTGACGTGCGATGGATGTTGGGCCCGTTCCAGGTCGCCGCCTCCATGAGCACGCGCGTCGTGTCGGCGCCGACCTCCGAGCGCGCGCCGCCCATCACCCCGGCGATGGAGGTCGGCCCCTCGGCGTCGGCGATGAGGACCATGTCCTCGGTCAGCCTCCGGGTCTGGCCGTCGAGCGTCTCCATCGGCTCGCCGGGCGACGCCGCCCGCACGGTGAGCTCGGCCCCGGCGACGCGGTCAAGGTCAAAGGCGTGCAGCGGCTGGCCGGTGACGAGCATCACGTAGTTGGTGATGTCGACGACGTTGGAGATCGGGCGCTGGCCGGCCGCCATCAGCCTGGCTTTCAGCCATCGCGGCGAGGAACCGATGGTGACGTTCTCAAATGCGCGGGCGGTGAAGCGTGGGCACAGTTCCCTGTTCTCGACAATGATCCGCACGGCGTCGAGCTGGCCGGGCAGACCCGGATCCTCGGCCCACGGCGGCGGGGCCAGCGCCGCGCCGGTGGCGGCGTGAACTTCCCGTGCGACGCCATAGACGCCCAGGCAATCGGGGCGATTCTGCGTGATCTCGAGCTCGAGCACATCGGTGGCGATCGGCAGGATCCCAACAAGGGGATCGCCGGGGGTGAGACCATCGGCGTCGAGGACCATGATCCCGTCGTGCTCAGTGCCGATCCCCACCTCGTCCTCGGCCAGGATCATCCCGTGTGAAGCCTGACCGCGGAGCTTGGCCACCTTGAGCATGGTGCCGTCGGGCATGATCGCGCCGGGCTTGGCCACCGCGACGGTCTGGCCGGCGCTGACGTTGGGGGCGCCGCACACGATCTGGCTCGCGTCCCCCTCCCCGATGTCGACCGTGCACACGCGCAGCCGGTCGGCGTCGGGATGCTGCTCGGCGGTGAGCACCCGGCCGACGACAAACTGGTCGAGCGCGTCGACGCCATACCGCTCCACCCGTTCGACCTCGGTGCCGGTCATGGCCAGCCGGTCGGCCAGGGCAGCCGTGTCAAGCTCAGGCCGGCAGTACTCGTGCAGCCATTCGACGGAGACGCGCATCAGTCCGTCTTCCGAGAGCGCCGTGTTTGAGAAGCCACCACTAGAACTGCTCCAGGACGCGAACGTCGTTCTCATAGAGCAGGCGCAGGTCGGGGACCCCGTGCTTGAGCATGGCGATCCGCTCGATGCCCATGCCGAAGGCAAAGCCCTGTGTGCGCTCGGGGTCATAGCCGTTGTCGGCCACCTGCGCGAACACGTTGGGGTCGACCATCCCCGCGCCGAGGATCTCGATCCAGGCCGTCCCCTTGCACAGCGGACAGCGCTGGCCGTCGGCGGTCACGCCGCCCGTGCAATTGAAGCACGAGACGTCGACCTCGACGCTCGGCTCGGTGAACGGGAAGAAATGTGGGCGCATGCGCACCTGGCGCTCATCGCCGAAGATGGCCCGGGCGAAGGTGAGCAGGGTTCCCTGCAGGTCGGCCAGAGTCACGCCCTCGTCGACGGCGAGCCCCTCGACCTGGTGAAATTGGGGCGTGTGGGTGGCGTCGGAGTCCAGGCGGTAAACCCGGCCCGGCACGACGATGTAGAGGGGCGGGTGCTGGTTCTGCATGGCCCGCAGTTGGACGGGCGAGGTGTGCACGCGCAGCAGCGGCGTCGCCGGGTCGAAGATGTCGACCTCGTCGCGCTCGCCGACATAGAACGTGTCGGTGAGCAGCCGTGACGGGTGGGTGGGATCGAAGTTCAGCCCGTCGAAGTTGTAGTAGACGGTCTCCACCTCGGGTCCCTCGGCGACGTTGAAGCCCAGTCCGACGAACACGTCCTCGATCTCTCTCCACGTGGTCGTGATGAGGTGCAGCCGCCCGATGGCGGGCAGCGGGTCAGCGGGGAGGGTGACGTCGATCCGATCCTGCTCGAGGCGCGCGTCGAGTTCGGCCCGGGCCAGCTCCTCATCGCGGGCGGCGATCGCCGCCTCGAGCTTCTGGCGTGTCAGGTTGGCCGCCTTGCCGGTGGCGGCCCGCTCCTCAGGGGGAAGCTGGGCAACGCCGCGCAGCAGGTTGGGCAGTTCCGCCTTGCGGCCGAGATAGCGGATGCGAATCTCCTCGAGCCCGTCGGTCCCGGAGGCGGCCGCGATCGCGGCCAGGGCCTCGGACTCGAGCTGGGTCAGGCGATCCGTGGCTGTGCTCATCCCGCCGCTCCGAGCGATCGTTCGTCATCCGGACTCACCTGAAAGATGCGGGGGGGCGTCATCCGGCTGCCATCCTAGTTACCTCGTAGAGGGCGACCGTGGCCGCCATGGCCGCGTTGAGCGAGTGGGTGGCGATTGGAATCCGCGCGACATGGTCGGCGCCGGCCACGACCTCCGCCGGCAGTCCCTCGCGCTCGGCGCCGACGAGCAGGGTGGCGGCGTCGAGCTCGAGCTCGCGCAGCGGCCTGGGGGCGGGTTCCGCGCCGGCGACGAGGGCGACCGTCGGCCCGGGCAGCTCGGCGGGTGTCTTGACTCGGGCGAGCGAGACCGCGAACACCGACCCCATGCTCGCGCGCACGGCCTTGGGCCCGTACGGGTCCGCGGTGCCCGGTCCAAGCGCGACTGAGCTGGCGCCGAAGGCCTGGGCCGAGCGCAAGATGGTGCCCACGTTGCCCGGGTCGGCGACCCCGTGCAGGTACACACACCACGGCCCGGCCGGCGCCGGCACCCAGCGCTCCTCATAGACGGCCAGCGCCCGGGTTCCCGACCCCAGCGTCGAGGCGCCGGCCAGCAGCTCGGGCTCGACCTCGACGCCGGACAGGCCGCTGCCCGCCGCGCACAGCCGCTCCTCCGCCACCCAGCCGGCCGCGTCGGCGGCAGCGAGCAGATCCTCGCCCTCGGCCACGAACCGCCCGGCGCGGTCGCGGGCCCGCCGCTGGCGGGTCAGCTTGCGGATCTCCTTGAGCTTCTCGTTGTGGCTGCTGGTGATGGTCACGGAATAAAAAAAGGCGCCGGCTCCAGTGGAGCGGCGCCCGGGTGGCGGTGCTGGTGTCCGGCTGGATCGCTCAGCCGGCGGCCAGCGCCTCACGGGCGCGCTCGGCGAAGCGTCGGAAGGTATCGGCGTCATGAACAGCAATGTCGGCCAGGATCTTGCGATCCAGCTCGACGCCGGCGGTCTGGAGGCCATGCATGAACTGCGAGTAGGACAAGCCGTTCTGGCGCGCGGCGGCGTTGATGCGGGTGATCCACAGCCGGCGGAAGTCGCGCTTGCGGTTGCGGCGATCCCGGTAGCGGTACTGGTCGGCCTTGAGCACCGCCTCCTTGGCGGTCCGGTAATGCCGGCTGGCGTCACCCCGATAGCCCTTGGCCAGCTTGAGCGTGGCCCGGCGCTTCTTCCGGGCATGCAGCGAACGCTTGACGCGGGTCATGAGCGCTTGGCTCCCAGGAGCGTCTTGACCCGCTTCTCATCGACCTTGGCGATGGCGGCGGGCTGGCCCAGCCGGCGCTTGCGCTTGGGGGACTTCTTCTCGAGGATATGGCTCGTGAAGGAGTGCCGTCCCCGCACCTTGCCCGTGGCGGTCAGCTTGAAGCGCTTTTTGGCGCCGGAGTGCGTTTTCATCTTCGGCATCGCGACAGCGGAGTAAAGCAGACGACGCGACCACCTCCATGCTGGCGCCCGGCAAGCTCGGCTAACCGAGGAAGCGTACCTGAGGGCCCCCTGGGGGCACGAGAATTCGCCACGTCCCCAGGATCCCAGCCGCTCGACGCTCACACGTCACAAAACAGCTGCAGAACGCCACAAAACCCTGGAAGGCTGTGCGGCTTGGCCACGGACCGTGGCTCCAGGCGCGGCCAGACGCCGCGAGGCTGGCACCGGATTTGTGAATCGGGCGCTAGGCGGCGGCGTCAGACGAAGCGGTGGTGGGGCTGCCGGAGGCGACCCCGTTCTGATGGCCGTTCTCGCGCTGTGGGCTGGCATCGGCGGTCTCGGTGCCGGCGCTGTCGGGGGTGGCGTCCTCCGGAACGGGCTTCTCCGGGGCGGGCTTCTCCGGGGCGGCGTCCTCCGGACCGGGCTTCTTCGGGGCGGCCTTCTCGGCGGGGGCGTCGGCTGGCGGCTTGGACCCTTCGACCTCTCCGGCCAGCACCGCCTTGGACGGACCCAGCATCATCGTCATGTTGCGCCCGTCCTGCAGAGGGGACTGCTCGACGACACCGACCTCGGACAGCTCGGTGGCCAGCTTGTCGAGCAGCGCGGTACCACGCTCAGGATGGGTGACTTCGCGACCGCGGAACATGATCGTCACCTTGACCCGGTCCTTACCGACCAGGAAGCGCCGCACATGCCCCTTCTTGGTGTCGTAGTCGTTCTGCGCGATCTTGGGGCGGAACTTGATCTCCCGGATCGTGATCTGCTGCTGGTGCTTGCGCGCCTGCTTGACCTTCTGGGCCTGCTCGTACTTGTACTTGGAGTAGTCGAGCACCCGGCATACGGGCGGGCGAGCGTCGGGCGCCACCTCGACCAGGTCGAGATCACGCTCCTGCGCGTAGGCCAGCGCCTCAGACGTCTTGATGACGCCGATCTGCTTGCCGTCCTCGCCCACGAGCCGCACCTCGGGCACGCGGATGCGGTCATTGATCCGAGTTTGGTCCCGCTCGGGCGGGCGCCGGTCAAATCTGCGGGGAACCGGCACTAGCTAAGGGCGCGGCGTGGTGTCAAACGGTGCCGGGCCGTGTGTGTTGCGTTTGGATCAACAACCCGAAGTATAGCGGCGTCATCAACGCGTGGCGCGACTGTCCACAAGCTCCTGGACCTGGGCGGCAAACTCGTTCACCACCAGCGAACCCGTGTCGCCCGAGCGGTGCTCGCGAACGCTGACCTGACGGCCCTCCTGCTCACGGTCGCCGACGATCAGCATGAACGGAATCTTGCCCAGCTCGGCGTCACGAATCTTGCGTGACACCGACTCGGTGCGTTCGTCGACCTCGGTCCGGACGCCGGCCTCGATCAGCTCCTGGCGGACCTCGGCGGCGTAGGCGAGGTGACGATCAGCGATGGGCAGCACGATCGCCTGCACCGGACTCAGCCACACGGGCAGCTCTCCCGCGGTGTGCTCGAGAAGGATCCCGATGAAGCGCTCGTAGGAGCCCATCAGCGCGCGGTGGATCATCACCGGACGGTGCTCGGCGTTGTCGGCCCCGGTGTAGACCAGGCCAAAGCGCGCAGGCATCTGGTAGTCCAGCTGCACCGTGCCCAGCTGCCAGGAGCGGCCCAGGCTGTCGGTCATGTGCATCTCGATCTTGGGGCCGTAGAAGGCACCGTCGCCGGGGTTGAGCTCATACCCGAGACCCTGGCTGTCGAGCGCGGCTAGCAGCGCAGCCTCGCTGCGATCCCATTGCTCGTCGGAGCCGAGGCGCTGCTCGGGTCGGGTCGAGAGCTCGAGCCGGACGTCGAACCCGAACACCGCGTAGGTGGAGAAGGAGAACTCGAGGCAGGCGGCCACCTCGTCTTGGATCTGATCCTCGGTGCAGAAGATGTGGGCATCGTCCTGGGCGAAGTTGCGGGTGCGCAGCAGGCCGTGCAGCGTGCCGCTGGGTTCGTTGCGGTGCAGGAGCCCGGGCTCTGAGTAGCGGACGGGGAGGTCACGGTAGGAGTGCGGGCGCATCGCGTACAGCGCGGCGTGACCCGGGCAGTTCATCGGCTTGAGGCCCATGGGCGTCTCGCCGGTCTCCGTGACGTACATGTGCTCCTGGTACTTGTCCCAGTGGCCCGATGTCTCAAACAGCGCGCGGTCATAGAGCTGCGGCGTCTTGACCTCGGTGTAACCCCGCGGCGCGCCCATCTCGCGGCTGAGCGCAACGAGTGAGTTGAACACCTGGGCTCCGGCCGGGTACCAGAAGGCCATCCCGGGCGCGTAGTCCGAGAAGCCGTAGAGCCCCAGGAGCGGGCCCAGGCGGCGGTGATCGTTGGCCCGGGCGCGCTCGATCCGCTCCAGGAACTCCTGGAGATCCTTGCTGGAGAAGAACGCCGTCCCATAGATCCGGGTCAGCATCTGGCGATCGGAGTCCCCGCGCCAGTATGCGCCGGCCACCGACTGCAGCTTGAACGCCTTGATGCGCTTGGTGCTGGGGGCATGGGGACCGCGGCACAGATCGGTGAAGGGGCCGTTGGTGTACAGGGAGACCGTGCGGAGCGGGTGCTCGGGATCGGCGTCACGCACGAGATCCTCGATCAGCTCCACCTTGTAGGGCTGATCCTGTGTGCGGAAGCGCTCCAGGGCGTCCTCGACGGCCACCTCCTCGCGCACGAACGGCTCGTCGGCGGCGATGTGCGCCTTCATCCGCTCCTCGATGCGTGCGAAGTCGGCGTCGCTGATGCTCACTCCGGGCGGGAACTCGAAGTCGTAGTAGAAGCCATCCTGGATCGCCGGGCCGATGGAGATCTTGACTCCCGGGTACAGGTCGAGCACGGCCGCGGCGAGCACGTGCGCGGTGTCGTGGCGGATGAGAGCCAGCGACTCATCCCCACTGCGTTCGGTGAGGATTTGCAACTCAGATCCGTCGCCGTTGGGCGACGGCAGCGGGCGCGCCAGGTCCCGCACGTCGCCGCCGATCTTCACTGCCAGCGCGGCACGAGCCAACCCGGGACCGATCGCCGCCGCGGCATCAGCGCCGGTGGCGCGCTCGGGGAGGGACAGCGGTGTCCCGTCGGGAAGGCGGTACTCCATGCCACGATCCTAAAGGCCGGGCTGTCCTCAGCCGGTGGTGACCGCCTGCTGCTCGACCTAGGTTGGCGTCCTCGAAGCTCTTGGTGTCACGCGCGCGCGACCGAGCGCGCCACGTCCGCGAGCGACGGAAGCGAGCCACGCCCGCGAGCGAGGGAGCGGGCCGCGCCCACGCCGCACAGACCGCCGCCGTAGTCCCTCCGGCCGAGGCAGGCGTTCAGAACTCTGCACACCGGTTTATAAAGCCTTATTAGGAGTTAAATTGCAGCTAATGGGTCTCGGGGATCTGAGGCGAGGCATCCTGCTCGTTCCGATCGTGGTCGGCATGTCGTCGCTGCTCGCCCCCGCGAGCCAAGCGGCCACGCTGGCGGTGCCGACCGTGTCCGGAGTCACGCCGCCGTCGGTGAGGGTTCCCGCGGTGTCCGTTCCGGTTCGGTCGACCACGCTCCCGTCAGTCACGGTGCCATCGGTCACCGTTCCGTCAACCACGGTTCCGTCGGTCACCGTCCCGGGGACGACCGTGTCCACCCCCTCGGTCAGTACGCCGCCGGTCAGCACGCCGTCGGTCGGCACGCCATCGGTTTCGAGCCCTTCGACCAGCGCGTCCCCAGTGCGAGTCCCCACGGTCCCCTCGACGACCTCGTCGTCCTCCCGG
>JAXDGI010000089.1:0-2587 GCA_034665145.1 Solirubrobacteraceae bacterium
ACTTCACGGGCGAGAAGCGCGTCGAGGTGTAGTAGTCGGTGATCACGAACAGGCAGGCCGTGACGCCGATTCCGATCAGCGCACAGAGGTAGAACTTCCACCAGTGCGGGCCGGCCTGGCCACCACTGGTGAACGTCACATGGCGCATCAGCCAGTAGGTGACCGGGATGAAGGCCAGCGCGGCCAGCGCGCCTGAGACGATCAGGCCCTGGTAGAGAGCCCGCTCGACGTTTCCGGACCGGGACCTGACCGCGAACGTGCCGATGATCGAGGCGACGATCGAGACGCCGCCGAGCACCAGCGGGTACATGGCCACGGCCGAGCTCTGGTTGAACAGCAGGATGCCCAGCAGCATCACCGCCACTGCCGTGACCGCGTAGGTCTCGAACAGGTCGGCGGCCATGCCGGCGCAGTCGCCGACGTTGTCGCCCACGTTGTCGGCGATCACGGCCGGGTTGCGCGGGTCGTCCTCCGGGATTCCGGCCTCGATCTTGCCGACCAGGTCCGCCCCTACGTCGGCGGCCTTGGTGAAGATGCCGCCGCCCAGACGAGCGAACACGGAGATCAGCGAGCCGCCGAAGCCGAGCCCGATCAGCGCGTCGACCGCTTGGCGGGGGGTCTCGCCGGCGATCCAGGTGAGGACGCCGTAGTAGCCCGAGACGCCGATCAGGGCCAGTCCGACCACCAGCATGCCGGTCACCGCGCCGCCGCGGAAGGCCACGTCAAGCGCCCGCGCGACACCGCCGCGCGCGGCTTCGGCGACCCGCGCGTTCGCACGCACGGACACGTTCATGCCGATGTAACCGGCCGAGGCCGATAGCAGGCCGCCGACCAGGAAGCCGATCGCGACCCGGATGTTCTGGAGCGGGATCAGCACGATGAACAGGACCACGCCGACTCCGGCGATGGTCGTGTACTGGCGGTTCAGGTAGGCGCTGGCGCCCTCCTGCACCGCCGCGGAGATCGCACGCATCGTTTCGTTGCCCGGCGACAGGGCGAGCAGCGAACGCGAGGTCAGGACGCCATAGGCAACGGCGGCCCCAGCGCAGACAAGCGCGACCAGGACGCCGTGATGCGTCAAAAAGCTAGTCAAGAAGTTCCTCCGGAGGAATGATCTTTCAGGAGATGGCGCGCAGGTCAGCGCAGCCCAAACAACCACAAAAGGCCGCCACCCACACGTCGAGCGGAGGCCACCTTCGAACGGCGCGGGAGTCTAGCAGCGAGCTCGGCGCCGGGTTTTCATCCAGCTGCCCGTCTGTGGCTACTGGCCGGGAATCCACAGCCGGCCGCTGCGCTGGGCCGGGCCGGCGCCGCCCTGGCCCGGACCCTGCCCGCCGCCTGGCGTGTCGGGACGAGCCCCGGGACCTGGCGGAGCGCCCGGGCCGCCGGGCGCCCCGCCCGGAGGTCCGCCGCTCGGGGGTCCGCCGCCCGGGGGTCCGCCGCCCGGGGGCGCCTCGGACCCGGGCTGGCCGCCGGCTGGCGCCTCGGGGCCGGGCTGGCCGCCGATCCGTACGTAGCCGAGCTGAAGTTGCGAGAGCGCCGCCCGGATCTGACCGACCTGGGCCGGTGCCGTCTGCTCGAGCAGGGGCATCAGGGCCCGGACGGCCTCGATGGCCAGACGGACCTGCTCCGGGTCGCGCTCGTCCTCGGTCCCCGGCGCCAGACCGGTCCGGCGCATCCCGAGGTTGATCATCGTCACGACGTGCTCGAGCAGGATCTGCTCGACGCGCACCTGCTTGAGCTCCGCCTCGTAGGCAGCCCGGAGCTCTTCCTCGCTCGGCGCGCCGCCCTGGCCACTCATCGATTCACCTGCCACATCTGCTCACCTCCACGGCTCCAGCATACGTATCCCGCGTCTCGGCCACCGAGGCCGCGTAGACCTCCGGGGGACTCATCCCGGCCTCGATCAGCCGGCGCTGGCGCTGCGCGCCGCCCAGCGGCGGGAGCGCGACGTCGAGCCCCAGCTCGGCGCGCGCCGGGGCTGACCAGCTGAGCAGCCGCTCGAGTGCCTCGGAGCCCGGATAGAGCTCCTGGCGCTCGAGGTCGATCAGCTCGCCATCCACGCCGTAGCGAATCGCGCGCCAGAGGTTCTCCTCGATCAGACGACGCGGCAGATCGTCGACCGGGACCCCGTCATCGAGGTCGCGGGCGGCCTGAGCGACGCAGGCCACGATCAGCGCCGACAGGGCCTCCGACTCCGACGCGGTGGTCTGCGCGTCGCAGATCCGCACCTCCACGGTGCCGAAGGAGAAGTGGGGGCGGATCGACCACCAAACCTGGGTGAACTCGATGATCGACCGGGTCCGGGCCAGAAAGGCGATGTAATCGGCATAGGCCTCCCAGCTGCCGAAGGCGTCCGGGATCCCGCAGCGGGGAAAGCTCTTCGTGAAGATCTGACTCCGGGCGGTTTGCAGGCCTGAGTCCTGCCCATCGAGGAAGGGCGAATTGGCCGAGATGGCCAGGAGGATCGGCAGCACCGGGCGCAGTCGGTCGCACACACGCACGGCTCGGTCCGCTCCCTGAACGCCCACGTGCACGTGCAGGGCGAAGGTGTTGTTGCGCCAGGCCACGTACTTGAGCCCCTGCT
>JAXDGI010000090.1:0-17869 GCA_034665145.1 Solirubrobacteraceae bacterium
AGGCGTTCCACACCTTCAGCATGCCCCGCTTCTCCTGGATCATGATCGAGTGGATGAAGGCGGTGGCGCACAGCCACGGCATCAGCGCCGCATTTTCAACCGGATCCCAGGCCCAGTAGCCGCCCCACCCCAACTCGGTGTAGGACCACCGCGCCCCGAGCAGGATGCCGAAGCCCAGACACAGCCAGGCGGCCAGCGCGAACCGCCGGGTGACCTGAATCCACTCCGCACTCAGGCGGCCGCTGACCAAGGCCCCCACGGCAAACGCGAAGGGCACCATCATCAGCGTGTAGCCCGAGTACAGCATGGGCGGGTGGACCATCATCGTCGTGTGACGCAGCAGCGGATCGAGGCCGGCTCCCTCGGCCGGCGGCGCGGAGCTGGTGGCGAAGGGATTGGCGAAGAACACGAGCAGCCCGCTGAAAAACGCGGTGATCGTGAACAGCGTGGCCTGCGCGTAGGGAGCGATCTCGCGCACGCGGCGCCGGGTGAGAAACAGGGCCAGGCTCGACCAGCCCGAGAGCAGCAGCAGCCAGAGCAGGAGCGAGCCCTGCTGCGTGGACCAGATTGCCGCCACCCGGTAGAGCGTCGGCGTCGTCGTGCTCGAACCGGTGGCGACGACGTTGTAGGAGAAGTTCGAGCTGACAAATGCGACGTCGAGGATCACGAAGGCGATCGCCGCCATCCCCCACAGCACGTACATGGCCCGGCGGCCGGAGTCGACCCACGCCCGGCCGCCTCGGCGGGCCCCGTAGAGCGAGGCACCGAGGCCGTAGAGCGTGGTCATGAGACCAAGGATGAGCAGCAGACGCCCGACGGCGGCCATCAGCTAACGGCCTCCGCGGTCGTGGGCCTGGCGTCGCCGACCGCCATCAATACGAGCCCGACGCGGCCTGATATTTCGAGGGGCACTTGGTGGTCAGCGAATTGGGCTCACCGATGAAACCGGCGGCACCGCCGTCGCGCACCGTGACCAGGACGGCCCGCCCCGCGGCGAATGGGTCGGGCACCTCGCCGGTATAGCGAACCGCCACCGACTCCTTGAGCTTGGGGTCGCGGACGCGGAAACGCAGCACCGATCCCTCTCGCTGCACCGAATTGTCGAGCACCGTGCCGGCCAGGATGTAGGCAGTTCCGGGATGGGCGCGCTTGAGCAGCTGGGAGGCGGTCAGCTCCTCTCGACCCGCGGCGAAGCTCGTGTACACGAGGGCCGAGGCCAGAAGCAGGGCAACGGTGAGAGCGATCGTGAGGCGGATCGCGCGCTTGCGACTTGGGTCCATGCGTCCCGCGATTGTCCCACACGCGCCCGCCAAGCGACCGCGTAGCCAGGCGGGCCTCAGCGCCGCGCGGGGCGACCCCCCACCCCCGGTCGCGCCCTGGTCTGGCGGTGCGGGCCCGCTCAGACCGGCCTCGCTTCGGTCCCGGAGGGGCGTCAGGTTGCTGTTCTGTTAACAGCCAGGGATTTAAGGCCGGATCGCGAAACCTTTGGCAGGCGAGGCCGTTCCTCACAATGACAGTGACAGTTCGATCCAAAATCAGCGCCGGGCGGATGCGGCGCTACCGCGAAGGGCGACTGGGGCGAGTCGCCGAGCGCAGCGAAATGCGCGCTCGCCCCGAGTCGACGGCGAGCACCGGCAGCGAAGCGAGCCCGGGCAGCCAACACACGGCCGCGACACGCCGGCGCCTCGCCGGGGCGCCGCAGGACCAGGCCGTCTACAGCTGCGGCTGTGGGTACGTGTTTGCCGCCCCGGTGTCGACGTCGGTCGACTGCCCGCATTGCGGCGGCACCCAGGCCTGGTAGCGCACTCCCGCTCCGATTAGGGCGCGCCCAGGGCCGCGGTAATCGGGCGACCGTTTTCACGGCTTTTGTCCCCCGCCCGGCGGCGTGATTGAATGCCGTCCCTCGGAGGAGGGCGACAAGGGGTGCAGGCGTGAAGCGAATCATTCTCGGAATTCTGGTGGCCGTCGTGAGCGCGGCGGCCTCGGCGCCCTCGGCCCTGGCCTACGGCGCGCGCTACCCGGGCATGCAGAGGCTGCACTTCAACGCCGGCCCGTATCTGGTCCGTCCGGGTGCCAACCTGATCCTCGTTGACGCAGCCCACGTGCCCAAGCCGCACGTCAACGGATTCATGGTCCGCATGGTCCCCAACCTGCGCTACACGCGGCCCAACGGCAAGTGCTGCGGGAAGATCCCGCGGGTTGACGTGATCCACCTGCATCATGGGGTCTGGCTGAGCAACGGGGCGGCTGGCCAGGGTGAGGGCAACGCCAACCTCGGGGGCTTCTACCCCTTCATGGCCTCCGGCGAGGAGAAGACGGTCTACGAGTTCCCCCAGGGCTACGGGTACCCGATCGGCGCCAAGGACTTCTGGGTCTTCAACTACATGATCCACAACCTCACGGCCAAGGCCGCCCACGTGTACGTCAACTACACGATCGACTTCGTGCCCGACAGCGCTCCGGCGGCGGCGGGGATCACCGCCGTGCATCCGATCTGGATGGACGTGATGGATCACCACCTCTACCCGGTGTTCGACGTTCATCGCCACAGCGGGCGCAATGGCAGGTTCACCTTCCCGGACATGGCCAAGAACCCGTACGGCCCCGGCCCGGCCCTCGACCAGTTCACGGTCGATCATCCCGGCACGCTGATCGGGACGGCGGGCCACCTGCATCCCGGTGGCCTGTATGACGATCTCGACCTGATCCGTCCCGGGGTGAGACCGTTCGCGGGTGCCGTCAAGGGCACCAGCGGTCCAGACTCGGTCCGCCTCTTTCGCTCCTACGCGCACTACTTCGACAAGCGTGGCCCGATCTCGTGGGACATGGCCATGACGGCCACCGCGCCGAGCTGGCGCCCGCAGGTCAAGGCCGGCGACGTGATGCGGATCAGCAGCACGTACGAGACGCGACGGGCCTCCTGGTATGAGTCGATGGGGATCATGGTCGCGTGGGAGTCCTGGGACACCCAGGGCGGGATCGACCCCTTCACGCACAAGCTGAACGAGACCGGCCACGTCACCCACGGCCACCTGGCCGAGGACAACAACCACGGCGGCGCCTACTCGGTCGGTCCCAACCCGGCCACGTTCCCGCAGTGCAACCGCAACCAGGTGACGATCTCGTCCTTCATGTACAACCCCGGTGACTTCACCGCGACAGGCGCCAACCGCTGCATCCCCACCGTGCACAAGGGCCACTCGCTCACCTTCATCAACGACGATGCCAGCCCCCTCTCGCCGGGCAACCCGCTGGATCCGAGCCCGGCCTACCTGGTTTCGGTGTTCCACACCGTCACCGCGTGTCAGAACCCGTGCGGGTTGAACACCGGTATCTCCTATCCCCTGGCCAACGGCAAGGGTGGCTATGACTCCGCTCAACTCGGGGTCGGGACGCCCGCGGCGGATCGCCTTCGCTGGAGCACGCCGAAGTCCCTCAAGCCGGGGACCTACACGTTCTTCTGCCGGATCCACCCGTTCATGCGGGGCGTCTTCCGCATCGTCGGCTGATCGACCCGCGCCGATGGACCGGGCCAACGTCTTCTCTGACCCCTACGAATACGACGACAGCGATCCCGCCGGCTACCGCTCGGGGATAGCCCGGGTCGGAGAGCGCACGGGGGGCAGCGAGAACATCGTCAAGGCCTATGAGATGCCGCCAGGCGAGCGTCTCTGTCCCTACCACTACGAGTTCGTCGAGGAGTGGCTGCTCATCCTGGAGGGCGAACTGGAGCTCCGCACGCCCGCCGGAACCGAGACGGTGGCGGGCGGCGCCCTCGTCTGCTTTCCGGCCGGCCCCGACGGAGCGCATCAACTGATCAACCGCGGCACCGAAACGGCGCGCGTGCTCATGTTCTCCAGCGCCCGGGAACCGTCGGTGGCCGTATATCCCGACAGCGACAAGATCGGGGTCTGGACCGGGCGCGCGGAGGATAAGTTCATGCTCCGCCGCGGCGATGGCCACGTCGATTACTACGACGGCGAGCGCTGAGACCCGGGCGCCGGCTTCATCGGCGCCCCAGCCGGCCCGCCCGCGCCGACGACGGCAAGCAGGCCGGCCACGGTCCCGCCGCTGATCAGGGGCAGCACTGCCTCGAGATCACGGGCTGGTGGCCGGTCGGCCTCGAGCGGCGCCACCCGTGCCCGCACCGCGCCATGGAGCCGGGCCACGGTCTGTCCGGGCTGGCCGGGATCGCAGTCAAGCGCCTGACAGGCGCACAGCAGTTCGATGGCCACCACCCGCTCAAGCCGGTCGACCGCCTCGAGGGCCATCAGCGCGGCCGTCATGCCCATGGAGACGTGATCCTCCTGGTTGTCGGAGGTGGGGATGCTGTCGACGCTCACCGGATGAGCCAGGGCCCGCAGCTCGGCTACGAGTGCGGCCGCGGTGTACTGGACCACCATGTAGCCACTCGAGGTTCCCGCATCTCGGGTGAGAAACTCGGGCAGACGTCCATTGAGCGTCGGGGACAGCAGCCGGAACGTGCGCCGTTCGGAGATCGAGCCCAGGTCGGCCAGCGTAAGACGCAGCGTGTCAAAGGCCAGCGACAGCCCCTGACCGTGAAAGTTGCCGGCCGAGATGACCTCGGGCGGATCGTCGAATACGAGCGGGTTGTCGGTGACCGCGTTGAGATCGGCATGCACCAGCTCGGCGAAAAAGCGCCATCCCTCGCGAGCTGCGCCGTGGACCTGGGCGGCACAGCGCAGCGAATAGGCGTCCTGGAGGCGTCCGGCGCCCGGCCCGGCGATCCGGGTCGACCCCGACAGGGCGGCACCGATGTTGGCCGCGCTGGCCGCCTGTCCGTGCAGCGGGCGCAACCGGTGCACGCGCGGATCAAACGCGGGAAGGGCACCCCGGAGGGCCTCGATCGTCGCCGCGGTGACCAGGTCGATGGTGTCGTGGAGTCGCGCCACGCGGCCGGCCAGCAGCGCGCCGATCGCGCTCATGAAATGGGTGCCGTTGATGAGCGCCAGCCCCTCCTTGCTCTCCAGTTCCAGGGGCTCAAGACCGGCCGCGATCAGCGCATCGGTTCCGCCCAGCAGCCGACCGTCGGGGGTGAAGACCTCCCCTTCGCCGAGCAGCGGCAAGAACGCGTGGGCCGAGGGGGCCAGGTCGCCGCTGGCCCCGAGCGATCCCGTGCGCGGCACGCGCGGGACCAGACCGGCGTTGAGCAGCGCCACGAGGCGCTCAATGACGACCGGACGCGTCCCGGAATGGCCGAGCAGCAGGCCGTTGGCGCGCACCGCCATCGCTGCCCGCACGACGTCGGCGGGGAGGTCGGGACCCGTCCCTGCGGCATGGCTGCGCAGGAGGTTGATCTGCAGGTGGCGTTGCAGCTCCGGGGCGACGGTGTTCGAAACCAGGGCCCCGAAGCCGGTGCTGATCCCGTAGACCGGAGTGCCCGTGCTGAGGATCGTCTCCAGTACGGCCCGGCTGCGGGCCACCCGGGCCAGTGCGGCGGGATCGAGTTCGATCCGAGCGCCGGCTCCGATCGCGGCCACCCGGGCAGCGTCGAGCTCGCCTGTGAGGACGACCGGTGCGAAGTCTGGGGTGGACGTGAATTCGCTCATGGTGCGGCGGCGCGCCGTGAGGATAGCCTGCCACCTGATGAATCCGACCCCCCTGCCGGGCGTCGTTCGGTCCCTCGAGGCCGACTCCTTTCTGGCCTGTTTGGCCAGCGTGATCGAGCTGGGCCGTGAACCGCTGCCGGTGATCGGAGCCGACGAGGATCCGGCGGCTGGCTTCAACGTCTCGCGGTGGCTGGGTAGCCTCGGGCTCGGCCTGGCCCGGATCGCCGATCCGCCCACCTTCACGTGGGCGGGCCCATGGATCGCTCGGGTGAATCCGCCGGCCGAGGCGGACGCGGGGCCCACGCGCTTCGTGGTCATGTTCGGCGTTCCCTCGGGGGTGATCTGGGACCCGGCCGGTGATGGGCAGGAGATTCCCAACCGATGGCTCACTCACGGCTTTGTGG
This sequence comes from Solirubrobacteraceae bacterium, assembly GCA_034665145.1. Taxonomy (GTDB): domain Bacteria; phylum Actinomycetota; class Thermoleophilia; order Solirubrobacterales; family Solirubrobacteraceae; genus Palsa-465. Next base: position 5,975 of record JAXDGI010000090.1, read on the forward strand.
TGGCGGCCGGTGACATCGCCCTAGCCCGACCCGAACGCCCGTCCGCCCCGGCCGGCGCCGGCACGGTCGAGCGCATCTGGATCGCTCCGTCAGCGGGCGAAGCCGCTCAGGCACGCGACGAGGTTCGCGCGCTGGCCGGTCGTGGGCTCGAGGGTGACCGGCATGTCAGCGGCCGCGGGACATTTCCCTCGGGGCCGTCGGGGAGCGCCCTGACCCTGATCGAGGCTGAGGTGTGCGAGTCGTTTGCCCCGCCGCTATCCCCGGATGACCATCGCCGCAACCTTGTGACGCGGGGCGTCGCACTCAACCGGCTGGTCGGGCATGAGTTCACGATCGGCGCCGTGCGCTGTCGGGGGATGCGCCTGTGCGAACCGTGCACCGTCATGCAGCGCTACGCCGGGCGTCCGGTGCTGCGGGAGCTCGTGCACCGAGGGGGCCTGCGGGCGGACATCCTGGAGGGCGGCGTCATCGCGGTGGGTGATGGGGTGCAGGCCTCGGCTGCCGTCTAACCAGCTGCTACCTTCAGGGGCTGTCGGTCGACGCCGTCGGCCGCGAGGCAGCTCGCTTGGGTCCCGCAGAGAGCGGTTCGGGTCAGCCATCGCCTCCCGAATCCGTCGCGGCCCCTGTTGCCGCCCTAGGAGTTGAACAATTTTAATGTCTTCATTCGCCGAACTCGGCGTGTCCCGAGCGGTCGTCGACGCCCTGGCCGCCCAGGACGTCACCGCACCCTTCGCCGTGCAGAGCCTGGTTATCGAGGATGTCCTGGGCGGGCGCGACGTGCTCACCCGCTCCCCCACGGGCTCAGGTAAGACCCTGGCCTTCGGGATTCCCCTGGTCGACCGCATCAAGGCCGACGGGCCACGTCCCGCCGCGCTCATTCTCGCCCCGACGCGGGAGCTGGCCACCCAGATCGCCGCCGATCTGCGTTCCGTCGCCCACGCCCGCGCGCTGCGCATCACCGCCGTCTACGGTGGCGTGGGCCTCGTCAAGCAGGGCCGCGAGGCCGCCCAGTCGCACATCATCGTCGCCACGCCAGGCCGTCTCGAGGACCAGCTGGCCCGCGGGGCGTTCCGGCTCGACCGGATCCGCATGCTCGTCCTCGACGAGGCCGACCGCATGCTCGACATGGGCTTCCGCCCGGCCGTCAACCGGATCGTCGCCGCCTGCCCGAAGCAGCGCCAGACGCTGTTCTTCTCGGCCACGCTGGACGGAGAGGCCGGCCGCGCCGCTCGCGAGTACACCCAGAACCCGGTCCTGCACGAGCAAGGTTCAACCGAGCGGCGTGCCGCCGCCGAGATCGAGCATCGCTTCGTCCCCGTCTCCGGGGAGGCCAAGATCGAGGCTCTGATCTCCGAGCTCGAGCGCGACCGCGACCTCACGCTGGTCTTCGTACGCACCAAGCATGGCGCTGACCGCCTGGTCAAGCGCCTCGGCGCCCGGGGCGTGGCCTCGGTGGCCATGCACGGCAACAAGTCCCAGCGCCAGCGCGAGCGCGCCCTGGCCCAGTTCGAGTCCGGCGCGGTCGACACCCTGGTGGCCACCGACGTCGCCGCGCGCGGCATCGATGTTGCGGGCGTGTCCCACGTGATCAACTTCGATGCCCCCGACGGCCACCAGAGCTATGTCCATCGCGTCGGGCGCACCGGGCGCGCCGGACGCTCGGGAATCGGCATCACCTTCGTGGACACCCATGAGCGGGCCGACATGAGCCGCATGGCTGGGGTGCTCGGCATCGAGCATGGGCTCGGCGGCGGGGTGGCACCGGGCAGAGCGGGGCGGCCCGCCGGCTCGCGTCCGGCCGGCAAACCCAGTGGTCGCGGCGGCCCGCAGCGTGGCCAGCGCCATCAGGGTCCTCGCGGCTCGGGACGCCGCCGGTCTCGCTCAGACCGTGGCGGCAGCCGCGGCGACGCGCCCGCCGGCCGCAGTCACTGAGGCGCTGGGCAGCCGCAGCGCGGACGGATGCTCGCGGTCGTGGACAAGTTCGATGTCCACGGCGCGCAGCTCGGTGGCGGTGGCCGGATCGTCACCCGTCCCGGGATTCCGGGCGTAGCGAGGATGGGCGCCGGAAGAAACCTGCAACCGGATGCGGTGTCCGGCAGCGAAGCGGTGGCCCATCGGCCACAGTGAGACGCGGACCGCGGTTGTCCCGTCGCCCTCGCGGGTGCCGTTGCCGGGCCCGGTGTCCGGCGCGACCCGGGCCAGGCCGTCGCACACGTTCCACGAGCCCCCCTCGGCATCGACATCACACACCCGGGCGAAGATGTCGAACGACGCCGCCTGGCTGCGCACCCACAGGTCGACCGAGACACCGCCGACGGCCTCGACCGTGGCCGAGATCGGTTCGGTCGTGAACGTGACGACATCCGCTCTCGATTCGAGCGCCCGGTTGTCGAGCACTGGCTTGCGAGCCAGGAGCACCGGGCCTCCCACGGCAGGGGTTGGATCCGCCGGGTCGTAGCGGTAGCGGGTGACGTCCCCGTCCTCGCGGGCAGACTCCTCGCTGAGACGGCCTCCCGCTCCCAGCCACAGCCGGCGCTCCTGGGTGCCGGGAGGGGGCCAGGTCTCGAGATCGCGCCAGCCTCCCCCCTCGCGCTCGCCGGTGACGAGGATCCGGACCGGACTGGGGCGCAGCAGTCGATCGTCGTCGAGCAGATGGGCGCGCAGCCAGGCGATGCCGTCGCGGTGGCCCCGTGCGGCGAGACCCGGCGAGGTGTGGCTCCACGGCCCGATCGTGAGCTGCGGCCGGCGCCCCGCGGCCTGCAGCGCAGCGAAGTCGTCGAGCATCCAGGGCAGCAGGATGTCGTACCAGCCGCCCACGAACTGGACCGGCGCAGTCACGTTCGGCACACCGGCCGAGTAGTCGCGCGCAGACCAGTAGCCGCCCGCGCGCCCCGGGGTGGCCAACGCCTCGCGGAACCAGTCGACCTCGGCACCGGTGGCCCGCACATCGAGCTCACCGAGGGGAAGCTCGGTCAGCAGCGGCGGCAGCCTCCGGACGGCGCGTTCGATGGCCAGCGGCCCCCACCGCCCCTCCTGGACAGCGAGCACGGTCATCCAGGAGGCGGTGTTCTCGAGCGAGATGCTGCCCCCAGTGTACGTCTGGTCATAGAACTGCGACGCGCTCACCTGGACGGTCAGTGCGGCCAGGTCATCGCCGGCCTCGGCGGCCACTGCCCACTGGACAAAGCCCAGGTAGCTAGGGCCGAACATGCCAACACGACCCTCATGCCACGGCTGCTCTCGCAGCCAGCGCAGAGTGGCCAGCCCGTCGGCTCGCTCGTCAAACGGCGAAAAGCGCCCTCCGGAACCAAACGTGCCCCGGACGCTCTGGACTACGACCTGCAGGCCGCGCTCGGCCAACAGTCGCCCGAACATCAGCCCGACGAACGAGCCGCGCCCGTACGGTGCACGGACCAGGACCGTCGGCGCCGGACGTCGCGCTCGCTCGCGCGCTACCCACCGGTCAGCGAGCAGAATGACGCCATCGTCCATCTCCGCGGGCAAATCGCGGTCGCGCCGGACATCGGTCGTCTCCGCGGCGATGAGCCGCATCCGGCGGGCGAGGATCTCGCTGACCAGGGTCACGGCGAGAATCCTAGGTGCAGTTCCCCACCGGCCTGGCGGCCGGTGCCTCGCTGCTGAACCGTAAACCGGTAGAACTTGCGGAGGTGGTCGAGCTCACGATCCGACCAGGGGGGACTGAGGACGAGGCGGGGGTCCTGGCTCTGTTCGATGAGGCGATCGATTGGCTCGTCCCGCGCGGCCTGTCGGGCCAGTGGGGGGAGCAGCCCTTCTCCGCCCGCCCCGACATGCGCGACCGCGTCCACGAGACACTGCGCGACAACGAGGTCCGGATCGCCGAGCACGAACGCCGGATCGTCGGCGCCGTGGCCGCCGGCCCATGCCCGCCCTACGTGCCGGGCAACCCGGTGCCCGAGCTCTACGTCGTTCTCCTCATCAGCTCGCGGCGACTGGCTGGCCAGCGCATCGGTGCCCGGCTGCTCGATCTCGCCTGCCAGATGGCCCGGGAACGAGGACGCCGCATGGTTCGGGTCGACTGCTGGGCCGATTCTCCCCGGCTGGTCACCTTCTATGAGCGTGAGGGCTTCTGCCGTCACGGCCGGTTTGATCTGCGCGGCTGGCGCGGACAGATCCTGACCAAGTCGATCTGACGTCAACTCCGGGTCTGTCCGGAGTGCAGCATCTCCAGCGCCCGGGCGGCACGACGCAGGCGGGTGTCCGGCTGCTTGCCCTCCCCCACCCATCGAGCGAACTCCTGGCGGTGGGTGTAGGCCAGGCCGTCGTAGGCGGCCCTGGCCCGCGCATCCCCAGCCAGCGCCGCGCTCAGTTCGGGGGGCACCTCGACGACGCGCTCCTCTGTGTCCAGGGCGACGGTCACCTCGACGCCGTCCCCGGCGTCGGCACCGACCTGCGCCCGAACCGCCTTGCTGAGACCGAGCAGATATTCCCCGCGCATTCGCACGACGGTGGAGCGCCAGGTCTCGCCGTTGATCGTCGCGGCAGCCGGGAAGCGTCTGGCCCCCTCGCCGATTGCGGCCACCTGGCCCTCGTTAAGGACCACAGCCACACCTGGCCCGCGCTTGACCAGAGTCGTGGTGAAGGTGAGCGTGCCCATCGGCGGCGAGAAGCGTAGCGCCCGGTGCGCTGGTATACCCATGGCATGCCGCAGATTCCCCCTCGCCCCCTTGGCGCCTCCGGCCTCAACGTGCCCGTCGTCGGCCTTGGCTGCAATAACTTCGGCCGGCGTTTGGACCTCGAGGGCACCCGAGCCGTCGTCGACGCCGCTCTCGCCGAGGGCATCACCTTCTTGGACACGGCCGACATCTACGGCGGCTCCGGAGCCAGCGAGGAACTGCTCGGCCAGGTCCTGCAGGGGCGCCGGGATGAGGTCATCCTGGCCACCAAATTCGGGATGGACATGGGCGACGGGCTCGGCCCGCGTGGCTCCCGGGGCTACATCATGCAGGCGATTGACAACTCGCTGCGGCGCCTGCAGACCGACTTCGTCGATTACTACTGGTACCACCAGCCCGATGGGGTGACCCCGGTCGGAGAGACGCTCGGTGCGCTCCAGGAACTGCTCACCGCGGGCAAGATCCGCGGGTTCGGTGCTTCCAACTTCGATGCCGATCAGTTGCGCGAGGCCGACAGCGCGGCGCGCGAGAACGCTCTCACCCCGTTCACAGCAGTCCAGAACGAATACAGCCTCCTGGTCCGCGACGCCGAGGATGACGTGCTCCCCCTCTGTCAGGAGCTGGGGATCGGCTTTGTGCCCTACTTCCCGCTGGCCTCGGGCCTGCTCACGGGCAAGTACCGGCGGGGCGAGCCCGGACCCGACGGAGCGCGACTCTCGGGACGCGACGAGATCGGCTCAGACGAGCAGTTCGCGGTCGTCGAGTCACTGCAACGTTATGCCGATGCGCGCGGTGTCCCCCTCATCGCGGTCGCCATCGGCGCGCTGCTCACCCGCGAGGCGGTCTCGTCGGTGATCGCTGGGGCCACCAGACCCGAGCAGGTGCGCGCCAACACCGGCGCGGCCCGGTGGATTCCGAGCGCCGATGACCTCGAGGCGCTCAACGAGGCGCTGGCCGCGGCCTGACCGGCCGCACGGCTCCGTCGTGGAGACACGCGCGGCCCGCTGATCAGTCGCTGTCGGGCAGTCTCCAGCCCGGGTCCCCGCACAGTTTCAGGGCCGCCTCGGGGCCCCAGGACCCGGGCGAGTACGGTTGCGGTTCGGGCGGGTCCTCGAGTACCGGCGCAACGACCTCCCAGAGGCGCTCGATCTGCTCGCTGCGGGTAAACAGGAGGCGCTCACCCAGCATCACGTCGTGCAGCAGCCGCTCGTAGGCCTCCAGTCCGTCGGCGCCGTCAAAGGCCTGCTGGACGTCGAGCGTCAACGCCGCGCGGCCCAGATCGATGACCGGCCCGGGAATCTTGGCCTGGACCTCGATACGGACCGTCGGGTCGTCGGAGAGCTCAAAGACCAGCTCGCTGGGCCGAGGCTTGTCCTGGGAAGCGTGATGGGGAAACAGGCGCAGGGGCGCCTCGGTGAAGCCGATGGTGACCGTACGGCGTCCCTCGGCCAGGGCCTTGCCGGTGCGCAGGTAGAAGGGCACCCCGCTCCAGCGCCACGTGTCGACGCGCACCTCGAGGGCCACGAAGGTCTCCACCTGCGAGTCATCGGCGACATCGTCCTCGTCGCGGTACCCCTTGTACTGGCCGAAGACCACGCGGTCGGGATCGATCGGCCGCAGTGCGTCGAACAACTTGGTGCGTTCCATGTGCAGAGACTCGGCATCGATCCGGGAGGGTGGCTCGAGGGCCACGATGCCCAGGATCTGCAGCAGGTGGGTGACGACCATGTCGCGGAAGGCACCGGTCTGCTCGTAGAACCCGGACCGGCCCTGGATATCGATCTCCTCGGGCACATCGACCTGGACGTAGGCAACGTGGTCGCGGTTCCAGATCGGCTCCAGCATGCCGTTGGCAAAGCGGGCCACCAGGATGTTCTGGGCCGCCTCCTTACCCAGGAAGTGGTCGATCCGGTAGATGTCCTCCTCGTCCAGGACCTCATGCAGGGCCGCGTTAAGTTCGCGAGCGCTGGCCAGGTCGTGTCCGAACGGCTTCTCGACGACCAGCGCACAGTTGTCGGCGATCCCGGTCGCGCCCAGCATCTGGGCCATGTCCTTGGTCGCGGTGGGCGGCACCGAGAGGTAGACAAGACGCTGGCCCTCCGCGCCAATCTCCTCCTCAGCCTTGCTGACCGCGCTGGCCAGATCCTGACCGTCGTCGGCTGAGGAGACCACGAAGCTCAGCTTGGCCGCGAACTCGTCCCAGCGCTCGTCGAGCTCGAGGCGGCCGTGCCGCTCGAGCGCGGCGTGGATCGTGTCGCGGAACTCGTCATCGCTGCCCGGGGAGTGGCGGCCCGAGCCGATGATGCGGAAGTCCTCGGGCATCATCTTCTCGCGATATAGGTGAAAGAAGCCGGGGAACAGCTTGCGGGCAGCCAGATCGCCCGTGGCCCCGAAGAGCACGAGGACGCGGTTGGTGGGCCGTTGGGGCGTGGTCATGGGTTGACGCTACCCGGCGGGCGCTGGCGTCATGCCGACAGCGCTCGGCTTCTGGACGAGCCGTTCTTCTCACGGGGGGACGGCGCGCGCTCGGCTTCTGAACGAGTCGGTCTTCTCATCGGGGCACGGCGCCCGCTCGGCTTCTGAACGAGTCGGTCTTCTCACGGGGCGCGGCGCGAGCGAAGGCTAGACCGGGTAGGTTGCGCCGCCGTGCGTGATCGGTTCTCCCCTCAGCACCGCGGCGGTTCGGGGCCTCCCCTGGTCTGCCTGCACGGCCTGGTCGACACGTGGCGAACCTGGGAGCTGGTCCTGCCCGAGCTCGAGCGCCGCCACGAGGTGCTGGCGCCGACGCTGCCGGGACATGCGGGCGGGCCGCCGCTGACGGATCCGGTCACCGTGGCCACGCTGGCCGACGGGGTCGAACGGGCGATGGATGCGGCCGGGTTTACGACCGCGCACATCGCCGGCAACAGCCTGGGCGGCTTCGTCGCGCTGCAGCTGGCCGCGCGCGGTCGCGCCCGCAGCGTGGTCGCGCTGGCCCCGGGCGGCGGTTGGAGAATGAACGACTCCTCCCAGCAGGACACCCATGACTACTTCCTGCGCCTCCAGCAGGCGGTCAAGATGGCGGCGGTTCAGGCCGAGGCGATCGTGGCATCGCCGGAGGGCCGACGTACGGCCACCGAGTACGTGGCCGTCAACTTCGAGCACATCCCGCCCGAGCTGATCGCCCATCAGATCCGTGGCGTCGCCGCCTGCGATGGTCTCCCCGCACTGCTCGGCTACGCCGCCGAACACGGTTGGACGCTCGACCCCGAGGCGATCGTCTGCCCCGTCCGGATCGTGTGGGGCACCGAGGATCGGATCCTGCGCTGGCCATCGGCCGCGGCGCGCTATCAGGACGAATGGACACCGACCGCGGATTGGGTCCAGCTCGACGGCGTGGGCCACTGCCCTCAGCTCGATGTCCCGCTCGAGACGGCACAGCTCATCCTGGGCTTCACCGCCTAGACCCCGTCTCCGGCCCCGGGACCCCGGTACTCACAGACCCCGTCTCCGGGGCCGGGACCGGGCGCTCATAGACCCCGTCTGCGGGGCCGGGACCGGGCGCTCATAGACCCCGTCTCCGCGGCCGAGACCCGGTACTAACCTCAGAATCATGGCTAATAAGACATGGTTCATCACTGGAACGTCGCGCGGCTTTGGCCGCGAATGGGCGATCGCCGCGCTGGAGCGCGGTGATCGCGTCGCCGGCACGGCCCGGGATCCGGGCACGCTGGACGATCTCAAAGAGAAGTACGGCGAGGCACTGCTGCCGATGGCTCTGGACGTGACCGATCGTTCGGCGGTGTTTGACGCCGTCCGTCAGGCGCACGAGCATTTCGGCCGGCTCGACATCGTCGTCAATAATGCGGGTTACGGACAGTTCGGCATGGTCGAGGAGCTGAGCGAAGAGGAGGCCCGGGCCCAGATCGAGACCAATCTGTTCGGGGCCCTCTGGGTCACCCAGGCTGCCCTGCCCTTCCTGCGCGAGCAGGGCGCCGGCCACTTCCTCCAGGTGTCCTCGATCGGCGGCATCTCGGCCTTTGCGGGCATCGGCATGTATCACGCCTCCAAATGGGGCCTGGAGGGGATCAGTCAGGCGCTGGCCGCCGAGGTCAAGGACTTCGGCATCAAGGTCACGCTGATCGAGCCCGGTGGGTTCTCGACCGATTGGGGCGGATCCTCGGCCCGCCACGCCGACGCCCTTGACGCCTATGCGCCGATGCACGAGGCCTCCCGGCAGCGCCGGGCCGGCAACACCCAGGGCGATCCGGTCTCCTCGGCCGAGGCCGTGTTGCGCGTCGTCGACGCAGATGAGCCGCCCCTGCGCGTCTTCCTCGGCACCGCGCCGCTCGCCATCGCCGAGCGCGACTACGAGAGTCGCCTATCCACCTGGCGCGAGTGGCAGCCCGTGTCCGAGCTCGCCCAGGGCGGCCGCTGAGCCGAGCGGCACGGCGTGGGTCCGGCGCGGGTCCGTCACCGCTCGGCCCGGGCCACGCTGCGCATGTCGGGCAGCGGCGGCGGGCGCAGTCGCTGGTAGGCAAACGCTCCCCCGAGAAGGAGCAGCCCCAGGCCGATGAACGAGGCCACGCGGTAGACCGACGTGAGGGTCGACAGGTCATAGAGAAAGACCTTGCCGATTGTCAGAAGCAGAAGCCCGAGCGCGACGTCACGCACCAGCGCGGTGTTTCGTCGCAGGCCCAGGATCAGCCCGGCGACGCCGACGGTGCCCCAACAGGCGCTGAGCAGCACCTGTCCCTGCTGGCGGACGGTGAGATCGAGCACCATGGAGAAGTCCGTTCCGGCCGCCGGCTGAAAGGCGGTGATGATCGTCACTGAGATCAGGTACAGCGCGGCCCCGGCGGCGACCAGGAGCCAGGGTCGCCAGCGCACCGCCTCCCGCCAGGCCACGCTGAGCAGGGCGATGATGAGCACACCCAGCGCCTCGGCGGCCGCCCGGAGGCTGGCGGCGCCGGTGAGCAGCGCGATCGGCGGTGCCTCGACAACCGTGGCGTGCAGGCCGGCCAGGCCGAGAAAGGCCAGACCCGCGGGCAGTGCGAGGGGATCATCCTGGCGGCGGGCGAGCTGGATGAGGGCAGCACCCTCGAGCGCCCACGCCGCCACAAGGGCCGACCCGGCCAGGGTGCCGATGGTCAGGTAGGCGATCGCAGCGACCCCGGCGCGGTTGAGAAGACGCCGGACCAGCGTGGCCCGCGGTCCGATGAGCTCACCGCAGGCCAGACATCCGGCCGCCAGCAACGCCACCGAGAGAAACCCGCTCACCGGTGTGTCCGGCGCGTGGAGCATGTCCGGGGGCAAGCTGGTCAGGGCCTGTACGAGGGTGAGAGCGAGGTGGCCGCCGAGCCCGGCGCCGAGCAGCGCGCGGTCGGCCCCATCGGTGTCCGACGCGGCCAGCGCGCGCCGCACCAGCCAGCCGAAGGCGATACCGCCCGCCACCCAGCCCACCGACTGGATCAGGCCGTGGGCGGCGAGGGCAAAGGCGGCATCGGCGGCCAGGACCCCGAGTGAGATCAACACCCGCCGCAGCCCGGCGGGGAGGTTGAGCCAGGGCAGACGGCCCACGCCCGCCACGAGGTGGACGGTGGCGACAAGGGCCAGCCACAGCTCCCCGGTGGTCTGATCGGCGATCCGGGTGAGCGCCACGTAGCCGGCGGCGGCCGTCAGGCAGCCACTGAGCGCGGCCAGGGCCACGCCGGCGGGCATGCCGTGCGATGGTGTCGAGCCTTCGGCCAGGCGCGCGGCGCCAACCGCGCCGGCCAGCCCGAGGGCCGCGAACCATCCGACGACCGCCAGTGCGATGCCGGTCGTCAGCGTGACCGCGGTGATCCCGCTCGGCCCGACGGCCATCGGCCGCAGGAGGAAGGCCAGCCATTGCGGCGCACTGACGAGCACGGCGGCCACACCGAGCCAGTTCCAGCCCTGATGGATGACGACGGCCATCGCGCAGGCCGCGGCCACGGCCAGGATGGCCACGGCCAGCGCGGTGTGGGGCGCGCCGACCAGGACGGGCGACAGCAGCGCACCGAGCAGACCGAGGGCACCGATCGTGCGCGCTCGCCAGCGGATGGCCAGCGACGTGGTCAGCGCCCCGACCATCAGCGACCCGCCGACCGCGACGTACGGCGAGACGAGCCCATAGACCTGGCCGGCTACGACCCACGTGGCAAACAGACCAGCAGCACCGGCGCCGACCATGGTCAGCGAGGCCTCGGTCCGGGCCCGCCGGTCGTGCAGCCATACCCCGACCCCGACCAGCGCTGCCGAGCCCAGGCCGGCCATGGCCACGCGGGCCTCCACGCCGATCCAGCCTCGGGACACCGCGAGCATCAGGAAGAAGACGACGCCGAGCAGCGTGGTCGCCCCACCCACCCAGGCCAGCACCCGGCCGCCGATGACGTCCACGAAAGACAGCCCTCCACGGGGACCGCCCGGCGGCCGTCCCGATGGCAGCTCGACGGTCAGCAGCTCGGGTTGATCTTCGCGTTTCCGGGACGTGTCGGCATGTGCAGCGGACATAGCTCACTCCTATTGACCATCGGTTGACAAGCTCGACGGTAATCAAGGTGGCGCTGCTTGTCAACCCGCGGTCAGTAGCGTCGATATGATGTGGCCATGAGCACCCCGGCCTACTCCCGCCTCCAGGTCGACGAGCGGCGCCGCCAGCTGCTGGAAGCCGGGGCCGCCCTGTTCGCCGAGCACGCCTACGAGGACATCTCGATGCGGCAGATCGCCGCCGCGGCCGGGGTGTCCAAGCCGCTGCTCTACCACTACTTCCCCTCCAAGCCCGATCTGTTCAAGGCCGCCTTCGCCGAGGCCGCGGCCGAGCTCGAGAGCGTGATCGAGCCCCGCGGGGAGGGCGCGCCCTTCGAGCAGCTGTCCGCAGCCCTCGACGGCTACCTGGCCTGGATCGAAGCCCATGCTCAGGCCTGGACCAACCTGATGCAGAGCGCAGCCCGGCTGCCGGAGGCGCGCGAGCTGGTCGAGGGCTTCCGCGGCCGGACGATGGACCTGGTCCTCGAGGAGCTGTCCGGCGGCGAGCCGCCTCGCCCGCTGCTGCGGACCGCCGTGCGCGGCTGGCTCGGTTACCTCGACGCCGCGATCCTCGACTGGACCGAGCACGCCGACATTCCGCGCGAAAAGCTCCGCGACCTCCTCCTGGCCGCGTTCGGCGCCGCGTTGCTCACCGCCCAGCAGGGTGACCCGGAGATCCAGCTCAAGCTCGGCTGAGGGCCGAGCCGCGACC
>JAXDGI010000091.1:0-3963 GCA_034665145.1 Solirubrobacteraceae bacterium
CGCGGAAGCTGCTGCTCCGCGACGACGACCCGGCGAGGCCACCGCCCGAAGAGACCTTCCAGGACCATCGCGCCCTCGAGGTCGGAGGCGAGCGCATCGAGCTGGCCTGGCACGGCTCCAATCACTCCCCGGACAACATTTTCGTCCATCTACCCGACCACGACGCGCTCATGCTCGTCGACATCGTCAACCCGGGCTGGGCGCCGATGTGCCAGAGCAACCTCACAGAGGACGTGCCGGGCTACATCGAGGCCCCGGACATAGCGCTCACGTACCCGTGGAAGCACTTCATCGGCGGGCACATGGGCCGGCTCGGGACCCGCGACGACGTCGCAACCCACCGGCAGTACATGGCAGACATCGCCGACAGCTCACGGAAGGCCCTGGACACCGTCGATCCGACGCCGTACTTCGTCAAGTACGGTGGAAACACCTGGGCCGCAGTGAGGAGCTATCTGGACGCGATCACGGCTGCCGCGGCAACGCCCGTGATCGAGAAGTACACCGGCGTGCTGGCAGCAGCGGACGTCTTCACCGCGAGCACGACGTTCCACGTCATGCAGTCGCTGCGGCTCGACCTGGGCTACGGGTCGCAGGTTCAGCCGTGACCCCGGCGATGCTCTGGAGCAAGCTAGCTATGGGCGGCCGTGCGTCACACCGCAGACGATGTCGCACGGGGGCGTCGTGAGTCTCCCGGAGAGCTCCGCGCTGTCGGCCCCGCAGCTCTCAAGACTCGCGCGTGTCCGTAAAGAGCGCGCGGCCAACGTGGACGACGGTCCAGGCGCCGGCGAAACGATCGTTCGACGACCTCACCTTATCGAAGGACTCGAGGTTGACGCCAGCGTGAGCTTGACGACGATGCAGCCTGGGGAGCACCTAGAGCAGCCGATCTCAAGAGATGTCTCCGTCGCCCGGGGCCTGCTCGATCGGGATGACCTCCTCCAGCTGCTGGATCGCGCTGTGACTAAGCGGGTGACGGTCATTTCGGCGCCGCCGGGAAGTGGGAAGACGTCGCTGTTGCGTGCGTGGGCTGTCCGCTCGACCAACCTTCATCGCGTCGCGTTCGTGTCCGTCGAGCGCGATCAACAGGTCGCGCAGCGGTTCTGGTGCGCCGTCCTGGACGCAATTCGCAGCCCGGCGCGCTCGATCGATGCTGAGGCGCAACCTGCGGCGATCGCTGCGATCGACGGCGACCATGTCGCCGAGAGGGTCCTTTCGGAGCTCGACGAGCAAGTGGAACCGGTCGTGCTGATCATCGATGATCTCCATGAGCTGAGGTCAGCTGATGCCCTCACGGAGCTCGAGCATTTGCTCGCGAGTCTGCCGAGCTCTACGCGCGTGGTGTTGTCGTCTCGCCGGGATCCGCCGATCAGGCTGCACCAGCTCAGGCTTGCGGACGAGATCGCCGAAATCCGGGCCGGCGATCTTCGTTTCACTGAGCGCGAGACGCGCGGCCTGCTTACGGCGTCGGGGATTGGTCTGTCCGAGGCCGGCGCGGCCGCGTTGTACCAGCGCGCGGAAGGTTGGGCGGCTGGCCTGCGCTTGGCGGTGATCTCGCTCAGCTGTCACCCGGATCCCGAGCGTTTCGTGGCTGAGTTCTCGGGCACCGACAGGGCGATCGGGGAGTACCTGATGGCCGAGATGCTCGAACGCCAGCCGAGCGAGGTGCAGGGGATGCTGTTACGAACCTCGCTTGTCGACCGGATGAACGGTGAACTCGCCGACCTGCTGGCAGGCCGCTCAGGCGCAGACCAGATGCTGCTGGAGCTGGAGAACGCCAACGCCTTTGTCGTGTCGCTCGACGCTCAGCGCACCTGGTTTCGCTATCACCAGCTGCTGGCGGATTTCTTGCGCCTGGAGCTCCGCCGAACGTTGGCCGATGAGGTTCCTGACCTCCACCGCCGGGCCGCACGGTGGTTCGCCGACCACGGGGAGGTCGTTGAGGCCGTGCGGCATGCGCTCGCGGCGGGCGACTGGCCGGATGCCGCCGGGCTAGTCTCAGACCACTCGTTTAGGTGGGTGCTCGAAGGGCAGGCGGGAACGATCGACGCGGTGCTCCAGGCGTTTCCTGATCGCGCATCAGCCGATCATCCGGACCTGGCGCTAGCCCACGCGGCAAGCGAGCTGAACCATGGGCGGCTGGAGGAGGCGGCTGCTCAGCTGGCGCTGGCCGAGTCCCACATTCAGAGCGCTCCGCCCGCTCGCCGCCGGCGCCTTGCGGTGGCGATCGCCTCTCTGCGGTTGGCGCTAGCACGGCGTAGCGGTCGGTTCAGTGAGGTGATCGAGCAGGTGAACCTGCTCGACGCTTCGATCTCGGACGAATCGAACGATCAGATCGCGATGGGTAGCGACCTGCGGGCGGTCACGCTGCTAAATCTCGGGATAGCCGAGACGTGGTCTCGGCGATTCGACGATGCCGAGCGGCACCTTTCCGAGGGCGCCGCGCTCGCCCAGGCGATCGGCCGGCCCTACCTGGAGGTCGCGTGTCGCGCGCATCTAGCTTTCCCGTCCAAGACGGTCTCGCTCACGACCGCGCGCGAACGGGGGCGTCAGGCGGTCGCCCTGGCCGAACGCTATGGCTTGGGCGATCGGCCGATACTCGCGCCCGCGCTTGGGGCGGTTGCCTTCTGGGCGATCTGGATGGGAGAGTTCGACGAAGGAGAGAGCGCGCTGCGCCGCGCCTGGGAGATCGCCGAGCCACAAATTGACCCGGCCGCCGCGGTGATGCTGCACATGGTGACGGGCCAGTTGCACGCCGCTCGCGGGCAGCATCAAGCGGCGCTCGAAGCATTCGCTGCGGGAGCGCAGGCACAGTCGCTACTCACAGGTGTGCACGCTTTCGCGACGCCGGTCGTCGGATGGCTCGCCGCCACGCAGGCTCGGCTCGGGATGCCGGATGAGGCGCGCGAAACGCTAACCGGATTCGCTGCCGAACCCTTCATCTACAACGCGCGCGCTGTGATCTGCGTGGCGGAGGGAGACCCCGCCGGTGCGTTGGACGTGCTTCGAGAGGTTGCGGACGTCACGCCCCCGACCGGCGACGCGTTCACGCTCGTTGAAACGCATCTGCTCGCTGGCATCGCGCACCTACACCTTGGGGATCGAAACGCCGCCGCTACCGCGGCCGAGGCAGCGCTCGCTGCCGCCGAGCCAGACCGGCTGATCTTCCCCTTTGCGATGACCAACGCCTGGTCGCTACTCGACGCGCTACCGCGGCACGAAACGGCTCATGGCGCACTTCTCTCCGACATTGTTGACGTGCTGCGAGGCGAAACGGCCCCGAGCATCGATCGAGAGCAGCTATCGCAACCGGACGAGCTCAGTCCAAGCGAGCTCCGCGTACTGCGATATCTGCCGACAAACCTGACGCGGCCGGAGATTGCGGGAGAGCTCTACGTCTCCGTCAACACGGTCAACACGCATATCCGCAACATCTATTCCAAGCTCGGTGCGCGCGACCGCTCTTCCGCCGTTCAACGCGCACGGGGGCTGCGGCTCCTCTCAGCCGGGCGCTCCTCAACATCGCGGAAGCAACGCGAGCACAATCACCAGATTCCGGCGTCGCCGGCTCACTAGGTCGGGGTCCAAGATGATGTTGTGGCGACGCTGCCCGACTTGTACACGATCCGGATAAGGGGCCGGCTCGGAGCTACCGCCCTATCGGCCTTTCCCTCGATGGTCTCCGAGCTGAAAGGCCGCGAGACCGTGCTCACTGGTTTGCTCGTGGATCGGTCCGCGGTGTTCGGCGTCGTTGCGCAGATCGAGATGCTCGGCCTTGAACTGCTCGAACTTCGACAGATCCCCTCGACACGGCAATCGCCTGAATCCGACGATGACCGCTCACCAGACCGCGTGTGAGCCTGAGGCCGAGTCGCCAAACCGAAAGTCGAGCCTCCATGCCAACTCAAAGCGTTCGTAGCCCTAATCGATGGGCGGTTCTCGCTTTGCTGAGCGTCGCGCAGC
>JAXDGI010000092.1:0-53824 GCA_034665145.1 Solirubrobacteraceae bacterium
GCGCGCCGCGCTGGGCCAGCGCGACCGCCGCCGCCCGGCCGATCCCGCTGCCGGCCCCGGTGACGAGCGCCAGCCGTCCCTGGAGCTGCTCCAGGCCGCCGCCTCGGCGCCAGCGCCGGCCGGGACGAACCTGACCGGCCGTGGCCTCGCGGGCGAACTCGCCGATCCAGTGCGCGGTGAGGGCCGGGCGGGCGCGCTGGGCCCAGTGCGAGCCCGCGACCGTGCGGCGCCTCAGGCCGGGCGCGATTCGTTCCGCGGCCTCGTAGTAGGAGTCGGAGATGAAGCGATCTCCGCTGGGCACGATGAGCTGCACGGGCACCCGCGCGTGAGGCAGACCCACCGCTGCCAGTGCGCGTGGCGGGAGGTTGCGGCGGTACAGGTTGGCGCCGTGCCGCCCGTCGGCCACGACGGTGGCCGCGGGAAACTCGTCGTCGACGGGCACCCGTTCGACCCATTGCAAAGCCTGGCGCCAGCGCGCCCGGTCGAGCAGCACCCGCCAGACCACGGTCGGACCGCCGGGCGTGAGCAGCGGGAGGATGTACCACGAGCGGCGCAGGCGGCCCAGCGCGGCCAGCACGTGGCCGTGTCGCAGCGGCTCGCGACTCGCCGTGACGGCATGCCCGAGCGCGGGGCCGGCCAGGGCGGTGAACGAGGCCAGGCGACCGTCGAAGGCCGCGGCGGTGGCGAACTCCCAGCCCTGGATGGCGCCCCAGTCATGGCCGACGAGATGGACCGGCCGCCCGGGGGCAACGGCATCGAGGACCGACCGGAGGTCCGCGCCGAGCGCAGCGAAGCCGTAGGCCTGTGGTCCGCGCGGTGCGCTGGAGGCCCCTGCCCCCCGCACGTCGTAGGCGATGACGCGAAACTCGGCGGCGAGACGCTGCATGACCGGATGCCAGACCTCCTTGGTGTCTGGATAGCCATGCACGAAGACGATCGTCGCGTCCGCCGGGTCTCCTGCGGAGACGATGGCCAGGCGGATTCCATCGCGCACGATGGTCTGCTGAACGGCGCCCTCTAGCAACGCCGTTGCAATCTATACGCTCGGTCTTTCGATGGACTCCGAGCAACTGCACACGCGCCGGGCCGCTCGGGCCTACGAGCGGCAGCGGAGGCAGACGCGACGTCGCGCCGCCGCCGGCGCCGCCTTGGTCATCGTGGCGGTTCTAGCCGTGATGGCGGTGGCCGGCGCGGGAGGTGGCCCGGGCTCCCCGGCGCGGCACGGTCACCGGTCTTCGGCATCCCGGTCGCCGGGGGCCGCCCGGCCCGGCGCCCCCGCCCCGAGCCGAGCCCGCGGCGGTGATACCGCAGCGGCGTTGGGCACGGCCAGCGGACGGCCCGGGACCACGCCGGTCCCGATCCTCATGTACCACGTGATCGCTGCGCCGCCGCCCGGCGCCCCGTTCCCGGGCCTGTACGTCCCGGCGGCGGAGTTCGCCCAGCAGATGCAGGCGCTCAAGTCGGCAGGCTGGACAGGAGTCACGCTCGATCAGCTGCGCGCGTACTGGCAGCACGGCGCCCGGCTGCCGCCCGGCAAGCCGATCGTCATCACCTTCGACAACGGCTACCGCTCCCAGTACATTGCCGCCCTGCCCGTTCTCCGCCGGCTGGGCTGGGTGGCGGATGAGAACATGCAGCTGAGCGGACTGCCCCCCGCCCAGGGCGGCCTCACCGCCGACCAGATCCGCGGGATGGTCCGGGCCGGCTGGGAGCTCGACACCCAGGGCATCAGCCATGCCGATCTGATCACCCTGACCGCCGCGGGACTGCATGACCAGGTGGCTACCGCCCGCCAAATCATCCGCCACCGCTACGGAGTGCCCGTCAATTGGTTCTGCTACCCGTCGGGTCACTACAACGCGACCGTCGTGGCTGCGGTCCGCGCGGCCGGCTATGTCGGCTCGACCACCGTCGTGCCCGGCTGGGCCGGCCCGAACACCGAGAGCTATCGGCTGCCCCGGCTGCGCGTGCTGGGCGGGACCACCGGCAGTGAACTGCTCACGCAGATCGCGACGTCCCGCTCGGCCGGGGCTCCCCCGACCGCCTACGGGGGAGCCTGACCCGGTGAGGTCGTTCCCGGCGCGGGCCTGGCGGCGCACTGGGGAGCGCATGGCCGCCCGGGCCCAGGCCCCGACCGGCGCCGGAGCGCTACGCGGCCGGCGGCCGAGCCCGGTCGGCGGGCTGGCCGCCGCGGCCGTCGCGGTCGCCCTGACCACGCTGGCCATTTATCCATTGCGCCACATCGCCCCGGTCGTCTCCCTCGGCGTCGTGTACCTCCCCGCCGTACTGGTGGTGTCCACCTACTGGGGTCTCGGCCTCGGCGTTCTCACCGCCCTGGTCAGCGGCGTGGCCTTCAACTTCTTTCACCTGCCCCCGACCGGCGACCTGCAGCTTGCCGACCGGCGCAACTGGGTCTCGCTGGCCGCTTTTGTCATCGTCGCGCTGGCCGCGGGCACAATCGCCGAACTCGCCCGCTCGCGGGCCATCGAGGCCGAGGGCCGGCGGGCCGAGGCCGACCTCGCCGCCGCTCTGGCCAGCGAGCTGCTGCGCGGCGAGGACACCGAGCGTGCGCTGGCCACCACCGCACGCCGGGTCGCCGACGGCCTGGGACTACGCTCCGCCGCACTCGAGCTCGGGGTGAGCGCGGCTGACCCGCGCCGTCTCGCCCTGCCCCTCCGTGGCACCGATGGTGAGCAGATCGCCACGTTGCTGGTCTCCCGCGACCTGCCCGCCGATGCCGAGGAGCGCCTGCGCGGGCGGGTGGTGCCCACCCTGGAAGCGCTCGTGGCGATCGCCCGGCGTCGTGACGCGCTCCAGGCTGAGGCGGTCGAGACGGCCCTCCTGCGGCGCAGCGATGACATCAAGACCGCCCTGCTGCGTGCCGTCTCCCACGATCTGCGCACGCCGCTGACCTCGGTCGTCGCCGCCGGCCATGCCCTTGGGACCAGCTCGCTCAGCGAAGCCGAGCGCGCCGAACTCAGCGCCGTCGTGGTGGAGGAGGGCACCCGGCTGGCCGGCCTGGTCGACAAGCTCCTCGATCTGTCCCGCCTCCAAGCCGGCAGTGCGGCGCCGCGCGCCGATTGGGTCTCAGTCGAGGATCTCGTGGCCGCGGCCAGCGAGGGTCTGCGGAGTCCGGGCCGACCGGTCCGGCTCGTTGTCGACGCGGGCGTGCCTGAGTTTCGGGCCGATGCCGCCCAGCTCGAGCGGGCGCTGGCCAACCTGCTCGAGAACGCGCTGCGCTACGCCGGGGACAGCCCGGTCTCGGTGCACGCGCGGCGCACCGGAGACCGGGTCGTGATCAGCGTCATCGATCAGGGGCCGGGCATCGAGGCCACCGAGCTGCAAAGGATCTTCGAGCCCTTCTATCGCGGGCGCAACTCGGCCTCGGCCCCCTGGACCGGCTCGGGTCTCGGGCTGGCCATCGCCAAGGGCTTCATCGAGGCCAACGGCGGGACGATCACGGTGGATTCGCTGCCCGGACAGGGCACCAGCTTCGTCATCTCACTGCCGATCGAGGGCCAGCCCGCGCTGGAGGTGAGCCGGTGAGCAGTGCCACCAAGCCGCGGGTACTGGTGTGCGATGACGAACACCAGATCCTTCGCGCGCTGCGTGTGATCCTGCGCGACGCCGGATATGAGGCTGTTCCGGCGGGCACCGGCGAGGAGGCGCTCGACCTCGCCGCCGTGCGGACCCCCGACGCCGGGATCATCGACCTCGTCCTGCCCGACATGGACGGGATCGAGGTCTGCCGCCGTCTGCGCGAGTGGAGCGACATGCCGCTCATCCTGCTGTCGGCGGTCGGTGACGAGGAGGCCAAGGTGCGGGCGCTGGCCGCTGGCGCTGACGACTATGTGACCAAGCCGTTCGGTCCCCGGGAGCTGATCGCCCGGCTGCAGGCCAACCTGCGCCGGGTCGAGCCCGAGCGCGAGGAATCAGTGATCGTGACCGGCGATCTCGAGGTCGACCTGGCCTCGCATAGCGTCCGCCTGGGCGGCGAGGAGGTCCATCTCACCCCGATCGAGTTCAACCTGCTGGTCCTGCTGGCCCGCAACCGCGGCCGGCTCATGACCCACCGCGATCTGCTCACCGGGGTGTGGGGCAACGGCTATGGCGAGGACACGCAGGTGCTCCGGGCCCATATCGCCAACCTGCGGCGCAAGATCGAGCCCGCAACCTCATCCGGGAGCCGTCGCTACATCCGCACCGACCCCGGCGTCGGCTACCGATTTGCCGCTTAGATCCGGCTTGAAACCGCGGCGAATCGGGAAAATGATCGCCATCGCCGCCGGGGTCACGATTCCCGTACCGTCCGTCGCTATCGTGGATATCACGAGTGCGACCGAGCTGTCACGGACGAACGACGGAACCGCATCCGTGCCCACGGGGCTGACCTCATGACACCTTCCCGACGAGCCTTGTTGCATGCCGCGCACAAGCGCGGTCCTCAAGATGGCGCCAGCGCCCCCAAGGGCGCCGGGCCGGGAACCGTCCCGCCCGCCGACCCGGCCGCCGCGCCGGACCAACCCGGCGTGCGCAAGAGCTTCAACGAGGCCGCGCACAAGCTCGGCCACTGGCCGGTGGAGCCCGTCGAGCCGCGTCAGGCCAAGGAGCCCTCGGAGGCCATCAAGGCCGCCTCCGACGATCAGCGCGACGTCGTCGCCCACGCCGGCAAGGCGATCCTCGCCCTCGGCGCATTGGGCATCGTCTACGGCGACATCGGGACGAGCCCGCTGTACGCCGAGAAGGTCGTTTTTACGACCCACCACGAGGCTGCTCACGCGACGGCGGCCGGGGTCTACGGAGTGGTGTCACTCATCTTCTGGGCTCTGATCATCGTCGTCTCGATCAAATACGCCGGCTTCATCATGCGTGCCCACAACCGCGGGGACGGCGGCATCATGGCCCTCACCGCCCTCATTCAGCGCCACAAGATCAGCCGGGGCGTGGTGCTCGTGACACTGGGCCTGGTCGGCGCGGGGCTGTTCTTCGGCGACGGCATGATCACCCCCGCGATCTCGGTGACCTCGGCCGTCGAGGGCCTGAAGGTGGCCACGCCGGGCCTCTCGCACCTCGTCGTCCCCATCTCCCTGGCCATTCTCATCGGGCTGTTCGCCGTCCAGCGCTTCGGTACCGGAGCCGTGGGCTGGCTCTTCGGCCCGGTGATCCTGCTCTGGTTCACGGTCATCGGGGTGCTTGGCGCCCGCCAGGTGATGATGCATCCGGGCGTGCTCCAGGCCCTGTCGCCGACCTGGGGCGCCCGCTTCATGGTTGCCCACGGGGTCGCCGCCTGGCTGGCTCTGGGCGGAGTCGTGCTGTGCGTGACCGGCGCCGAGGCCCTCTACGCCGACCGCGGCCACTTCGGGGCCACCCCGATTCGCATGACCTGGTTTGCCATCGTGCTGCCCGCGGTGCTGCTCTCCTACCTCGGTCAGGGCGCGCTGATCCTCTCTCACCCCAAGACGGTCTCAAACCCCTTCTACCTGATGGTGCCCAGCGCCGGGCGCCTGCCGATGGTGTTCCTGGCCACGGCGGCCACGATCATCGCCTCCCAGGCCGCCCTCACCGGCTCCTTCTCCGTGGCCAAGCAGGCCGTCCAGCTCGGCTTTCTCCCCCGCGTGAAGATCGTCCACACGTCCGAGCTCGAGGGCCAGATCTACGTGCCCCTCATCAACTGGGGACTGTGCATCGGCGTCGCCGCGCTGGTCCTCGTCTTCCAGCAGTCGACGAAGCTGGCCGACATCTACGGCGTCGCGGTGACCGGCACGTTCATCCTCGACACCACGCTGTTCATCGCCGTGGCGCGCTCGCAATGGCGGACGGCATGGTGGAAGCTGATATTGCTGGGAGCGCTGTTCCTCACCGTCGAGGTCGCCTTCTTCACCTCAAACCTCACGAAGATCACCCACGGTGCATGGCTGCCGCTGCTCGTCGGGCTCATCATCGCCACGATCATGGTCACCTGGCGCAAGGGCCGCGACGTGGTCACCCACAACCGCACCGAGGAGGAGGGCAAGCTCGACGAGTTCCTCAGCGACCTGTGTGACGCCAAGCCGCCGATCGTCCGCCTGCCTGGGACCGCGATCTTTCTCAACCCGGGCAAGGTGACCACCCCGCTGGCCCTGCGCGCGCAGGTCGAGCACAACCACGCCTTCCACGAGAAGGTGATCATCGTCTCCCTGGACCCGGTGGCCATCCCTCACGTGGAGGAAGCGGATCGGTTCGCCTCCGAACGGCTCGGCAAGGGCCTGTTCAAGATCGTCCACGTGACGTTGCGGGTCGGCTATCGCGACCGCCAGCGAATCCCTGACCTGCTTGCCCTGGCCCGCAAGCGCGGATTTTTGGACCGCAATCTCGATCTCGAGCACGCTTCCTACTTCATCTCCCGCATGACCATCGTCACCACCGACGCTCCCGGCATGGCCGGGTGGCGAAAGCGCCTGTTCATCGGCATGGCCCGCAACGCGTCCAGCCCGATTGACCACTTCGGGCTGCCCAGCGAGCGGACGGTGATGACCGGCTCCCAGGTCGCCATCTAGCCCACTATCGGGGCTCGCCGCTCGAGGCCGGCCCGCTCCGGCCCGCCGCGGGGTGTCTTCACAACTTCTGTATGCGGCGACGGCCATTCTGCACGCCGCCTTGACAGCCAGCCAGCCAGGCTGGATTCATGGCGGTTCCGGCCAAACGCGCCTTCAACGAAGCCGCCCACAAGCTCGGCGACCGGCGCCTGGCGCCCAAGCGCGAGCCGGCCGGCCCCTCGGCCGAACTCCGGGCCGCGCAGGACGAGCAGCGCGACGTCGTCCCCCACGCGGGGAAGGCCGTCCTCGCCCTGGGGGCCCTCGGCATTGTCTACGGCGACATCGGCACCAGCCCGCTGTACACGGAGCAGTTCATCTTCACCGCCCATCGCAATGCCGCCCACGCCACCGTGGCCGGCGTCTACGGAATCGTTTCGCTCATCTTCTGGACGCTGATGGTCGTGGTCTCGATCAAGTACGCGGGGTTCATCATGCGCGCCCACAACCGCGGCGACGGCGGGATCATGGCCTTGACCGCCCTGATCCAGCGCAAGGGCATCGGCCGCACGGCACTGCTGACCACGCTGGGCATCTTCGGCGCGGCTCTGTTCTTCGGCGACGGGATGATCACACCGGCGATCTCGGTCACCTCGGCCGTGGGTGGCCTCAACGTGATCAGCCCGAGCCTGTCGCACCTGGTCGTCCCGCTATCGCTGGCCATCCTGATCCTGCTCTTCGCCGGGCAGCGGTTTGGGACCGGCGCCGTGGGCGGGCTGTTCGGGCCGGTGATCCTGATCTTCTTTGTCGTGATCGGCGGGTTTGGCCTGCGCGAGGTGATCATGCACCCCGGTGTCCTTGAGGGACTGTCCCCCGTCTGGGGCATCCGCTTTCTCCTCGCGCACGGCGCGCTGGCCTGGCTGACGCTCGGGGGTGTCGTGCTCTGCTGTACAGGAGCGGAGGCTCTCTACGCCGACCGCGGCCACTTCGGGGCCCTCCCCATCCGTCTGACCTGGTTCGCCGTCGTCTTCCCGGCCGTCCTGCTCTCCTATCTCGGGCAGGCGGCGCTGATTCTGGCCCACCCGGCCAGCGTCCACAACCCCGCCTTCAACCCGTTCTTTCAGCTTTTCCCTCACAGCCTGCTCGTCCCCATGGTGATCCTGGCCACGGCAGCCACGATCATCGCCTCCCAGGCCGCTCTCACCGGCTCGTTCTCGGTGGCCAAGCAGGCCGTCGCGCTCGGCTTCCTCCCCCGCCTGAAGATCGTCCACACCTCCGAGATGGAGGGCCAGATCTACGTGCCGCTGATCAACTGGGGGCTGGGCATCGGCGTCGCCGCGCTCGTGCTCGTATTTCAGAACTCGAATCGGTTGGGGAACATCTACGGCGTCGCGGTGACGGGCACCTTCATCCTCAACACGATCCTGTTCATCGCCGTCTCTCGCGGGCTCTGGCACACCGCGAAGTGGCGCCTGGTCGGTCTCGGCGCATTGTTCCTCACCGTCGAGACCGCGTTCTTCACCTCCAACCTGGCCAAGATCGCCGATGGCGCCTATCTGCCCCTGGCCGTCGGACTGGTCCTGGCCAGCGTCATGATCACCTGGCGGCACGGGCGGGACATCGTCACGCAGGCTCGCACCGAGGAGGAGGGATCGCTGGAGGAATTCCTCACGCAGTTGGGCAACGACGTGGCGCCGATCGTGCGCGTGCCCGGCACGGGCATCTTCCTCAACCCCACCAAGACGACCACACCGCTGGCGCTGCGCGCCCAGGTCGAGCACAACCACGCCTTCCAGGAAAAGGTGGTCATCGTCTCCCTCGACGCCGTCTCGGTGCCGCACGTCTCGCCGCGCGACCGGTTCACCTCTGAGCATCTCGGACACGGGCTGTTCAAGATCGTCCATGTCACCATCCGCGCCGGCTACCGCGACCGCGACGCCATACCCGACCTGCTCGCGCTGGCCCGCAAACGAGGCTTTCTGGACCGCAACCTCGACCTCGAGCACGCCGCTTACTTCGTCTCGCGCATGACCATCGTCCCCACCCTGCACCCGGGCATGGCCCGGTGGCGCAAACGCCTGTTCATCGGCATGGCCCGCAACGCCTCGAGCCCGATTGACCACTTCGGCCTGCCCAGCGAGCGGACGGTGATTACGGGCTCCCAGGTCTGCATGTAGCCGGGCGAGAACGGCGCGCTGGACGTGTCTCGCGTTGTCCGCGACAATCGCCGGACGCGGGAACACGCTCGAGAGCTCAGGAGGCCCGATGCCCGTCGACTACACGCTTGCCTACGGCACCCACGCCACCCCCGAGGAGGGTCGGTGCGCGATGGAATGGGTCAGCCACCTGGCCGGCGAGCCCCACTCCGACCAGCCGCAGTGCGTCAGTCCCGTCCTGCGCGCGGTGTGTATCGCGCTCAACGATGGCCTCGAGGCCGAGCCGCGCCAGGCCCTGCGTCCGTACCTGGGCCGCACGATCGGTACCGCCGGCGACGGGCTGGATCCGGCCCGGGCGTGGATGGCCCTCGACTGGCTGGTCCGCGAGTACGCGCCGACGTGGCTCGACACGGCCGGCCTCCCGGTGACAGCGGCCGAGTTGCGATCCATGGCGACGGTGCTGGACGAGCGCTCCCTGGCCGTTGCCCTGCCCCGGCTTGAGGGAGCGCGGGGCCAGGCCCGCGCCGCGCGGGGCGCGGGACAGTGGTCCGCCGCACGTTCCGTAGCCCGTGAGCTGGCCTGGTCGTGCGCGGGAGCGGCGGCGTGGGCCGGCGCCCGGCTGGCGGTCGGCGACATGGCCGGCGATCGCGCCCGGGCGGGGGCGCGGGTCCTGGGCGGCGACGCCGCCACGATCGCGGCGCAGCTGGCCCTCAGCGCCTCCCCCCCGCCCGAGGGTCGGGCGGCGGCCAAGGAGGTGGCCCGGGCGGCGCTGGCGCCCACCGTCGAGCGGTTGCGCCAATCGGTGTTTGTCCTGCTTGACCGGATGCTGCCCACCGAGCCGATAACGGGTCACCGAGGGGTGAGCCCACCCCGTGGGGACCCGGTGGCCGGCCCGCCCGGGGCAGTCTTCACAGCTTCTGTATGAGCTGACCCCGCTTTTATATGCGGTCTTCATGTGACCGCAACGAAGCTTTGAGCATGGACGTGATCGCCGTGCTCATCGCTGTGCTGGCCTTCGCTCTTCTCCTCGCCCTGATCTCCGGGATCGAGCGGATATGAGTAGCGGTGACCTCTTGGGGCTGATCGTCTCCGTCGTTATCTGTGCCTATCTCCTCTACGCGCTGCTGCGCGGTGAGCGCTTCTAGTGGGCCTTCCCCCGTGACCGTCTCCGGCGGACTGACCATCGTCATCTTCGTGGTCGTACTGACTGCGCTGGCCCTGCTCCTGGGCCGGTACCTGGCCGCCGTCTACGGCGGCGGCCGGACCATTCTGGACCCGGTGCTCGGGGTCCCTGAGCGTCTTCTCTACCGGGCGTTCCAAGTCGACCCAAAGCAGGTCCAGGACTGGAAGGCCTACGCCCGCAGCCTGATTCTCTTCTCGCTGGCCGGATGGCTGCTGCTGTATCTGATCCTGCGCACCCAGACGCTGTGGAGCTTCACCGGCCTCAATCCCCAGGGCTACCACTCCGGGACCTGGGACGTGAGCTTCAACACCGCGTCCTCGTTCGTCACCAACACCAACTGGCAGTACTACGCCGGCGAGACGACGCTGAGCAACTTCAGCCAGATGGCCGGGCTCACCGTGCAGAACTTCGCCTCGGCCGCGGTGGGCATCGTCGTCGCCGTGGCCCTGATCCGCGGAATCGTCTCCCGCACCGGCAAGAGCCTGGGCAATTTCTACGTCGACCTGGTCCGGACCATCCTGTGGGTGCTGCTGCCGTTGTCGGTCATGGTCGCGCTGGTTCTCGTCTTTCAGGGCTCGATCCAGACCTTCTCCGGGTACCTCATCGCCCACGGCCTCACCGGGTTGACCCAGACGATCGCCACGGCGCCGGTCGCCTCCCAGGAGGCGATCAAGCTGCTCGGCACCAACGGCGGCGGCATCTTCAATGTCAACTCGGCTCACCCGTTCGAGAACCCGACGGCCTTTACGAATTTCGTCGAGATGCTCGCCGTGCTCATCATCCCGGCAGCGCTCGTCTTCGCCTACGGCCGCATGGCCGGCAACCGCCGCCAGGGCTACGCGATCTACGCGGCGATGATGCTGATGTTCCTCGGCGCCGCCGTGGTCGCCTATGTCGCCGAGGCCCACGGCTCTCCCGCCCAGCACGCCGCCGGGCTGCACACCGGGGTGATCGCGGGTTCAGGGGGCGGGAACATGGAGGGCAAGGAGCAGCGCTTCGGGATCGCCGGCTCGGCGCTGTTCGACGTCATCACCACGGTCACCTCGAGTGGGGCGGTCAACAGCGCCATCGAGTCCTTCACCGGGATCGGCGGAGCCGTGCCCTTTGCCAACCTGAGCGCCAGCGAGGTGATCTTTGGCGGGGTCGGCACGGGTCTGTACTCGATCCTCCTCTACGTCCTGCTCGCCGTGTTCATCGGCGGGCTCATGGTCGGGCGCACCCCCGAGTACCTGGGCAAGAAGATCGAGGCCCGGGAGATCAAGCTCGTCACCCTCGGGCTGCTCATCACGCCGCTGGCCGCCCTGCTGGCCACGGCGCTGGCCACGGCCAGCCGCGCCGGACGCGCCTCGATCTCCGCCGCCGCCACCGGACCCCAGGGCTTCTCCGAGTCCTTCTACGCGTATCTGAGCCAGGCCAACAACAACGGCTCGGCCTTCGCCGGCTACACCGGCTACATCCAGCCCAGCCCGGGCAATCTGGGCGCCCATGGAGTCACCTTTGCCGATGTCGCGGGTGGGCTGGTCATGCTGTTTGCCCGGTTTGCCCCGATCCTCTTTGCGCTCGCCGTGGCCGGATCACTGGCCGGCAAGCGGGTGAGCCCGCCCGGTCTGGGGACGATGCGCACCGACAACCCGACCTTCGTCGTCCTGCTCATCGGCGTGATCTTCCTCGTCGGCGCCCTGACCTTCTTCCCCGCCCTGCTCCTCGGACCGGTCGTCCAGGGCCTGACCCCCCATCTCTACTGATGCGACGCGATCTCATTTCCGCTCCCCTGGCCATCCTCGGCCTCACCGTTCTCCTCGGCCTCGCCTATCCCGTCGTGTTCACGGGCGTGAGCCAGGTCGCGTTCCCGGGCAACGCCAACGGTCAGCAGGTCTTCCGGCAGGGCCGCCTGGTCGGCTCAAAGATCATCGGCCAATCGTTTGCCGACCCGGTGTCGCGCCACGGCAAGGTCGTCGTCGACAAGCATGGCAACCCGGTCACCACCCCTGACCCCCGCTACTTCCAGTCTCGCCCCTCGGCCACCGTCCCCGCCGACAACGCCGCCGCCACCGCGTTCTCCAATCTCGGGCCCAACTCGGTCGCCACCGAGCAGGCCCTGGCCGCCAACCTCAAGGCCTATCTGGCTCTGGAACGGCCCTACGACCGCGGGCTGACTGCCGCGCACGTGCCGGTCGACGCCGTCGACACCTCAGCCTCGGGCATCGATCCCGATATCTCGCCGGCCAACGCGGCCATCCAGGCCCATCGGGTCGCGGCGGTCCGCCACCTGCCTCTCGGCGGCGTGATGGCGCTCGTCAGCCGATACACGCACGGCCGTGGTCTCGGCTTCTCGGGCGAGCCTGGGGTCAACGTGCTCGAGCTCAACCTGGCCCTCAATCGCCTCGGAGGTGGGCGCTGATGTCCGCGACCACGGCCCCGGTTCCACCGCCGGTGCGGTCCTCAGAGCGCCGCGCGATCTCGCTCTTTGCGCCTGACATCGTCCGGCGGGCACTGCTCGACAGCCTGGCCAAGCTCGATCCGCGCGTGCAGATCCGCAACCCGGTCATGTTCGTCGTCGAGATCGGCGCGGTCATCACGACGGTCACCTGGCTGGTCCAGGCCTTGGGCGGCAGACCGATCGGGGGCGGCCACGAACCGGCCTGGTACACATTCACGATCTCGGTCTGGCTGTGGCTGACCGTCGTCTTCGCCAACCTCGCCGAGGCCTTCGCCGAGGGCCGCGGCCGGGCTCAGGCCGATGCGCTGAGGGCCACCCGCCACGACACCCAGGCCCGGCTACGGGGCGGTGGCGTCAAGGCAGCCACCGACCTGGCCAAGGGTGATCTCGTCGTGGTCGCGGCCGGTGAGCTCATTCCCGGCGATGGGACCGTCATCGCGGGAATCGCCTCCGTCGACGAATCGGCCATCACCGGCGAGTCGGCTCCGGTCATCCGCGAATCGGGCGGTGACCGCAGCGCCGTCACCGGAGGTACGCGTGTCCTTTCGGATGAAATCGTCGTCGAGATCACCCAGGAGCCGGGTCACTCGTTCCTCGATCGCATGATCGCCCTCGTCGAGGGCGCCGCACGCCGCAAGACGCCGAACGAGATCGCTCTGGGCATCCTGCTCTCGGGACTGACCCTGATCTTCATGATCGTCGTGGTCACCCTGCGCCCCTTCGGGCTGTTCTCTCACACCTCCATCTCCGACACCACGCTGATCTCGCTGCTGGTCGCGCTCATCCCCACCACGATTGGCGCCCTCCTCTCAGCGATCGGCATCGCCGGCATGGACCGGCTCGTGCGGCGCAACGTGCTCGCCCTCTCGGGTCGCGCCGTCGAGGCGTCAGGCGATGTTGACGTGCTCTTGCTCGACAAGACCGGGACCATCACGATCGGCAACCGGCTGGCCTCGGAGTTCGTGCCCATGCCCGGCGTCTCCGAGGCCGAACTGGCCGAGGTCGCCCAGTTGTCCTCGCTTGCCGATGAGACGCCAGAGGGCCGCTCGATCGTCGTGCTGGCCAAGCAGTACGGACTGCGCGAGCACGACCTCACCCGCCTCCACGCCGAGTTCGTGCCCTTCTCCGCCCAGACCCGGATGAGCGGAGTCGACTTTGACGGCCGGCAGTTGCGCAAGGGCGCCGGCGATGCGGTGATCGCCTTCGTGACCGCCCAGGGCGGCCGGCCCCCGGACGAGCTTCAGGCCGTCCTCGACCGTATAGCGCGTGAGGGCGGGACCCCGCTGGCCGTGGCGCGCGACGCCCAGATCATGGGGGTCATTTATCTCAAGGACACGATCAAGGAGGGCATGCGCCAGCGCTTTGACCAGCTGCGAGCGATGGGCATCCGGACGATCATGATCACCGGCGACAACCGCCTCACGGCGGCCAAGATCGCCGACGAGGCGGGCGTCGACGACTTCCTGGCCGAGGCCACCCCGGAGGCCAAGCTTGAGCTGATCCGCGAGCAGCAGGCCTCGGGCCGGCTCGTGGCCATGACCGGGGATGGCACCAACGACGCCCCCGCCCTCGCCCAGGCCGACGTCGGGGTGGCGATGAACACGGGCACCCAGGCCGCGCGGGAGGCGGGAAACATGGTCGACCTCGACTCCAATCCGACGAAGCTCATCGAGATCGTCGAGGTCGGCAAGCAGCTGCTCATCACGCGTGGTGCCCTCACCACGTTCTCGATCGCCAACGACGTGGCCAAGTACTTCGCGATCCTGCCGGCCATCTTCCTCTTCACGTGGGCCGCCGGCCGTCGCGGCCAGGGCCCGCTGCACGTCCTCAACGTCATGAGCCTGGGTACCCAGCGGTCGGCCGTCATCTCGGCCATCGTCTTCAACGCGCTCGTGATCCCGCTGCTGATCCCGATCTCACTGCGCGGCGTCAGCTACCGACCGATCGGGGCCAGCGCCCTGCTGCGCCGCAATTTGTGCATCTACGGCCTGGGCGGGATCATCGCCCCGTTTATCGGGATCAAGCTGATCGACCTGGTCGTCCACAATCTCCTGGGAGCCTGATCGCCGAGTCAGGTCATGACCGCCAGAGAGCCGACCATGTCCCTGTCTACGTCCCTGGACCGCGAGGTGCGCGCCGGCCGCTACAAGATCTTTCTCGGCATGGCCGCCGGGGTGGGCAAGACCTACCGCATGCTCCAGGAGGGCCAGGCGGAAGCCGAGGCAGGACGCGACGTCGTGATCGGCTACCTCGAGCCCCATGGGCGGACGGAGACCCTGGTCCAGGCCGGCGGCCTGGAGACCGTGCCGCGGCGGCGCCTGGCCTACCGCGGCACGATGCTCGAGGAGATGGACCTTGCCGCCGTGCTGCGGCGACGGCCCGAGTTGTGCCTCATCGATGAGCTCGCCCACACCAACGTTCCCGGCACCGAGCACGCAAAGCGCTATGAAGACATCGGCGACGTACTTGCGGCGGGCATCGACGTGTACTCGACCGTCAATGTGCAGCACGTCGAGAGCCTCAACGATCAGGTCGCCGAACTGACCGGAGCCCGCGTCCGGGAGACCGTGCCCGATGCCGTGTTCGCCCACGCCGACGATGTCGTCGTGATCGACATCACTCCGGAATCGCTGCTCGAGCGGCTGCGGGCGGGCAAGATCTACCCGGCCGAGCGGATCCAGAGCGCCCTATCGAATTTCTTCCGGCTCGAGAACCTGTCCGCCCTGCGCGAGGTATCGCTGCGCCAGGTGGCCGAGGAGATCGAGGCCAAGCGGATCCCGTCGGGCGGTCCGCTGGCGAGCGACCATGAGGAACGGCTGGTCGATACCGCCGTCCCCCAGGCCGTGGGCGAGCGCCTCCTGGCCCTGGTCACCCCGGTTCCCCGCTCCCAACGCGTGGTCCGCCGGGCCTGGCGCTCGGCGCAGCGCCTCGGGGCAGAACTCGACGTGCTCTGGGTCGCCGATCACACCGCCCGGGAGGATGAGCAGGAACAGCTCGATGGCCTGCGCCGCCTGACCAGCGTGCTCGGCGCCCACCTGCTGGTCGAGCCCGGTGAGGACATCGCCACCACCGTGCAACAGGTGGCCCGCGACCGGGGCACGACGTACGTGCTCATGGGTACTCCCAGGCCGCGCGGGGCTCTGCGTCGTCTCACCGGCCCGGCTCTGCCCTTCCGCCTCCTCGGGCTGCTGCCCGGCGTTGATCTGCGGATCGTCGCCGACCGGACCCGGCGATGATCGCCGTGGTCCTCATCGCGGCCATCGTCGCGGCCGTGGGGCTGATCGGCGTGGGCGCCCGCCACTGGGACGCGCGCCCCCGCCGCCGGCCCGCACCCGGCCCGCAGCGAATCCTCTTTCCCTTCGTGGCCACCGGGCTGTCACGGCGCGCGCTCGATGCCGCGCTGCGCCTGGCCCAGGCCGAGGAGGCAACCCTCGTCCCGGTCTTCTTGGCCCCGGTACCCCTGCATCTTCCGCTCGACGCACCCCTCCCGCACCAGGCCGGCATCGCCCTTCCCCTGCAGGAGGCGATCGAGCAGCGGGCGGCCGCTTTCGCCGTCGCCGTCGACGCTCGCATCGAGCGCGGCCGCACATGCCGCCACGCCCTGCGCCAGGCGATCACCGTCGAGCGGTTTGACCGGATCGTCATGGCCGCCGCCGTCCCCGGAGGCCACGGCTTCGGGCCCGAGGACATCGCCTGGCTGCTCGAGCACGCCCGCGGCGAGATCGTCGTTCTGCGGCCCGGCAGCGACGATCCGATCATCCGCCTCGCGGATCCGCGCCGCCGGGCCCGGCGCGCACGGCCCGTGGCCGTGGGCGCGAAGCGAGCCAGGCGCGGCGCCCTGAGCGCCGCGCGGGCGGGGACGGAATGAGTGTCACCCGCGCAGGGAATGCCCTTAGTCGTGGAGCTTGAACGGCAGCGTGGCCACGATCACGTCCGTTCGTGACTTGAGCGCAGTGGCCAGGAGGCGACCCCGCTGGTTGTGCAGGATCTCGTGACGGCGCTTACGGGGCACGATCTCCGGAATCAGGACCATCACGATGGCGTCCTCGCGCTCGATCGACTCGACGTACTTGATCACGCTGCGCAGCAGCGACCGATGGGGGTCCAGAAGCACCTCGATCGGTGGGCCGCAATTCCACCGGCTCCACGCGCGGATGATCCGCTCGCGCTCGTCCTCGTCGCCGGCCACGGCGACGGCGACCACCGTGTGGCCGAGCGAGATCGCCGCGCTCACCGCCCGCTCGGTGAGCAGGTTGACCGTTGACGAGGGCACGATCACGATGGTGTCGCGCCGAGTTGGTAGCGGCGGAGTCTGGCCCAGCCTGAGCTCCTCGGCGACGGCCTCGTAGTAGTCCTCGATGCGCGCGAAGGTGATGATCATGGCCGGTACCGCGAGCAGCACCACCCAGGCTCCCTCGGTGAACTTGGTGGCCAGCAGGACGAGCACGACGACCCCGGTGACGAGCGCCCCAACCCCGTTGACCCCCACCCGGAACTGCCAGCGTCGAGACCGCTCGGCCCGCCAATGGCGGACGAGCCCGACCTGGCTGAGTGTGAACCCGACGAACACCCCGATCGAGTAGAGCGGGATCAGTTTCTCGGTTTGGGCGCTGACCGCCAGCAGCAGAAGGAGCGCTCCCGCGGCCAGGACGATGATGCCGACCCGGTAGACCGGACGCTCGGCCCGCAGGTAGAACGCGTGGGGCAAGCGGTGATCCTTGGCCAGCAGGCTCATCAGCACGGGCAGGCCGCCGAAGCTGGTGTTGGCGGCCAGCCCCAGCACGGCGGTGACGGCCAGGTTGGTGACGTAGAACGGGACTCCGGTCCCGAACGAGCTCGCCGTTACCTGCGCGAGGATCGTGACCCCTCCGCGGGGCTCGACGTGGTTCATGTTGACGAGCGCCGCGAGGCCGAGCAGCATCACGGCCAGCAGCACGCCCAGCGCGATCTCGGTGCGCGCCGCCGTGCGCGCGCGGGGCGCGCCGAAGGCGGGCACGCTGTTGGCGATCGCCTCCACTCCCGTGACCGCCGAGCATCCGTTGGCAAACGCCTTGAGCAGGAGCACGATCCCGAGGGCCTCGGTCACCTTGAATGGGGCGAGACGTCGGCCGATCACCGCCTCGACGTGGGGATGGAAGATCCCGATGGCGATGACGGCCAGGATGCTCACGATGAACAAGGCGAAGGGGGCCAGCAGGAGCTTGGCCGACTCGCTGATCCCGAACATGTTGACCGCGGTGAGCAGAATCAATCCAATCACGGCAACGAGCAGCAGATGGTTCTGCAGAGCGGGGAAGACGCTGGCCAGGCTGGCTGCCCCCGCCGCGAGGCTGACCGCGACCGTGAGCACGTAATCAACGACTAGCGAGGCGGCGGCCAGCAGCGCCGGCCACCGGCCCAGGTTGGCCTTGGAGACCGCGTAGGCCCCACCTCCGTCGGGGTACGCGGCGATCACCTGGGTGTAGGAGATGACCAGGATGATCAGCATCGCGGTGATCACCGCGGTCAAGGGCAGTGTCCAGCGCAGAGCTCCGGCTCCGCCGAGGACGAGGATCACCATCATCGCCTCCGGGCCATAGGCGACGCTGGACAGCGCGTCGAGGCTCAGCGCCGCCAGGCCGTCGACCACACCCAGCTCGTGGCCGGTGTCAGCGTGCTTTCCGGCCCGCCGGCGGGGGACGGGGGTCCGGCCGCCCCGAGCCCAGCGTCGAGCCCGCACCCGGGCCGGACCCCCGGGCGCCGGACTGGCGGCGCTCGCGCCGAGATCAGAAGAGGTCGGGGGTTCGCTCACGGCCGCTCGCCTGGCGCAACTCTTTCACGTCTGACCGATAGCGTGAGGCGATGCCCCAGGCCGAGCGGATTCACACTCGACTGGACGCCCTGTGGAACGTCGCCCGAGGGGCGGCGGGGGGCGCCGATCGTCCCGCCTATTCGCCGGTCGAGGCCGCGGCCATGCGCCTGGTGGCCGGCTGGGCCCGTGAAGCCGGGCTCGAGCCCGGCGTCGATGCGTATGGAAATCTGTGGGCACTGCCGTCAGGAACTGCGCGCGTCGTCAGCGCCGGCTCGCACGTGGATACGGTTCCCGATGGCGGCCGCTACGACGGTGCGCTGGGCACGGTTCTCGGTCTCGAGTTGGCCCTCGAGGCTGAGAACGCGGGCGTGCTCATCTGCGCCGCCGAAGAAGCGCCACGCTTCGGCGCGGGCACGATCGGCTCTCGGCTGCTCAACGGCACCCTGAGTGTCGACGCCCTGTCGGGCCTGGTCGACGCCGACGGCGTCAACGCGACCGACGCGCTGGCCGAGTATCTCGAGGCGCTTGGCGATCTGCCCCGGATCGCGCCGCCGGTCAAGCGGATCCGCGCTCACGCCGAGGTCCACGTCGCCCAGCGCAGGGAGCTGCGCGAACTGGGGATCGTGCGGACGGTCGCCGCACCCCGTCGCCTCCAGGTGGTCCTCACCGGCCGAGCGGGCCACTCGGGCGAGGTCTCAATGGAGGCGCGGCACGATGCCCTGCCGGCCGCCGCCGAGGTGGTGCTGGCCGTCGAGGCCGCCGCGCGGGCCGAGCCGCCCGAGACGGTGGCCACGGTCGGCCGGCTGGCCGTCGCGCCAGGGGCAATCAGCGTGATCCCCGAGCGCACCACGCTGCTGGTTGACGTGCGCGCGGTGGCCAAGGAGTCGCTCGATCGCCTCCAGGCCGGGATCGAGTCACGCGCGGCCGAGATCGCTGCCGCCCGTGGGCTCGACCTCACGGTATCCCAGCTGCGCGCTGGGGATCCGGTCACCCTGGACCGCGACCTGGCCGATCGCGCGCTCCGCGCCGCCGGGGACCTCGGCGTTCCGGCTACCGAGACGTGGTCCGGGGCCGGTCACGATGCCCAGCATCTGGCCACCCTGCTCCCCACTTTGCTCGTATTTGTGCCCCTCCACGGAGGTGAGAGTCACACTCCGCAGGAGGGCGCGGACATGGACGAGATCCTCGCGGCGGCGGCCGTGGTCGCCGCGGCCCTGCGCGCCTGACGCTCCTCGTGCCCCGGCGCGCTGCCGACGACCACGGCGGGAAGCGGCGGTGCCGGCCGAGCCTGCGCCCGGCCGGCACCGTGCCGGCGAGCGGCTAGGCCAGTCCGTTGGCGGTCAGGAAGGCGTGGGCCACCGTGGTCGGGGACTGCCGGTCGAGCTGGACCGCGGCGTTCATCTTGATGATCGCGGGCAGCGTCAGCAGCGCGCTGACCTTATTGAGGGTCTGGGCGAAGGCCGGCCCCTCGCTTTTCACCAGACCCGCCTTGACGACCGGGGCCACGTTCTGGAAGCCGAACAGCTTCTTGGTGTCGGCGAGCACAACGTACTTTCCGCTCTGCAGCTGCGGGTCGGTGGTGAAGATCGTCGCCACCTTGACCTGGCCCGAGTCAAGCGCCTTGTAGTTGAGCCCCTCGGCGAGCGGCACGAACTGAAGCTTGTTCAGTCCGTAGAGCTGGTGCAAACCGACCAGCCCGAAGAACCGGGTGCGGTTCTCGGCCGGGGCACCGTAGCTGACCGAGCCCAGCTTCTTGAGATCGCCGATCGTCTTCAGCCCGTGCGCCTGGGCGTAGGCCTTGGTCACGGCGAGCCCGTCCGCGTCGAAGAACGGTGTTTGCTCGAGCAGGGTCAAACCGTGCTTGGCCGCGAAGGCGCGGGCGAGCGACAACGTCTGCTGGGCGCTGGCGGGCGGCTTGTTGTCGCCGGCGATGGCCGACAGCAGCGTCCCGGTGTACTCGGGGTACATCTGGATCTGGCCGGACTGCAGCGCCTTGTAGATGATCTCCGAGCTGCCGATGTTGCCCTTCAACGTGACCTTGTAGCCCTTGGCGGCCAGCGCCTGCTGGTAGAGGTCGCCCAGGAGATACTCCTCGTCGAAGTTCTTGTCCCCCATGACGATCGGCGGTTTGCCGGTCCCCGGGCCCTTTGCTGCGCTCGTGCTCGATGATGATCCGCCTGAGCCCGAGCCGCCCGAGCTCTTGGACGAGGTGCTCGACGAACTGCCACAGGCGGCCACAACCACGGCCAATACAAGGGCCGTCAGCGCCCCCAAGACGCGTGCGACGTGAGTCCTCTGCATTTCTTCCTCCTGATTGGTTGACGCGGTAAGAGTGAGAAGACGGTTCAGG
This sequence comes from Solirubrobacteraceae bacterium, assembly GCA_034665145.1. GTDB lineage: Bacteria > Actinomycetota > Thermoleophilia > Solirubrobacterales > Solirubrobacteraceae > Palsa-465. Next base: position 20,433 of record JAXDGI010000092.1, read on the forward strand.
CGACGGCGGGATCGAGCTCGAGTGAACTCTCGCGCTCGCCGGCCAGGATCAGACCCCGCGGGGTGAGGGCGCGTTGCACGCCGGCCAAAACGACTTCGATGATCAGGGCCAGGCCGGCGATGCAGAGCGCCGCGCCGATGACACCGGAGAGGTGGTAACTGGCCTCGTTGTTGATGATGTCGCCGAGCGTCCCGCTGAAGCCGGCCAGCGAGGCGATCGTGGTCGTCGAAACGACGAACAGCGAGGCTGTACGAATACCGGCGAAGATGAGCGGGATGCCCATCGGCAGTTCCACCTGGCGCAGGATCTGCCAGTCGGTCATCCCGATCCCCCGCGCGGCATCGACGACCTCGCGCTCGACGCCGTCGATGGCCACATAGGCGTTGGTGATCATCGGCGGTACCGCCAACACGATCAGCGCCAGCTCGACGTTGCGCAGGCCGACGCCCAGGAAGGCCACCCCGATGGCCAGCACGGCCAGGCTGGGCAGCGCACGCCACACGTTGCCGAGGTTGATGGCCACAAATGACCCACGGTGAATGTGACCGAGCCACACCCCGAGGGGGATGGCGAGAACGAGCGAGATCGCGATGCCGATGGCGGAGATCTTCAGCGTTTCGAAGGCCAGATGGGTGAGCGTCGGCAATCCCTGGTAGCCGGAGATCGACCCGTTGCGGGCGATGAAGTCGAAGGCTTGCGTGAAGTTGTTCATGACGCCCTCGACCACGGGGTCAGGCGCCGCTGCAGCCTAATCAACAACGCGTCAGAGAGAAGGGCCAGGGCCACGGCCAGGACGCCGGCCGAGATGAGCTCGGTCTTGAACACGTTATTGGAGATCGCGCTCAGGATCGGGACGCCGAGACCCTCGTTGTCGACCAGCGACGCCACGGTGGCCAGCGAGATGACCGTGACGGTGGCGATCCGCACGCCGGCGATGATCGCCGGCAGCGCGAGCGGCAGCTCGACCCGGAGCAGGGTCTGGCTGGGCCCGAAGCCCATCCCGGCGGCAGCATCACGAACCTCATCGGGAACTTCACGCAGCCCGGTGAGCGTGTTGCGAAACATGATCAGCAGCGTGTAGGAGACGAGCGCCACCTCGGCGGTCGTGGCGCTCAAGCCGAACCCGGGGACGCCCTGGAGGATCTCGAACAGGGCCAGCGACGGGATCGTGTAGAGGATCGAGGTGATGATCAGCACGGGGCGCTCGACCCAGCCGCGGCGATGGGCGATCACGGCCAGCGTCGTCGAGACGACAAAGCCGATGGAGACGGCGATCACCGTGAGCACGACATGCTGACGCAGCGCCGGCCACAAGACCGAGTCCCAGTTCTGAGACAGCCAATGCGTGCAGAACAACCGGTTGGCCCGCTCACAGGCAAAGGACGAGGACCCGCCCCCGAAGTTCGGGATGACCGGCCCGCCGGCCGCGAAATAACTCACGCCCGATCCCCGGCGCCCTGTTCCTCAGTGTGCAGGCCGCCGTCGGCGAGCACCCCGCCGAGCAGCTCGAGCGTGGCCAGGCCGACGACGTCGTCGTTGTCGTCCACCACCGTGAGGGGCTCGCCGCCGCCCGCCAGCAGCTGCGAGAGGGCGTCGCGGACGCTGGCCGTGAGTGCCACCCGGTTGGTCCCGGGGCGCAGACCGTTGGGAGCCACCAGGTCAACGTTGGCCAGCGTCGAGAGACCAAGCCGCTTGAGCGCGCGGTCGGCGCCCACGAACTCGGCCACGAAATCATCGGCCGGATCGGTGAGGATCTCCTCCGGTGGCCCGTACTGGGCCAGCTTGCCCCCCTGGCGCAGGATGGCGATCTTGTCGCCCATCTTGATCGCCTCATCGATGTCGTGGGTGACGAATACAACGGTCTTGCGCACGCGCGCCTGCAGGCTGAGGAACTCATCCTGCAGACGCGAGCGGGTGATCGGGTCGATGGCCCCGAAGGGCTCGTCCATCAGCATCAGGGGCGGATCGGAGGCGAGCGCGCGGGCCACTCCGATGCGCTGGCGCTGGCCGCCCGAGAGCTGAGCGGGGTAGCGCGGCCCGATCTCCTCGGGGTCCATACCGATCAGGGACAGCAGCTCCTCCACGCGCCGGTTGACCCGGTCGCGCTCCCAACCGAGCAGCTTGGGCACCGTGGCGATATTCTCGGCCACGGTCTGATGCGGGAACAGACCGATCTGCTGGATCACGTAGCCGATCTCGCGGCGGAGCTTGGTCGGATCGCGCTTGAGCACGCTCTGGCCGCCGAGCAGGATGTCCCCGCTGCTCAGCGCGATCATCCGGTTGATGAGCCGCATGGCCGTTGTCTTACCCGAGCCCGACGGACCTACGAGTACGCAGACCTCCCCCGCCGGAATCTCCAGGCTGAGCTCGACGATCGCCGGCTCCTTCTGGTTGGGGTAACGCTTGGAGACGTCGCGTAGCTCAAGCGAGGCGGCTTGAGGGAACGACGACGACCCCTCATCAGGGGCATTGTGTGATTTAGGCAAAGAGGAACCCGGACCGTGGCCTTTCGGGAAGCCTACCGGGTGCGCCAGGCGGGTGATCCGTTCGCTCCCCGCCCTTCTCGCCGGGTTGTCTCTCCGTCCCGGGGCGAGCCGCTCGCCAGGGTCAGCGGCCCGCCCGCGTTCCGACGCCCGCCTCCAGCGGCTGTGTCGTGAGTCGGAAATTCGTGGCTCGGGGCACTAGCGGCGCAGCCCGACGACGGCCCCTGCGGAGGCGCAGGTGGCCAGCGCCAGGGCCATGTCGGCATCGGCCACGCCGACGAGATCGGGATGATCGAGGTCGAGCTCGATGGCGCCACCGCCGTCGGGGCGGAGGCCCAGGCTCTGGCGCCCGGCGCCGGCCACGGTGCCCCAGAGGTCTCCGCCGGCGGCCGCGAGCAGCGCGTCTCGGGTCTGGCCGTCACGCCGGGCGAGGGTCTCCATCTCGCGGAGCTCCTCGAAGGGATCGATCCGGACTTGGGAGTCGGTGCCGATGGCCATGCGGACGCCGGCCGCGCGGTAGCGGAGACCCGGAAACACGCCGTCGCCGAGATTGCCCTCGGTGGTCGGGCAGGTGACGACGATCGCGTCAGACTCCGCCACCAGCGCGATGTCGCGGTCAGAGACGTGGATGCCGTGGACGACGCTCGTCCTCGGCCCAAGGTAGCCGCAGCGCGACAGCAGCTCGATCGGCGAGCAGCCGTGCTCGGCCTGGCATTCCTCGAGTTCGCGGACCTGCTCGGCGGCATGGACGTGGCGGACCAGGTCATGGCGCTCGGCGTACTCGGCCACCGTTGAGATCCACGGCGCCGGCACCGCGCGCACGCTGTGCACCGCCGCCCCCACGTGGACCTCCGTCCGGTCTGCCGCCCAGACGCGCAGACGATCCAGGCGTTCCAGAAACGCGTCAACCGACGGGTCACAGAAGCGAGCCTGTCCCGCCGAAGCCGGCACCCCGAAGCCGCCGCGGGCGTACGCCGCGGGCAGGAGCACGATCTCGAGGCCACACGCCACCGCCGCGTCGGCGAGGGCCATGGCCATCGCGTTGGGCTCGGGGTAGGGGGTGCCATCGGGTTGGTGGACGACATAGTGAAACTCGCCCACCGCGCCGTAGCCCGCTGCCGCCATGACGCGGTAGACCCGCTCACCCACGGCCCGCATCGATTCAGGGTCGTGCGCCGCGGCCAGCCGGTACATCGCCGTGCGCCAGCTCCAGAAGTCATCTCCGGGATGAGGCCGTTCGGCCACGCCGCGCAGGTCAAGCTGAAAGGCGTGGCTGTGGGCGTTGGCCATCGCCGGCAGACGGACGGTCCTCACGCGCCGCACACCGTCCTCATCGCCGGCCGATCCGCGCCGCCGCCTCGGCATCACGCACGTACACCGGCTCGCCGGCCACGACCGCGGCCAGGACCGGGTTGTGACCGAGCCGGTAGGCGATGCGCTGCACCGGCCCGTCGAGCAGGAGCAGATCGGCCTGCTTGCCCGCCTCGATCGAGCCCAGCGTGCGCTCCATCCCCAGCACCCAGGCCGCGTTCAGCGTGGCCGCGGCCAGGGTCTCGAGGGCGTTGAACCCGTACAGGCGCGCGGCCAGCCCCATCACCAGCGGCATCGAGCCGACCGGAGCTGTGCCCGGGTTGTGGTCGGTGGCCAGGACGACGAGCGCGCCCGCATCGAGCAGCGCGCGCCCGGGGGCCCGCCGCTCGGCACCGAGGAACTCGGCCCCGGGCAGGAGCACGGCGGCGCAGTCGGCGCCCGCCAGCGGCGCGATGTCATCGGCGGCCAGGGTCGACAGATGGTCGACCGAACGCGCGCCGGCGGCCAGGGCGACGGGAACCGACCGGCAGCCGCCGAACTGCTCGACATGGCAGCGCAGGGCCAGGCCGGCCGCGGCCGCCAGCGCTCCCATGGTCGCCAGGTCCTGGTTGGAGAAGGCGATTGACTCGACGAAGATGTCCAGCGCGCTGACGCTGCCCAGCGCCACCACCTCGGGCATCATCTCCTCCACCTCGCGCATCCAGCCGGCCGCGTCATAGCCCGCGGGGACCGAGTGGGCAAGCAGCGCCGTGGACAGCGTCGTCTGGGCGACGTTCGTCTCGAGCTCGCGGGCCAGGCGCAGGGCGCGCAGCTCGCCGTCGCGGGAGAGGCCGTATCCGGACTTGGTCTCAAAGCACGTCGTCCCGTGGGCCAGCATCTCGTCGGCCAGCGCCCGCGCCTGACGCAGCACTGCCTGGTCAGAGCTTTCCCGCAGCGCTCGGGCCGAGGCGGCGATCCCCCCGCCTCCGCGAGCGATCTCCTCATAGCCGACGCCGCGCAGCTTCTGGTCGTACTCACCCTCCCGCCACCCGGCAAAGGGCAGGTGGGTGTGACAGTCGATGAAACCGGGGATGACGGCACACCCGCTCGCGTCGATCTGCATATCCGCCCCGGCGTCGGGCTCAAGGGCCCGGATGCGTCCGTCCTCGATGCTGAGACCACCGCCGTTCAGGGTCTGGGCGCCGATGTCATCGCCGCGCAGCCAGGGCAGCCCTTCCCGCGGCGGGAGCAGCAACTGGTCGGCCCCGCGGATGGAGACGCTCACCTCCCGCTACCGCCTCCGCTCGCCCGCGGACTCGCCGTCAGCTGGGCATCCTGCCCCGCCTGATCTGGCGGCGTCCGCGTCGTCCGGCTGGCTCGCCTGAATGTCGGCGGCGGGAGTCATCGGGTGTCGGGCTCGGGGTCCAGCATCGGCATCCGAATCCCACCGTGGCGCGCGGCCGCCTCGGCCTCCGGGTAGCCGGCGTCGGCATGGCGGACCACCCCGAGCCCCGGGTCGGCGGTGAGCGCCCGGCGCACCCGCTCGCCGGCGGCGGCGGATCCGTCGGCGACGACCACCTGGCCAGCGTGGATGGACTTGCCCATTCCCACTCCGCCACCGTGATGGATCGAGACCCAGCTCGCTCCGCAGGCGGTCATCAGCATCGCGTTGAGCAGGGGCCAATCGGCCACTGCGTCCGTACCGTCGCGCATGGCCTCGGTCTCGCGCTCCGGGGAGGCAACCGACCCGGCATCGAGGTGATCGCGCCCGATCACGATCGGGCCCCTGAGCTCGCCGGAGGCCACCATCTCGTTGAAGCGCACCCCGGCCTTGTCGCGCTCGCCGTAGCCCAGCCAGCAGATGCGGGCGGGCAGACCCTGGAACGTGACGCGCTCGGAGGCCAGCGCGATCCAGCGCGCGATGTGCTCCTGGTCACCGAACAGTTCCAGGATGGCGCGGTCAGTGGCGTGGATGTCGGCGGGATCCCCCGACAGCGCCACCCATCGGAACGGCCCCTTGCCCTGGCAGAACAGCGGCCGGATGTAGGCGGGCACGAAGCCGGGGTAGGCGAACGCGTCGGCGTCGCCATGCTCGTGAGCCAGCCCGCGCAGTGCGTTGCCGTAATCAAAGGCGTCGGCACCGGCGGTCTGCAGGGCGCGGATCGCCGCGACGTGGACCAGAGCGCTCTCCCCCACCCGCTTGAGGTAGTCCTGGGGATCACGGGCGCGCAGCACCTCGGCCTGCTCGACGGTCAGGCCGGCCGGGATGTAGCCGTTGAGGGGATCATGAGCGCTGGTCTGATCGGTGACGACATCGATCGGCACGCCGCGACGCACCAGCTCGGGCAGGATCTCGGCCGCGTTGCCGGCCAGGCCGATGGAGAGGCCGCGCCGGGCGGCGCGGGCCACATCGAGCCGGGCGAGGGCATCGTCGAGGTCCGCGGCGCGCTCGTCCAAATAGCCGGTCTCGATGCGGCGCTCGATCCGGGTCAGGTCGACCTCGATGCAGAGGGCGGCGCCGTCGAGCATGGTGATGGCCAGCGGCTGGGCTCCACCCATCCCGCCCAGTCCGGCCGTGACGACCAGCCGGCCGGCCAGGGTGCCGCCAAAATGCTTGCGCGCCGCCGCGGCGAAGGTCTCGTAGGTGCCCTGGAGGATCCCCTGGCTCCCGATGTAGATCCAGGAGCCGGCCGTCATCTGCCCGTACATGATCAGGCCGGCGGCGTCGAGCTCGCGAAACGTCTCCCAGGTTGCCCACTGGGGCACGAGGTTCGAGTTGGCGATCAAGACGCGCGGGGCGTCGGGATGGGTCTCGAACACGGCCACCGGCTTACCTGACTGCACGAGCAGCGTCTCCCCGGCACCGAGCCGCCGCAGCTCGCGCTCGATGGTGTGATAGCTCGACCAGTCGCGCGCCGCCTTGCCGATCCCGCCATAGACGACGAGGTCCTCGGGCCGTTCGGCCACATCGGGATGCAGGTTGTTGTGCAGCATGCGCAGGGCCGCCTCCTGTGGCCATCCGCGGGCGCTCATCGTCTCCATGGCCCGGAACCTACCGCCGATCGCCCGCCTGCGTCTCGACCCGCGGGCCGGCAGGCGGTTTAACCGCTGATTAGCAGCGCCTCGGCTGCCGTACACACCCTCTTAACGCCCTCGGTGTGACACTCGACACACGACGGCCATCGCGTCGACTCGGCTTTGTAAGGTCGGCGACCGCGGGTTTGAATCGACCCCTCGGCCGGGGCTCAAGTGGCAGTTCGCAGTACCAGCTGCCCGACACGCGCGACCCTGCGCACGTCGGGTGCGCTGGCCTACACGCCCACCAGTCCGGTTGGAGGAATTCGTGCGCCTGGACATCGTGATCCCCGCCCACAATGAAGAGCACCGCATCGGCCGCACCCTGGAGAACTACCGCGACCGCGTCGCGGATCCTGAGGTCCGGTTCGTCGTCGCGCTCGATGCCTGCACCGACGGCACCGAACATGTCGTCCGGCGCCACATGGCTCAAGACGCGCGCATCAAGCTGATGCGTCTGGCCAAGCTCGGCAAGGGCGGCGTGATCCGCGAGGCCTTTGCCCGATCGGACGCCGATCTCGTCGGCTTCGTGGACGCCGACGGCGCCACCCCGCCCAGCGAACTGCTGCGCCTCGCTGACGCCACCCGGGATGCCGATGGGGCCATCGCCTCCCGCCGGCATCCCGCCGCCGTGGTTCCCGTCGGGCGCTCGGTTCCGCGCCGGCTGACCTCGGCCGGCTTCGCCCTCGGCGTTCGCGCCCTGCTGCGCCTGCCCTATGGCGACACGCAATGCGGCGCCAAGGTGATGCGCCGTGAGAGCGCGCAGCAGCTGCTGCCGTCGCTCTCCCGTGGCGACCTGAGCTTTGACGTCGACATGCTGCTCGCCGCCCAGGCGCACGGGCAGCGGATCGTCGAGGTGCCCACCGTATGGATCGATCGCGCGGGCTCGCGCGTGCGTCCTGTCCAGGACGCGCGGCGGATGGGCGGATCGCTGTTGAAGCTGTGGGCGCGCCGCCGGGGCGAGGCCTGGTCGGCCTGGCGCCAGCGCGAGGCCCATCACCGGATGCAGGCACGACATGCCGCGCCCTGATCTCGCCCTCATCACCCCCTATCCGGATGTCGGGATCCGCCACGGAGGGATGAGCGGGGTCGCCTCCTACGCCCACAACCTGGCCCATGCCCTGGTCGATTCCGGCGCGCGGGTCGAGGTCGTGGCCCCGCTTGAGCCGGGCGAGCGCCCCCGGCGCGAGGTCGACGGCGAGGTGACCGTCACCCGCGCCTTTCCGCGCACCAGCCGCGGCACCGGCTCGGCGGTTCGGGCCGCCCTGGCCAGCCGCGCGCCGGTCGTGCACCTGCAACACGAGTTCTTTCTCTACGGCGGCGCCGCCTCCACCCCGAGGTTCGCGGGCGGCCTGCGCCTGGTGCGCGCACGGGCGCGCGGCGCCCTGGCCACGATGCATCAGGTGGTCGATCCGACCAGTATCGACCGCGGCTTCACCGAGCTTCATCGCGTACGCGTGCCCGCCTGGGCGGCGCGTCCGGGCCTGGCGGCCGCTCAGCGCAGCCTGCGGCGCGGTGCCGACCGGATCCTCGTGCACGAGCCGGCCTTTGCCCAGATCCTGTCCGGAGCCACGACGGTTCCGCACGGCATCGAGCCCGCGCGCCACCGTGCGCAGCCGGGCGCTGCCCGCGAAAGGCTCGGACTCGACCCGGAGCGGATGGTCGTGCTCTGCTTCGGGTTCCTGGCGCCCTACAAGGGTCTTGAGACCGTGCTCGAAGCGGCCGAGCTCGCCGGTAAGAGTTTCGATCTCGTGATCGCCGGCGGCGAGCATCCTCGGCTGACCGCCGGCGGGGACGCCTACCACGACGAGCTTCAGCGCCGCTTTGGTCATGTCGCTCGGTTCACCGGCCGCGTCCCCGACGAGCACGTCGCTGACTGGTTCGCCGCCGCTGACCTTGCCGCCTTCATGTACCCCCGCCCGTTCTCGAGCTCGGGAGCCCTGGCCCTGGCCGTCGCCCATCGCACCCCGGTGCTGGTCTCGCCCGAGCTCGCGCACACCGCCGGCCTGTCGGCGACGCTCGTCGCCCCCCGGGAGCCGAAGCGGCTCGCCGATCGGCTGCGTGAGCTGGCCGCCGACCCGGCGGCACGCGACGCGTTGCGCAGCGCCACCGAGCGCATCGCTGGGGAGCGAACCTGGCCGGCCATCGCCGCCCGCCATCTCGAGCTCTACGAGGAGGTCCAGCGTTGAGCCAGGTGCTGCTGGCCGGTGACCTCAGTGTGCGCGACCCCGGTGACGACGCCCTTGTGTCCGCCTTCGCCCGGGGGCTGCCCGAGCACGAGCTCGTGCTCCTGACGTCAGGGCCGGGCGAGAGGCGCAACCATCGGGGCCAGTCCGTGGTGAGCCTGCGTGACCGCAGCCGGGTGCTGTCGGCGCTGCGCCGCGCACAGATCCTCATCCTCGGTGACGGCGTCCTGCACGGATCACCACGCGCTTCTCGGGGCGGGGATCACATCCGCGAGGGACTCCGGCTCGGCCTGGTCGCCAAGGCTCTCGGCCGACGTGTCGCCTTGCTCGGCGTCGGGGCCGGCGCGCTCGAGCGCAGGACGGACCGGACGCGGGCGAGCCTGCTCGTGCGCCTCTCAGACCTGCTCATCCTGCGCGATCCGGCCACCGCCGACGTGCTGGCGGCCGCCGGCGCACCCGGACCCTTCCGGGTCGCCGCCGACCCCGCGTGGTGGGCGATCGACACAACCGTCGCTCCGGCCCGCCAGCGCAACGGGGTGATGGTCATCCTCGACGCCAACACCATGGTTCGGACTCCGGCGCTCGCCGCCCGGCTGACCGCAGCCTGCGATCGCCTGGCCGCCGGCGGTCTGCGCGTTTCACTCGCCCCGTGGCGCGTGGGCCTCACCGGTACCGACGACCTCGACCTGGCCCGCGCTGTCGTGGCGGGCATGAGCATGGGCGCCCGGGCTCGGGTCCTCCTCCCGCCCGCCGACCTGAGCGAAACTCGGGCGCAAGCGGCGCGCGCCCAGGTCGTGCTCGGTCTCCGGCGTCACGCGCTGATCGTGGCCGCCAGCGTCGGAACCCCGGCCGTCGCCGTGGCCGCGGATCACGAGACGGCCAGCCTGGCCCGCCGCCTCGGCCAGCTGCCGCTGACCGCTGACGCGGCGCCCACGGTCATCGCCGCCACCGTCTCAGCCGCGATCGGCCACCGGCCGGCTGGCCCCGGGGCGGTGGCACGCGAACGGGCGGCCGCCCAGGAGGCTTTTCGTCTGTTGCGGCTGCTGCTCGAGGCCGACCGCAGCGAGGAGGACCGCCGTCTCGGCGCACTGCCCCTGATGCCCGACCTCTCGGTGCGCGCGAGATGAGTGCCACAGCGCTGAGAGCACCGCGCCGGGCGCCCCGGGCCGCCCTGCGCGTGGCCGGCCTGGAACAGGCTCAGGTGGCCGCCGGTCAGCTGGCCTCCGGCCTGGGCAACCTGGTCTTTGCGCTCGTCTGCGCTCATGTGCTGGCCCCGCGCGAGTACAGCCGCCTGGCCGCCTTCCTGGCGGCCTACCTGCTGCTCTACATGCCGTTCTCCAGCCTTGCCGCGGGTGGCGCGCTGGCCCCCGGCGACGTCCACCGGCGCCGACGGCGCGGATTTGTCCTCGGTCTCTCACTGGCCGCGATGTTGCTGGTCATGTCCGCGGCCGGCTTCGGCGGCAACCTCGGACTCGGCACCCCCCTGCTGCTGCTGCTCGCCGGGTCGGCTCCCGCGGCGGGTCTGCTCGCCCTCGAGCGCGGCCGGGCGCTGGGCAGCGGTCGCCAGGTGACGGCGATCCTCTCGCTGCTCTCCGAGCCGGCGGTGCGTCTACTCGCCGGCGTGATCGCAGCGATTGGCCTCGGCGCCTTCGGCGCGGCCCTGGCCGTCGTCCTCGGTGGGTACACGGGACTTCTCGTGGCCGTACGCCAAAGGGGTCGGCGGGTCGCGGTTGCCCGCGCCGATCCTGAAGCTCGGCCGCGCGCAACGCGCGCCGTGACCCTGGCCTTCCTGCTCCTGGCCGTCCTGCAGAATCAGGACGTCCTGTGGGCCAACGCGCAGCTTGGCCCGTCCCAGGCCGCTCGTTTCGCCGTCCTCTCGACGCTGGGCGGGATCGCCGCCTTCGCGAGCATGACCGTGCCGCTGGTCCTGCTTCCCCGGGCCCGCCGCGGCGAGCCTGGGGCGCTCACTGCCGCTCTCACGGCCGCGGTCGTGCTCGGCGCCTGTGCGCTGCTGCCGGTGCTGATTGCCGGGCCGGGGCTGATCGACGCCGTGTTCGGCGCCCGCTACGGTGCGGTGGCCCCGCTGGCCGTGCCCTACCTGGGCGCCATGGCCCTGCTCGGGGTCAGTCGCGTGATCGTCGCTCATCACTGCGCGGTCACGCCCTCGCGGCCAGTTCTGATCCTGCTCGCTACCTCCGCGGGGATCCAGGCGCTGCTCATCATCACCATCGGGCACGGTGCCGCCTCGGTTGCCCACGCGACGCTGGTCGCCTCGGCACTGCTCACCCTCGGCCTGGTCGCCCTGACGTCTTTTCCCCGCCTGCGCCTCACCCCGACCCGCCGCGCGGCCATCGGGACCGCGATGGCCGACGCGCTGATCGGCGACACCGCCGCGCGCCGGCGCCCCGTCACCGCCCCCGCCGGCCTGCGCGCGGGTCGCGGCATCTCTGTGCCCACTCTGCCCGGGCTCGCCGTTCCGGCGCGCCTGGCCGCCGTCTCCACCGCCGGCCGCTGTGTCGCCGGACTGACCGTGGGCGGCCTGGTCCTGCGTCTATTGGCCGGACGCTCGCTATGGCTGGATGAGGCGACCTCGATCACTCAGGCCCACATGTCCTTCTCGGGAATGTGGAACTCGCTGCGCGACACCGACGTGCAGCCGCCCCTGCACGACACCCTGCTGTGGCTGATCAACCACGTGTTCGGCGACAGCGAACTGGCCATGCGCTCACCGTCGCTGATCGCCGGGACGCTGCTCATCCCCGTCGTGTATCTGATCGGCCGCGACCTCTGGGACGGGCGCACAGGGCTGGCCGCCGCCGTGCTCACCACCGTTGCCCCCTTCGTGGTCTGGTACAGCCAGGAAGCGCGGATGTATGCGGTGTTCATGCTGCTCTGCAGCGTCGTGCTCTGGGCTCAGATACGGATCATCGCCCCGCAGGAAGCGGGTAACCGGCGCTGGGGCTGGTGGGGGCTCTACTCGCTGGGCACGGCCGCGGTGGCCTGGACGCAGTACTTCGGCGCTCTGTTTGCCATCGTCCAGCAGGCCGCGTTTGTGATTGCCATCCTCCGCCGTCGCGAGGATCGGCGAGGCCTCGTGGTGCCGTGGCTGACCAGCGTGGCCGTGATTGCCGTCCTGGTCGCCCCGGTTCTGCCCTTCGCTGTGCATCAGTTCCAGGTCAACCAGGCGGCCGGCCGCGGCTTTGGCGCCACCCCGTCCCAGAACGGGTCCGCGCTGGAAGCCGGACACCGGATTCCCACCGTGTACGCCGTTCTCACCAACCTCGTCTGGGGCCTCTGGGGCTATCACTCGACCCCCACCATGGCCTCGCTGACCGCGCTGTGGCCGATGGGCATCCTGCTCATGCTGGCCCTGCTCGGACGGGGCCGCTCGTGGCGGACGGCGCTCCTGCTGGCGCTGGCGGGATTCCCGCTCGCCACCCTGTTCCTCGTCGGCCAGTTCAAGCCCTTCCTATTTGAGATCCGGTACTTCTGCGCCGGCGTCCCGGTGGCGATGTTGCTGCTCGGGCGGATGTGCTCTCACTGGCCCGGGCGCCGCGCGATCGGCAGCGTGATGCTCACCGCGGTGTTCGCCGTCAGCTTCGCGTTCGGATTCATCGATCAGCAGTTTTCCCAAACCAACCCCCGGCTGTATGACTTCCAGGGCGCGCTGGCCCGGATCTCCCGGGTCTACAAGCCGGGCGATGAGCTGCTCTACGCGCCCTCATACCTCAACGACCTCGCCCACTACTACGCGCCGCAGGTCCACGGAGCGCCGCTCGTCCCCTACCCATCACACGACGCCCGCAACGGTCACGTGTTCGTGATGGCCTCGTTCCAGGACAACCCGGCCAGTGCCCGTTTCGTGCGCGGTGCGATCAGCGACATGCTGCGCTCGGGACGGGCCGAGATCCGCTACTTCACCCGACCCCAGGTTCAGGTGTGGGAGTTCCGATGATCGCCGACCCACCCCGAACCGCGAGCACCCAGAGCGGCGATCCCCGGCTGCGCCGCGCTGGCTGGAAGGTCCAGGGACACCCCAACCTGCGTCGCAGCCTGACCGTCATGGTGGGCGTCAACGTGGCGCTGGCCGTGTTCTACTTCGACTGGCTTCTGCGGCCGGCCCGGGTGGGAGCGGTGCCCCTGTTCGCGTTGCTGATCGGGGCCGAGCTGTTCAATTTGATCCAGGCCGCCGGCTTCTGGTGGACGGTGACGGGAGCGCGCCGCTACCACCCCCGGCCGTGGGACGGACTGCCCCCCACTGTCGACGTGTTCATCCCCGTGTATGGCGAGCCGGTCCATATCGTGCAACCGACGGTGTCCGCCGCCCGCCGGCTGCATGGCGCCGAGGTGCAAGTGCACCTGCTCGATGACGGTGACGACGACGAGATGCGGGCCCTGGCCGCGCGCCAGCGGATCAACTACGTGACCCGCACGCAGCACACGGGCGCCAAGGCGGGCAACATCAACCACGCCCTCCCGCTCACCGACGCTGAGTACGTGCTCATCCTGGACTGCGATCACGTACCGGCGCCGCACTTTCTCACGTCAACGCTCGGCCATCTGCAGGACGATGACGTCGCCTTCGTCCAGACCCCGCAGTACTACGCCAACGCGGATGAGGGTCCCGTGACGGCCGCAGCCTGGGCACAACAGGCGCTGTTCTTCGGGCCCATTGCCCGGGGCAAGGATGCCCGAGGGGCGATGTTCTGCGCCGGCACCAACGTGGTCTTCTCACGCCGCGCGCTCGAGGCGGCGGGCGGATTTCCCGAAACCTCGCTGACCGAGGACTTCGCGCTCTCGATCCACCTCCACGAGCTCGGCTGGCGCTCTCGGTACGTGCCCGAGGTGCTGGCCCAGGGCCTCGGCCCTCAGGACATGTCGGCCTATGTCTCCCAGCAGCAGCGGTGGGCGCGTGGGTGTCTGGGCGCGGTCGCCACGGCGCTGCGCGCCCGGCTGCCCCTGCGCATGCGCGTGCAGTACCTGCTCGCCTCGATGTACTTCCTGTCGGGCTGGACGGTCCTGCTCTACATGAGCTTCCCGATCATCCGCATCTTCACCGGTGCTCAGCCCCTGGCGGGAGCCAGCGCCGACCAGTTCCTGCTCCATTTCGCCCCCTACTTCTGCGGCTCATTGGGGACCGTCGCCCTGACCGGCGCGGGCGCCTACACGTGGCGCGGGTTTGCCCTGGCCGCCGCGTCCTTCTGGATCCACATCCGGGCCAGCGCCCTGGCCGTGCTGCGCCGCCGGGGCCGGTTTGTCGTGACCCCCAAGAGCGGAGCCGGCGGGCCCCAGCCGGCCTCGATGTGGCCTGCCCTGGCCATGCTGGGCGTGCTCATCGGGACGATCGCGTTCGGCCTGGCCCGGCAGCGGACGCCGGCCGCGCTCAACAACGTCTCCTTCGCGGCCCTGCATGTCACCGTGCTCGGCGCCGGGGTCTGGCCGGCACTGGCCGGGACCGCGGCCGCCGCCGCCCTGCGCTCGCGCCGGGCTCGCCGCCGGCTGCGCAACCAGCGCCTGCTGGCCGGTGCCGCGGTCGGGACCTTGATCGTCCTCACCGCCGGACTCGGCATTGCGGTGGGCAGCGGCTCGGCGCCGTCGGCCCCGGCCGGCGAGCCGGTCACCGCGGCGGCCGCGCACACACTGGCGCGGGCGGCCGGGCAGCGGTTCCTCACCCGATACGAGCACCGCGACGGGCGCGTCGTCCGCATCGATCAGGGCGGGGACACCGTGTCCGAGGGCCAGGCCTACGCCATGCTGGTCAGCGTCGCTCTGCACGACCGCGCACGCTTTGCCGCCGCCTGGCATTGGACCCAGCGCCACCTGCAGCAGCCTGATGGCCTACTTGCCTCGCGCATGCTGGGCAACCGGCTCGTGGACGTCAATCCCGCCTCCGACGCCGACCTGGACGCCGCGCGGGCGCTGGCCATCGCCGCGTCGCGCTTCCACGAGCCGGCCTACGGTCGAGCCGCGCGGGCGATGGGTCGCGCGATCCTGACTCATGAGACGATCGCCACACCTCACGGCCGGGTGCTCCTGGCCGGTCCGTGGGCGCAGTCCGCGCGCGTCGTGGATCCCAGCTACTTCAGTCCCTCCGCCAACATCGCGCTCGCCCTCGTCGATCCCGCCCACGCCCACCAGTGGGCAGCGCTCGAGGCGGGTGACCGCGGCGCCCTGTCGTCGGTGACGCGGGCCAACCGCCTGCCGCCTGACTGGGGCCATGTGACCGCCGCGGGTGCAGTGGTTCCGACGGGCACGCCCAACCGCCCCGGTGAGACCCCGCGCTACTCCTTTGATGCCGCCCGCATCGCGGTCCGTTACGCCGCGTCGTGCCTGGCGGGCGACCGCGCACTGGCGGCCGGACTGTGGCCTACCCTGCAGCAGGCCGGCTCGCCGCCGCCGTACTCGCTGACCCTGACCGGGGGCGCACTGGCCACGAGCTCGCATCCGGTGGTCCTCGTGTCCGTGGCCGCGGCCGCCTCGGCCTACGGGCGCCCGGCCGACGCCTTGCGCCTGCTGACCCGGGCCGACGCACTCGATCGGCGTTATCCCACGTACTACGGGGCGGCCTGGAACGCTCTCGGCCGGATCATGCTCACCACGGATTGGCTGCCCGGCAGCTGCCCGCCGCCAGGAATGTAGGACCTGCCTCGTCTGCGCGCGTCGGCCCGGGCCTCAACCGGTGGCGGCCTGGACTCGGGCCACGAGCTCGCCTTGAGCCAGACCGGCATCGGCCAGCCGTTCGACGTCGACGCCCAGCGGACGATCCTCGGCCAAGGGTGAGACGAGCTCGCGCACGCACCGGTAGGCCGTCGCGGTGCCGGCGCCGAGCGAGACCGGATCACGTAGCTCGAGCGCCTGCGCGGCGACCAGCAACTCGATCGCCGTCAGCCGGCGAAGGCGACCGAGCTGGTCCAGTACCCGGAGCGCGGCCTGAGTCGCGCCCGTCGAGTCATCCTCGATCCCATCCGCACCTACCGCGGACAGGATCGAGAGCGGCGAGGCGGCATGCCGGATCTCGAGCACCAGCGCCTGCGCGGTCTTCCCCAGGGGGGCGACCCCCGAGCGAGTCGGGTCGCCGGAGACCAGGCTGGGCGGCAGGCCACTCACGCGCTCGGCCCGCAGGCGAGCCGGGCGCGCGGCCGCCGTGGCCGCCACCTGAGCCACAGCGATCGCCACGGCATCGAGGGCCAGGGCCAGCGCCGGGACGTGGAAGTTGCCCGTGGAGAGGATCTGCTCGTCGTCGGCCAGCACGAGGGGGTTGTCGGCCGAGCCGCGGAGCTCGGGCGCGAGGGCCGTCGCGAGCTGATCCAGCGCGAAGCGCAGCGCCCCGTGAACCTGGCTGACACAGCGGAAGCTCAGGGGATCCTGCAGGCGCCGGGCGGCGCCGGGCTGGGTCAGCGCGCCGCCGGCCAGCAGCCGGTGTAAACCGTCTGCTGACCACGCCTGGCCGGGGGCGGGTCGGGCGGCGGTCACCCGCGGATCGATCGGACTCAGGTTGGCGCGCAGGGCTTCCATCGACAGGGCGGCGGCGACCTGCGCCCCCGCCAGGTGCGCCTCGCCGTCCATCAGCGCCAGCGCGGCTGCGCCGGCAGAAACGGCCGAGCTCGAGCAGATGGCCAGCCCGTCCTTGGCACCCAGCCTCACCGGGGCCAGCCCCGCGCGCTCAAGGGCCAGGCCCGCCGGCAGGCGCTCGCCCGCCAGCTCGGCCTCGCCCTCGCCGATCAGGGCCAGTCCGAGGTGGGCGAGCAGGCAGAGATCCGCTGCGCCGACCGATCCACTCGAGGGGATGACTGGATGGACACCCGCGTTGAGAAGCCCCTCCAGCCCCCGGGCGACAGACACGCTCGAGCCGGCCCCACCTGTGCTCAGTCCGTTGAGCCGCACGACCATGGCCGCTCTGACCAGCTCGGTCGGCAGCGGCTCGCCCACCGCCGTGGCCCGGCCGCGCAGCGTTCGCAGCGAGAACTCGGCGCCGCGATCGCCGTCAACGGCCTCGATCACGCGCGCACCCAGGCCGGTGGTCACCCCATACACCGGGTCGCCTCGGGCGGCGAGGGCGTCGACCACGTCGTGAGCTGCCTGGATACGGCGCAGCGCCTCGCTGGTGAGCTTTACCCGCACGCGGTCGCGGCCCACCATGAGCACCCGCCGCGCATCGAGCTCGCTGCCGGTGATGCGCACGGGCCCCTCCACCGGGCCGACAATACCGGCGGGATTTCGGCGGGCCGCCCCGCGGCTTAAAGTCCGCTCGCGATGAACCCGTCCATGGCACCGCTGGCCCCCGTCATCCTCGACGGTGCGACGCTGACCCCCAAGGGGGTGGCGCTGATCGCCAGTGGCGAAGCCGAGGCGCAGCTGTCCGACGAGGCTCGGGGCCGTAACGACGGCGCCCGCCGTGCCCTCGATGGGCTGCTTGAGCGCGGCGATGACCTCTATGGCGTGAGTACGGGCGTGGGCGCGCTGCGTGACTACCGCGTCCCGGCGGGCGATCGCGAGCAGTATTCGCTCGGCCTCCTGCGCAGCCACGCCTGCGGGGCCGGCACTCCGTTGCCCGCCACGGTTGTTCGCGCGGCGATGGTCACCCGGGCCAACCAGCTCGGCGCCGGCGGGGCGGGTGTCGCCGCGCCGCTGCTCGACGGCCTGGTGGCCATGCTCAACGCTCGCCTCTCCCCCTTCTCGCGCGAGCTCGGTTCGCTCGGCACCGGCGATCTGACCAACCTCGCCGACATCGCCCTGGCGCTGCTCGGCGAGGGCCAGGTGTGGCGCGGCGATGAGCTGGTCGACGCGGCCGCCGCCCTGACCGCCGCCGGACTCGATCCGGCGCGGCTCGGTCCCCGCGACGGGCTGGCCTTCATGAGCTCCAACGCGGTGAGCATCGGCCGCGGGGCCCTGCTCATCGTCGACGCGCGACGGCTGCTCGATGCCTGGCTGTCGGTCGCGGCGCTGTCGTTTGAGGCCGCCGCGGCCGACCCGGTCGCGCTCGATGCCCGTATCCATTCCTCCCGCCATCGCCCCGGGCAGGCCGCGGTGGCGGCCCGGATGCGCGAGCTCCTGGCCGGCCTGGAGGCTCGCAGCCGGAACGTCGGGCCGCTCGGTATCCAGGACCCGTATCCGTTTCGCGCCCAGCCCCAGGTTGACGGGGTGGTCCATGACGCGCTGCTGGCCCTCGAGGAGGTGGTTGGCCATGAGCTCAACTTCGCCGGCGAGAACGCGCTGATCGTGGCCGACGACGCGGTGGCCCTGCCCAACGGCAACCCGCACGCCGCGCCGCTGGCCAACGCGATCGACGGACTGCGCACGGCGCTGGCCCAGTCGGCGGCGCTCATCGCTGCCCGGGTGAGCACGCTGCTTGACTCGAGCCTGACGGGCCTGCCGCCCTTCCTGGCCCGCTCCCCCGGTCCCGAGTCCGGGGCGCTCGTGCTCGAATACACCGCCCACGCCGCCGTGGCCGAGGTGCGCTCGCTGGTCACGCCGGTGGCGGCCCAGACGGTGTCGGTCTCGCGCGGCGTCGAGTCGCACTCCAGCCTGGCGCCGATCGCCGCCCGACGGGCGCGGGAGGCCGTCAACGCGCTGCGCGTGGCCGTGGCCACCGAACTGGTGGTGGCGGTGCGCGCGTTACGCCTGGCCGGGCAGGAGCCGGTGGGAGCGGGCACACGCCCGCTGTGGCTCGCGGCCAGCGAGCGGCTTGACCCCGACCTGGCCGACCGACCGCTCGGCCCCGATGTTGAGGCAGCCCGGCGGTTGATCGAGGCCTGGGAGATCGAACTGGGCTAGCTGCACCGGGCCCGCCTCCGGGCCGGTCCGAGGGACAGAAACCCGGCCACAAGGCCGAACTAGGATCGCTGGTCGGTGACTAACTCGACGTCAGATCCGGGACCCGTCGTGCCTGAGCGGCGCCAGCGCCTGCTCATTCTTGGCATCTGCTCGATGAGCCTGCTCATCGTGGGGCTCGACAACACGATCGTCAACGTCGCGCTGCCGGCCATTCACCGTTCGTTTCACGCCTCGCTGTCGGGCCTGCAGTGGACGGTCGACGCCTACACCCTCGTCCTGGCCAGCCTGCTCATGCTGTCGGGCTCGACCGCGGACCGGATCGGGCGCCGCCGGGTCTTTCAGATCGGGCTGTCGCTGTTCTCGCTCGGGTCACTGCTGTGCGCGCTGGCCCCCAGCCTGGGGCTGCTGATCGCCGCCCGCGTGCTGCAGGCCGTCGGCGGCTCCATGCTCAATCCGGTGGCCATGTCGATCATCCGCAACGTGTTCGAGGACCCGCGCGAACGCGCTCAGGCCATCGGTGTGTGGGGCGGGGTGATCGGCATCAGCCTCGCCCTCGGCCCCGTCGTAGGCGGTGCGTTGACCGATTCGGTCGGCTGGCCGGCTGTGTTTCTCGTCAACGTCCCGATCGGGATCGCCGCCATCATCCTCACCGCCCTGTTCGTCCCCGAATCGCGCGCCGATCGTCCCCGGCGCATCGATCCGCTCGGCCAGGTGCTGGTCATCCTCGGCCTGGCCACCCTCACCTACGCGATCATCGAGGGCCCCACCGATGGCTGGCTCTCCGCCCAGACGCTGATCGAGTTCGCCATCGCCCTGGTCGCCCTGGTCGCCCTCGTTCGCCATGAGCTGCACCGCGACCAGCCGCTCATCGAGGTGCGCTTCTTCGCCAGCGCCCCGTTCTCAGGGGCCAGCGCCATCGCCCTCGCTGTGTTCGCCGCCCTCGGCGGCTTTCTCTTCCTCAACACGCTGTACCTCCAGACCGTGCGCGGCCTGTCCCCCTTCGACGCCGGCCTCTACACGCTGCCCATGGCCGGCGTCACGCTCGTCGTCGCCCCCCTGTCGGGCCGGCTGGTCGGCAGCCGCGGGGCTCGACTCCCGCTGGTCATCGGCAGCCTCGGACTGCTGGTCAGCGCGGCCATCCTCACCCAGCTGACCGCGACCACGCCCTACTGGCTGCTGATCGTCACCTACCTCATCTTCGGACTCGGCTTCGGGATCATCAACCCGCCGATCACCAATACGGCCGTGTCGGGAATGCCGCCGTCGCAGGCCGGCGTGGCCTCGGCCGTGGCCTCCACCTCCCGCCAGGTGGGATCTACGCTCGGCGTGGCCGTGCTGGGAGCCCTGGCCGGCGCCTCGGCGGCGGACGGCGTGAGTGCCGGTTTTGCGCAGGCGACCCACGTGAGCTGGTGGATCATCGTCGCGCTCGGCGTGATCACCCTCGCCGTGGCGATCGTGACCACCACGCCATGGGCCCGCGCGACGGCGGCCCGTACCGCCGACCGGTTCCGCGAGGACCGCCCGCCGCCCGAACCGCCGGCCGGGTCAGAGGCCGACCAGCCTGAACTGGTCACGGGCTGAGCCCACCGGCCTCACGACCACGGCCCACCGCCGACCGCCGACCGGGCCGACCGACCGGGCCGACCGACCGGGCCGACCGACCCGGCCGACCGACTGGCCGCCCGACCGGGCCGCTAGCGTCTTTGCCCGGCATGAAGCTCGTCCCCGCCCGTCCCAACGTGGAGCTGCGCACGGCTCCCGACGGCGAGCGCGTCGTCGTCCTCGCCTTCCCCTACGAGCGGGCCCTCGTCGACCTGGTCCGTACGCTTCCCCATCGCCGTTTCGACTGGGATAGCCGCGAGTGGTGTGCTCCCGCCGAGGACCGTGTGGCCTTGCAGGTCAAGGACATCCTCGACCTCTATCCCGACCTCGAGGCCGCTCCCGCCGTGCACGAGTGGCTGGCCGGGGTCCGCGCGCGCTGGATCGGATCGGTCTCCACCTGCCGCCATGACAACCGTGGCTGGCTGGTTCTCACCACGCTGGCCGGCCCCCTACCGGAGGCCCTCAGTCCGGGCGCCTTCGCCCGTGATGACGGCAAGCTGATGGTCCCGTTCTCGGCGGCCGCCGCCCATGCCGTACGCGAGCAGCGGTCGGCCTACCTCGACGCGGCGGCCGAGCGCTGCGTCGAGATTCTCGAGCGTGACGGCTCGCCTCCGCCGGCCCGGCTGGTGTGGGCGCGCACCGTGGACGGCGAGCAACTCCGGCTCGAGGTCCTCTGGGACCAGGACGCCGGCGCCGCCTTCGCGAGCCTGCCCGGCGCGGAGGGCCAGCGAGCCGTACCGCTGGATCCGTGGCTGGCCGTCGAGCTCGATGGCTTTCTCGCCCGCCACGGCGTCGAGGTCACGGGCATGGCCCGCGAAGCGCTTGAGCGCCTCCTGGACGAGCATCGCCGCGCGGCCGACGCCGTCCGGCGCTCGCGCGCCACCGAGGCCGAGCCGATCGCGGGACTGGCCCTGGGCGGCGAGCTGGCCCCGTTTCAGTGGGCAGGGGTGCGCTACGCGCTGGCCGCCCGCCGGACCTTTCTCGCCGACGAGCAGGGCCTGGGCAAGACCGTCGAGGCCCTGGCCACGCTTGAGGCCGACGGGGCGTTTCCCGCTGTGGTCATCTGCCCAGCCTCGATGAAGCTGACCTGGGAGCGCGAGGCCGCGCGCTGGCTACCGCACCGCTCGACGGCCGTCATCCACGGACGAGCCGCCGTACCGCCGACCGCCGAGATCACCATCCTCAACTACGAGGTCGTCGCCGCCCATCGCGAGTCGCTCTCGCGTCTGCGTCCACGGGCCCTGGTCATCGACGAGTCTCACTACTGCAAGAACCCCCGGGCCAAGCGCACCCAGGCCGTTCGCGCCCTGGCCTCCGCCGTCGTCCCCGACGGACTCCGGCTGGCCCTGACCGGCACACCCGTCCTCAATCACGCGGACGAGTTGATCGCGCAGCTCCGGGTCCTCTCGCGCTTGGGGGAGTTCGGCTCCGGGGCCCGGTTCTCTCAGCAGTTCCGCGGTCAGGTCTCAGAGGAACGGCTGCACTGGCATCTGCGCCGCCACTGCTTCGTGCGCCGGCTCAAAGCGGAGGTCCTCCCCCAGCTGCCGGCCAAACGCCAGGTGGTCGTTCCGGTCGCGCTGTCAAACCGGGAGGAGTATCGGCTGGCCGAGCGTGACGTGATCGAATGGCTGCGTACCCAGCCGCTCGAGCTCTCGCAACTCAACGCGCGAATCGCCGCCACGCTGCGGGCGAAGCGTCTGGCTCAGCTCGGCGCCCTGCAACGCCTGGCCGGGCGGGGCAAGTTGGCTGCGGCCCTGGCCTGGATCGAGGACTTCCTGGCCTCCGGCGAGCCCCTCGTCGTGTTCGCCCGCCATCAGGAGGTCCAGAAGGCGGTCGTCGCCCGCTTCCCCCACGCGCTGCACCTTCTCGGCGAGGACTCGCTGGCCGGCCGGGAGGAGTCGATCGCCGCCTTTCAGCGCCCCGACGGACCGCCGCTGATCGTGGCCGCGACCCGCGTGGCCGGTCAGGGAATCACGCTCACCCGAGCCTCCAACGTGGCCTTCCTCGAGCTCGAATGGACCCCGGCCATGCACGATCAGGCCGAGGATCGCTGTCATCGGATTGGACAGCGTGACGCCGTCACGGCCTGGTATCTGCTCGCCGCGGGCACGATCGACGAGACGATGGCCCGCTTGATTCAGAGCAAGCGCGCCCACGTCGGGGCCGTGACCGACGGGCGCCGCAGCGAGACCGACGGCATGGTCGAGGCGGTCGTCCGCGAGCTGCGCGACGGACGACCGTTTACGCACCTGCGTGCGGTTGGTTGAGCGGCCTGAGCCGGTATCCTGGGCGCATGCCGAGCACACCGACCCGGCCCGCCCGGCCCCCGAATGTGCACCCGCACTCTGCCGATGTTCCCGGCCGCGACGACAAGGGCTTTAAGGAGCTCTGTCACCTCGTCGCCGAGGACGATCCCGACACGGCCCTGTGTGGTCAGGACGTCACCGGGTATCCGTGGAATCCCCCCTGGCCACGGTGCGAGGCGTGCCTGGCCGTGGCCCGCGGGACCATGAACTAGTGTCGCTAGTCAGGCACGTCCAGACGCCGCGAGACTGCCACCGAATCTGTGAATCAGGACAACTAGTGCGCCGATTCCTTGTTCTTCGATGCGTGCAGGCGGGGATCGGGGTCGGGGCCGTGATCATGCCCGTTGTCGCCACCGCCCGGGCATCCGCCGCCAGTCTGGCCGTCAACCAGGCCTGCTTCGTCAACAAGTTCACCAAGACGGCGATCCGGCAGGCTCCCATGCAGGTCACCGGCTCGGGCTACGTCCCGGGCGACTCGGTGACGATCACCAGCAGCGACGGCTCAGTCAATACGGTGCTGGCGGCCGACTCGTCCGGCGCCATCGCAGGCACGATCGGTGCTCCGACTCCGTTCTTCAAGCACCCCGGGTCCCGGGTCCTGGTCCTGACCGCCACCGACTACAGCAGTACGCAGGCCACCATCACCGGCGCCACCCCGGTCCAGGTGGCCGATCTCAGCGTGGACACCGTTCCCGGTCGGGCCTCACCGTCACGCAAGGTGACCTGGTCTTTTGCGGGCTTTCGCCCGGGGCGCTACATCTACGGCCACTACCTACGGCACGGCCGCGAGGTGGCCCGGGCGCGCTTCGGCCGCGCCCAGGGTGACTGTGGCCTGCTCCGGGTGCGAGCCCGTTTCTTCCCCGGCGGCCATCAGCGGTATCGAACCTACGGCCTGCAGTTCGACGACACGCGGCATTACAGCAAGCGATCCACACCGCGCTATCTGGGCGCGCTGGTCTGAAGGCAGCGCCCAGCCCGCCGCAACGACGTCCAGCGAGCGCTCAGCTCGCCGGGGCGATGTCCAGCCAGCGCTCAGCTCGCCGGGGCGACGTCCAGAGGGCGCTCAGCGGCCCCGGCGGCGAACAGCGCGGCCAGGCCGGTGGCCCCGCAGGAGACGATGAACGGGGCGCTGATCCCGCCCGGACCAACGGTCACGCCGCCCAGCGCGGTTCCGGCGGCGATACCGGTGACGAGCGCGCCCGAGATCCACGTGAAGGCCTCAGTCTCGGCTCCGGCGGTGACCAGCCGCCCGACGAGCGCGTACTGGCAGGAGAACACCGGGGCGATGGTCAGGCCGGCCAACAGGCTGCAGACCATGGCCACCGGCACCGAACGCGCCGCGATGAGCGGCGCACTGAAAACGACGGCAGCGACCAGCAGCAGGCGATAGCGCCCAGCCAGCGGGGAGCGCCAGGTGCGCGAGCCGTACCACAGGCCGCCCGCCATGCTGCCGACGCTCCAGATCGCCAGGAGCAGGCCAGAGGCAGCCCGCGAGCCGGAGTGGAGCGCGAGCGCGGGCAACCCAACCTCGATGGCCCCCAGCCCAGCACCGGTCAGAGCGACCGGCAGCAGCAGCCGCCGCAGCTCGCGGCTGGCCAGGGCCGTCTGATGGGTGTGCCGGTGCCCACGGCTCCCTCCCCCGCGAGCCAGCGGAGAAAACACGAACAGCAGCGTCCCCACCACGCAGATCGCCGCCACGAGCAGGACCGCGGCTGCCGCCGACACGGTGGCAATGAGGACGGCCACGACCAGCGGGCCGGCCGTCCAGATCACCTCCTGCACGACGGCGTCGAGGGCATAGGCGCTCTCGCGCGTGCTCGCATCGCGAAACACTTCGCCGAGGAGGGCGCGCACCGTCGGCGCCACCGGCGGCAGGAGGCCGCCGGCCACCGCGGCCACGCCGACCAGGACGGGAGCGCCGGCGTGGGCATCGCTGGCCAGCACGAGGGTGGCGAGCCCTGCCGCCTGGCCTATCGCGCTCGGCGCCAGGACCCGCGCGCGACCGAAGCGGTCAATGAGATGGCCCTGGAGGGGTGCGCAGACCGCGCTGGCCAGCGTATAGACGGCGACCGCGAGCGCGGCCACCGCGTAGGAGTGCGTACTGCCGCGGACGAGCAGCAGGATGGCCAGCGACGACATGCCCTGCGGTAGGCGCCCGATCAGGGCCGTGGCCAGGAGCCGCGGCGAGCCGGGGACGGACAGGACAGAGCGGTAGCGGGTGGCCATCTTCCCGAGCCTACAAGCGGGGGCGAGGAGGCCGGTAGCCATCGGGCGGGCGTGGGTAGGGTAGGGCGCGACCGTTCCGCTTCGCACCAGGAGACGACCATGCCGGCTCGTGACCAGCCGCCCTTCCGCGCCGATCATGTCGGCAGTCTGCTTCGCCCCGCCGAGCTCGCCGCCGCTCGGACTCGGTTCAAGGCGGGCGAGATCGAGCGCGATGCGCTTGAGGAGGTCGAGAACGCGGCGATCCTCGGGGTGATCGACCTGCAGCGCGAGGCCGGCCTGCGTACGGTGACCGATGGGGAATTTCGACGCAGCTCCTGGCACATGGACTTCATCTACTCGCTGGGCGGCATCGAGCAGGTGCAGGGCCAGAACATCAACGTCCACTTCCAGAGCGCCGAGGGCGAGCTCGACTTCAGCGCGCCGGCGATGCGGGTCAGCGAGCGGGTATCGCTGCCCGAGACGATCTTCGCCGACGCCTTCGGCTTCCTGCGCGATCACGCCCACCGTGATCAGACGCCGAAACTGACCATCCCGTCACCGAGCATGGTCCACTACCGAGGCGGCAACTCGTCGATCGACCGTTCTGTGTATCCCGATACGGCGACGTTCTGGAGCGACCTCACGGCGGCCTATGCCGCGCAGGTGCAGGGCGTCTACGCGCTCGGCTGCCGGTACCTCCAGCTCGATGACACGAGCCTGGCCTACATCAACGATCCCGCCCAGCGCGCTCACATCGAGGAGATCGGCGGCGATCCCGAGCATCTCCACGAGCAGTACATCGCCAACATCAACCGTGCCCTCGCCGACCGTCCGGACGACCTGGTCATCACCACTCATCTGTGCCGCGGCAACAACCAGTCGATGTGGGCGGCGCAGGGCGGCTATGACTTCGTTGCCGAGGCCCTGTTCGGCGATCTCAACGTCGACGGGTACTTCCTGGAGTTCGACGACGAGCGCTCGGGCACGTTCGAGCCCTTGCGCTTCGTCCCCGCGGGCAAGCAGGTGGTGCTCGGCCTGGTCACCACCAAGTCGCCGCGGCTGGAGAACCCCGATCTACTCAAGCGCCGCATCGAACAAGCCGGGCAATTCATCGATATGGATCAGCTCTGCCTATCCGGACAGTGCGGTTTCTCGTCCACCGAGGAGGGCAACAAGCTGACCATCGATGAGGAGCGGGCCAAGCTCGAGCTCATCGTCGGCGTGGCCGAGGACGTGTGGGGTTAGCCACCCGAGATGCCGGTCCCGGCGCGGCCGCAGACGAGAAGTCGCAGGTTGTCCAGCCTCAGGAAGAAACGCGGCTAGCCGGCGTCTGGGTGGACGAGGGATGGGCTCCCCCCGGACCCTCTCATCAAGAAACGGGGGGAGCCCGACCTCTGAGCCGAGCACCGGCTATCCACCCTTAGTAGGCGCCGACCACTTTGAATGCCTTGGTGACGAAGATGTGGTGGGGCCAGTTGACGCCGATGTAGTGGGCCTCGTACTCGCCGTTGCTCAGGCGCACCACACGATCGACGATGCCGCCTGCGTAGGCCGCCAACGCCGCCTTTGTGGCCTTATTTGCTTTCGTGCCGCTGACGATGGTGCCGGACCCCTCCTTGTAGTTCGCGGGGATCTGACCGACCTTCTTTGACGCGCTGGGCGAACCAGGCTTGAACGGAATCACCTTCGACGATGCCTTGGACCCGCTGTTTGTCGGTTGGACGATGATCTGGGTGGCCGTGATCGTCGTGCTGCTGGTGGTTCCGACGACAAGGGCGGTCTTGCCTTTGGTAACGGCGCCCACCGACGCCGATTTCGTGCCCTTCTTGTATGTCGTGGACGACGTCTCCTTGACCGTCACCTTCTCACCCGCCGACGTCAACAGCCCGAAGCCCGACTTGGACACGCTGCTCACCTTGCCGATTGATCCGCCCGCGGCGGGTCCGGATCGAGCGTTGGATCCCCCGCCGGATCCGGATCGCGGGGCCTGCGTGGCTTTCGTTGAGGAGGTCGTAGCTGCGACCGAGCTGGATGTACCCCCACAAGCGGAGAGGCCTATCACGGGTACTATCAGGCCGGCCACGGCCCACCCGCCCGTCCTTCTCGCCAGCAGTCGCGCCGCCCTCGAGCGCCCGGCGGGCTGCCCCGACGTCGCACTGGTCTCGTGGTAGGTCTTCATGTTTTGCACTCCGTTCTGTTCACCGACAACAATGCCCTGCGAGGGTGCGCGGTCACGGTACGCGCGTACGTGTCATGCAAGACTGAGTGGCACACGGTGACCGAGTCATCCCAGTCAAGAGTGTGTGTGTGTGTGGAAACTTGGAGAATTCTGAGAATCCCGTGCGAAAGGTGATCTGAGGTTCGGCCAACGGCCGGCCCCCTCAACGTCGTAGGGAGAGCACGGCGACATTCGCAACCGCCAGTATGTGACAAGCCGGATCTCGTCGAGATCGGTCGTTGGTTCAGTGGGACTCGCCCCCACGGCCAGCAACCGGTCTGGGAGGCCGAATGAAGGCAGGCGCCCGACACGGTCGGCGCGGCGTTCGTCCCAGACCGGCGGGTCTAGCGCGTATTTGTCGACTCGGGCCGCTCCGTCTACTCGCGGGCACTCGATGCGGGCAGTGGTGCGCCTGACAACGAAGGCCGACTCAGAGAGAGTCCCACGTGACTTCAGCCGAAAGACTGCCCTGATCGCGGGCGTGTTGTTTCTCATCACCTTTGTCGTCTCGATCGCAGCGGTGATTCTCTACGCCCCCGTACAGCACCCCGCCAAATATCTCGTCGGCGCTGGTGCCGACACGCGCGTGCGCGTCGGCGCGGTCTGCGAGCTCATCCTCATCATCGCCAATATCGGCTCGGCGGTCGTACTGTTCCCGATCCTCACGCGCCAGCACGAGAGCCTCGCCCTTGGCTACGTCACAGCTCGTCTCGCCGAAAGCGCCTTCACTACCTGATGTACAAGTCCCGCCTCGTTCCGCGAGCCATGGCCATGCTCGGGCTCATCGGAGGCCCTCTGATCTGCCTTTCGGGGATCGCCGTCGTGATGGACATCATCGGGCGAGGCTCCGTGGCGCAAGGGATCGCGACAGTCCCGGAGTTCCTCTGGGAGCTGTCCCTAGGCCTCTATCTCACCATCAAAGGCTTCAAGCCATCCCCGGTCACGACTGACAAAACCGGGGTCGTGGCACCGGATGAGCGTTCCCAGCGTGCGATCGCTGGGCCCCCGGCACCTGCGGTGGCCGTCAGGTAGCTCACATTTGCGCGAGAGTCGCCGGACGCGACGCGCCGTCCGCCGGCCAGCGCGAGCGCAGGAGCGAATCATGGCTCCTGGGTAACGACGCTTCGCTCGGGAGATCGACCTCGACCCGGCCGGCCGGTTGGGCGTGCAGAACCACGACGAACAGGTCGGGAGGGGGCCTCGGTCGCGGTAGGGCAGCGACCGGTGGCTGGGGGGTGCATGTCCGCGCTCTGCCGGCCGTCCGATCGTGACTCCTGGGCTTCGGCGTCGGCGGTGGCCCATGCGAGCCGTTCGATCAGTTGGGTGATGTAGTGGTCGCTATCGAGATTCTCCGCGACGATCCGCTCGCTGAGCGTCCACCGGCGCGGCTCGCCGTCGGCGTGGATGGCGTGTACGGTGATCCTGGGCATGGTGCGGGTCCTTGAAATGGGGTCGGGTTTGACAGTCGACTTTGGCCGTGCCCTGAGTGCTGGGTTCCTCACGGCGAGGACGGCAGGGCCCGACCGGACGAGAGGAATGGATCCGGTCGGGCCCCTCTGTGCCCCGCAGCGCGATCGCGCCTGATTGCGGACACTCAGGCGCGGGGTCAGCGCCACACTCAAAGGGGGACTCAGCTCCGATGGAGCCGAGAACGCGCGCAACATCGTGCGTGGGCCCCCGCGGGACCGCATGACCGCGTGCGCGCAGCCGCATGGACGGTCGGGCCGGCCGAGGACGGCGTTGAGGCCTGCGTGTGCGCCCGAGCAGTCACGATGCGGCCCACGCTAACACGGGATTCGAGCAATGACAAGTAAATCGATGAGATTTGTGCTATTCATGCGAACCGGCCTGCCGGCATTCCCGTTGGCGGTCCGCCCACAAAGGTGTCGCCGATGAGCGCCCAGGACCACTCCGCCACGAGCACAGCGGGCCAGGCTACGCCTCCCCGCAGGCGGCGCGAGAGCAGCCGCCCGAGCAGTTCGTATACGTGGCCGCGTTGTATGAGGGCACGGGGATCAATCGTCCCGATTTCATCGCCGTCGTGGACGTGGATCCGGACTCATCGAGCTACGGGGAAATCGTCATCGCACCGAGATGCCGAACGTGGGCGACGAGCTTCACCACTTCGGTTGGAACGCATGCTCGTCGGCGTACCATTCCCAGCTCGAGCGCGACACGCTGGTCGTGCCCGGTATGCGCTCCTCGCGTATCCACATACTCGATATCTCCGAGCCCCGGCGACCTCGAATCAAGCACGTGATCGAGGGAGAGGAGATCAAGGAGAAGCTCGGACTGAGCGCCCCCTCACACGGTGAATTGCATGCCTGGGGACATCGTCGCCGTCTCGATGCTCGGTGACGCCGGCGGCAACCTCCCGGGCGGCTTTGCCGTGCTCGACGCGCGTGACTTCTCCATCGCGGGACGGTGGGACCACATGAGAAGAACGGCCAGGAGCTCATGTACGACTTCTGGTACCAGCCGCGTCAGAACACGCTCATCTCGAGTGAGTGGGGCGCGCCGAACACCTTCCTGGACGGCTTCAATCCCGCCGACGTCGCCGCCGGCCGGTATGGACGGCGGCTTCATTTCTGGGATCTCGATCGCCATGCCGTCGTGCAGACCATCGACCTGGGCGACGACGGGCTGATCCCCCTGGAGATCCGGTGGCAGCACAATCCGGACTCAGCGCAGGGGTTCGTCGGGGCAACGCTCTCGAGCAACATCATTCGCTTCCATCGCGATAACGGCAGCTGGGGGCCGATACGGTCATCGATATCCCCAACGAGGAGCTTCAAGGCTGGCCGCTGGACGGTGGTGTGCCCGGGCTGATCACCGATCTGGTGCTGTCGCTCGACGACCGAGACCTGTTCTTCTCCAACTGGCTGCACGGCGACCTGCGCCATTATGACGTCTCGGACCCCCACCACCCCGTCGTACGATCCCAGACCTTCCTCGGCGGATTGCTGGGCCGGGACGGCGGCCATCCAAAGGCTCCGGGTCCGCTGACCGGCGGCCCGCAGATGCTCCAGAACTCGCTTGACGGCGAGCGGGTGTATGTGACCAACTCGCTCTTCTCGAGCTGGGACAACCAGTTCTACCCGGAGCTCAAGGGCTGGCTGACGAGGCTCGATCGTCAGAGCGACGGGAGCTATGCACTCGACCCCGAGTTCTTCGTTGACTTCCACGAGCAGGCGGAGGGTGCGCGGCCACACGACATCCACCTCCCGGGCGGCGATTGCACGACCGAGATCTTTCAGTAATCGGTGAGCGTGCGCGGCCTCGCGCTGGACTGGAACCTCGACGGTCCCGTGGGCATAGCGCTCCTCGAGGTCGGGGTCGGCGTCACCTCCTATTCTCGTCTATTTCGATAGATTCAATAGCCTTATGCGCCGTTCGGTGCGCTTGCCCGCCGGTTCTGTCCTTGCCTGAGCATCTCGCCCGTGACCTCAACGAACCTCACCAGCCTGGACCAGCTGCGAGTGTTAGAGGCCGAGGCCGTACACATCATGCGCGAGGTGGTGGCTGAGCTCGAGCGTCCGGTCCTGCTGTTCAGCGGCGGCAAGGACTCGATCGTGCTCCTGCGTCTGGCCGAGAAGGCGTTCGCACCGGTGGCGCTGCCCTTTCCCGTACTGCACGTCGACACCGGCCACAATTTCCCGGAGGTGCTCGAGTTTCGCGACCGGCGGATCGCCGAGGCCGGCCATCAGCTGATCGTGGCCTCCGTTCAGGAGTCGATCGATTTGGGCCGCGTCCCCGAGGACGATCCGACGGCCTCGCGCAACAAGTTGCAGACGCGCACGCTGCTCGACGCCTTGGAGGCGGGCCGCTTCGACGCGGCGTTTGGGGGCGGGCGCCGCGACGAAGAACGCGCGCGGGCCAAGGAGCGCGTGTTCTCCTTTCGCGACGAGTTCGGGCAGTGGGAGCCGCGCGCTCAGCGTGCCGAGCCCTGGGCGCTCTACAACGGTCGCATTCGCCGAGGTGAGCAGATCCGTGTGTTCCCGATGAGCAACTTCACCGAGCTGGACGTCTGGAGCTACCTCGCCCTGGAGAAACTCGAGCTGCCCTCGATCTACTTCGCCCACGAGCGCGAGGTGGTTCAGCGTGACGGGATGCTGCTCGCCGTCTCCTCGGTCGTCTCCCCGGGGGAGAGCGAGAGGGTGGAGAAGCTTTCGGTCCGCTACCGCACGGTGGGCGACCTCACGGTCACGGGGGCGGTGCGCTCCGCCGCGACGGACGTGCGAGCGGTGATCGAGGAGGTCAAGGCGTCGGGGATCTCCGAGCGCGGAGAGACTCGCGGGGATGACAGGACCTCGGAGGCTGCGATGGAAGACCGCAAACGTGAAGGCTACTTCTAGTGGTCGCCACCGCGACCTCGGCCGACCCTCGGGAGCTGCTGCGCCTGGCCACCGCCGGGTCGGTGGACGACGGCAAGTCGACGCTGATCGGCCGGCTGCTGCTTGACACCAAGTTGCTGCTGTCTGACCAGTTAGCGGCGGTCTCGCAGGGCAAAGACGGAACACCCGACCTGGCCGCACTCACCGATGGTTTGCGCGCGGAGCGTGAGCAGGGCATCACCATCGATGTCGCCTACCGCTACTTCGCCACCCCGCGGCGCACGTTCATCCTCGCCGACACGCCCGGGCACGAACGGTACACGCGCAACATGTTCACCGGAGCGTCAACGGCGGATCTGGCCCTCGTCCTGATCGATGCCCGCGCCGGAGTGGTCACGCAGACCCGCCGACACGCGCAGATCACGGCGCTGCTTCGCATCCCGCACGTGGTGGTGGCCGTCAACAAGATGGACCTGGTGGACTTCTCTCAGGCGCGCTTTGACGAGGTGGCGGCACAGGCCCGGACGCTCGGGGAGAACCTCAGGCTGCCCGAGCTGGACATCGTCCCGATCAGCGCCCTCGACGGAGACAACGTGGTCGATCCCTCCGATCGCTGCCCTTGGTACGCCGGGCCGCCGCTGTTGGAGATCCTGGAGACGGTCGACGTCGCCGCCGACCGCGACACCGACCAGGCACACCTGCGGCTGCCGATCCAGTGGGTGGCACGTCCGCAGGACGGCCCGCGCGTCTACACGGGACAGCTGGCCGCCGGCACGTTGAATCCCGGCGACGAGGTCGTCGTGGTTCCCTCCGGCGCCACCACCACCGTGACATCGGTCGAGACGCTCGATCCCGATCGCCCGATGGCGGTCCCGCCTATGTCGGTGGGCGTCACGATCGCCGATGACATCGACATCGGTCGCGGCGACCTGCTGGCGGCACCCCACAGCCGGCCGCCGGCCGCGCGTGAGCTGGACACCACCATCTGCTGGATGACCGAGCAGCCGCTGGCGCCTGGTCGCCGCTACGCGCTCAAGCACACCACCCGTACGGTGCGGGCCACGGTGCAGGCGATCAACGACCGCTGGGATCCCGAGACGCTGGAGATCTTCTCCGACCCCAGCTCGCTCGCACTCAACGACATCGGGCGGGTCAGCCTGCGCACGAGCTCGCCGGTGCTCGCCGATCCCTACCGCCGTAACGGGGTGACGGGAGCATTCATCCTCATCGACGAGCACTCCAACGACACCGTGGGCGCGGGCATCATCCGTGAGGCGCGGGAAGTCAAGGCCGTGATCGAGAAACGCCGCGACGTCACCTGGCACCCATCGGCCCTGGACCGAGCCAACCGCTGGCGGTCGCTGCACCAGACGGGAGCGACGGTGTGGCTAACCGGCTTGCCGGCCTCCGGGAAATCGACGATCGCGGTCGCGCTCGAGCGCCAGCTCGTCTCCAGCGGTCAGGCGGCCTACCTCCTAGACGGCGACAACATCCGTCACGGCCTATCCGACGACCTCGGCTTCGCCCCCGGCGACCGGGCCGAGAACGTACGCCGAGTGGGTCAGGTGGCGCGACTGTTCGCCGATGCCGGTGTGATAGCGCTCGTCTCGCTGGTTTCGCCGCTGCGCTCAGACCGCGAAGTTCCGCGCCAGCTGCACGTCGCCGCTGAGCTGCCGTTCATCGAGGTCCACGTCGACACCAGCGTTCAGGAATGTGCAAAGCGCGACCCCAAGGGCCTCTACGCACGGGCGCGCGCCGGCGAGCTCAAGGGCTTCACAGGAGTGGACGCTCCATACGAAGCTCCGCAGGACCCCGAAATCCATCTTGACACTGCCGAGACGGACATCACTGCCGCAGTGGCACAGATCCTCGATGCGCTCGATCTGCGCCACGATGCCTGAGCCCGGCAAGTCCTATCT
>JAXDGI010000093.1:0-32909 GCA_034665145.1 Solirubrobacteraceae bacterium
CCGGACTTGACGCGATGACGGTCCTCGTACCGAGCGACGTCCCGCGCAAAGAGCTCAACGAACGCCGGGCGCTCCGGACGGGGGCCGACGAGGCTCATATCTCCGAGCAGAACGTTGACGAGCTGCGGTAACTCATCTAGCGAAAGCTCGCGCAGGAGTCTGCCGAACCGGGTGCGCCGGTCGACGCCCTCGACACCCCCAGGAGCATGTCCCAGGTCCGGAACGAAGGTGTCGAGCTCGTGGGGCGCGCTCCCCATCGTCCGGAACTTGACCAGGTCGAATTCGTGCCCGTCCCGCCCGACCCGACGCTGGCGGAAGAAGATGGGGCCGGGGGACGAAAGCCGCACGCCGATCGCGATCGCGATCAGGACAGGGCTGAGCAGGGCCAGGGCCAGGGCGGCGAATGTCCGGTCGAACGCGTGCTTGATGGTGAACTGCCAGCCGCGCGGATCGATGTTGCGCAGCGTGAGCAGGGGCAGCCCGCCGACATGGCCCAGCGACGTGCGCTCATTGATCGTCTCGTACAGGCGTGGGACCAGCGAAACGTCGACGCCCATTTCCTGGCAGGTCCGCACCTTGGCAACCAGGACATGGTCGGGTTCGGAGGAAAAGGCCAGGATGACGTGGCGCGCGCCGGTGAGCTCGATCGCTTGCGCCAGATCATCCGGTCCGCCCAGGACCGGAACCGGCGTCCGGGTCGCACCACCGGGCGACGGCATCGGATCGGCGTCCAGGAATCCGACCGGCCGCAGGCCGTAACCGCGCTCGGCGGCCAGCCGCATGACCAGGTGCGAACCGATCACGCCCGCGCCGACGACGAGGGTAGGCGTCGAGAAGGCATCGGTGCGCACGGCCTGGCGTTGGAGCGAGAACAGCACCGCCCGCGCGATGCCCAGATAGACCACGGCAAACAGCCAGAGCCGCAGGGCCAGCGCGAGCGGATGGACGGCGGAGAACACCGACTCGGCGGCCACGGTGAGCATCGCGGCAAGGGAGACGCCACCCAAGACCTGAGCGAGGAGATCGAGCAAAGATCCCTTCAGGCGGTCCTCGATGGTGTGGCGCACGTTCATGATTCCCAGGACGAGCGCCGGGAAGGCCAGCACGAGCGCCCAGTCGAGCAAGCTGGAGCGGATCGCCGGGTCGGCGAGCAGGGCCAGCGTTGAGGCCAGGTAGAGCACGGCCACGTCGATCGCCAAGCGCACGGCGTGGCTGGAACGCGGGTCGAGCAACCGGCCTACGACTGAGGTGGCCGCGGTCCCGATTCTCGTCCGGGTCGGGGCTAGCTGCGCTGGAGCGAGCTCTGAGATTCCATGGGTTGAAGTCATCCGTCGGTTCTCACGACTGGACATGCCAGTGTCAGGCATACGTGTTGAGCCAATCCGGGGCACCCGCCCGCGCGCTTCGCCGACCCCATCGGGCGGCCGCGCAGTGCCTCCGAATCTCGCAGATGCTAGCGCGCTTAGGTTTGCTTTTCTCATATTTAGGGGGGTTTTGGAGAAAAACGACCATATGTGTCAAGTTCTTAGAGCCTGATTTCATGTACGAATGGTGTCGGCCATCGGCGACGTCCTTTGGATGCGTAAATCCCCCGCGTCTGGATCAGGGGTTATCCGCAACGGGATCTCGAGTCCGGCGCGCCGGAGCGGGCTCGGGCCCGGGTCCAGCGCGCCGGACCGGCTCGGGGCCTCTGTCTGCGGTCGCTGACGACAGGGCCGTCCCCGGGGCCACCGTGTCTCCGCGATGTTTGTCCGTGGGGCCAACGCGCTCGGCGGCGGGCTGGTCGATCATCTCGGGCATGATCTCTTCAGCCCCCTCATCACGAGTGCTGCTGCTCTCCGCTCCAGGGCCTGCAGCTGACGCCCCGGGCGGGGCCAGGCCGATCCGCCGCTACCGACTGGCGCGCGTGCGCCGCGGCCCGCAGCCGGCGGCATCGGCCGGCACCACCGGCTCGCCCTCGGGCAAGCCGCGCGACTAGTTGTCGGACGGCGACTCCGTTCGGTAAGACCAGCTGTAATTGGGCGGGTAGCGCTACGCGTTCGCGCTACGCTTTGCAGCATGCGTAGCGAACTCGAAACTCCCCCCGGTCGGACACCGGTCCTCAGGAAAGCCGCCGCCGGCCTGGTCCTGATCGCGGCGGCCGCCCTGGTCATTCACCTGGTGGTCGGGCTGGTCATGGCGATCTTCTGGGTGGCCGTCGTCCTCGCGGCCGTCGTGGCCGTGCTCTGGGCGCTCAAGACCCTGGTCTGGTAGCCGACGACCCATGCAGGGCACGGGCCTCCTCGTGATCCTGCTCTTCTTCGGCCTGGCCGGGGGCGCGGTCGGGCGGATGAAGGGCAGCTCGTTCTTCATCTGGTTTCTCATCGCGGCCTGCGTGCCGTTCATCGGGCTGCTCGCGGCTGTGTTCTACCGCTGGGACACCAGAGAGCTGCAGCGCCAGTGCCCGACCTGCCACAAGCTGCTCAAGCTCCACGACGCGGTCTGCACCAAATGTGGGGCCGAGCTGGAATTTCCGGGAGTGGCCATCGCCCCGCAGGCCGTCATGCGTCGCCGCAAGGCATAGAGCGGCTGCGGTTAGAATCGCTCCGTCGCCCCGGTCGACACGATCGGCCCGCGTTTCTGCCATCCGACGGACTCAAGTGAAGGGAAATGCCATGCGTGCAGTCGACGCCCTGATGGAATGCCTCAAGGCTGAGGGCGTGGACGTCGTATTCGGCCTTCCCGGCGGTGCCAACCTGCCCACCTACGATGCCTTCTACGACGCGGGAATCCGCCACATCCTCGTCCGTCATGAGGCCGGTGGAGGCCACGCGGCGGAGGGCTACGCAAAGGCCACGGGGAAGGTCGGAGTCTCTCTGGGCACCAGCGGCCCCGGAGCGACGAACCTGGTCACTCCGATCTGCGACGCGATGATGGACTCCGTCCCGGTCGTATTCCTCACCGGCCAGGTCCGGACCGAACTGCTTGGCACCGACGGCTTTCAGGAGGCGGACATGATCGGCATCACCATGCCGATCGTCAAGCACAGCTTCATGATCCAGCATCCGCTGGAGATCCCGCGCACGCTCCACGAGGCTTTCCACATCGCCCGCACCGGGCGTCCCGGCCCTGTCGTGGTCGACATCCCGCAGGACCTGAGTCGAGCCGACATTCCCTACGAGCCCGTGGATGACGTCCACCTGCCCGGCTACCAGCCGACGACGGAGGGCAACCAAAAGCAGATTCGCATCGCCGCCAAGGCGCTGGCCAGCGCGCGGCGTCCCGTCATCTACGCCGGTGGTGGTGTGGTCTCAGGCAACGCGGCGGCGGAGCTGCTCGAGCTCGCCACCGCCGATCGGTTCCCCGTCACGTGCACGATCATGGGCCTGGGCGGTTTCCCGGCTCCGCACGACCAGTGGCTGGGGATGCTCGGCATGCACGGGCTGCGCGCAGCCAACTATGCGATTGATGAGGCCGATCTGATTGTGGCTGTCGGGGCGCGGTTTGACGACCGGATCACCGGCAAGCTCTCGGAGTTCGCCCCGCGGGCCAAGTTCATCCACATCGATGTCGACCCGGCGGAGATCTCCAAGAACGTCCCGGCCCACATCCCGATCGTGGGTGACGCCAAGAACATTCTCCCTCGGTTGACTGCCGAGTATCGGGCTCAAGCTCCGGATCCGGCCCGGCTGGAGGAGTGGTGGTCACGGATCCGGACCTGGCGGGAGCGCCACCCACTGGGGTTTGGCGACTCGGCCGATAGCGAGATCAAGCCCCAGTTCATGGTCAAGGCCCTGTACGAGGCCACCGGTGGCGATGCGATCGTCACCAGCGATGTCGGCCAGCATCAGATGTGGGCTGCCCAGTACTACAACTTTCTCCAACCGCGCCGGTGGATCAACTCAGGTGGCCTGGGCACGATGGGCTTTGGTCTGCCCGCGGCGATGGGGGCGAAAGTGGGCTGCCCTGACCAGACGGTGGTCTGCATCGCCGGCGACGGCTCGGTCCAGATGAACATGCAGGAGCTCGCCACCTGCGCCCAGGAGGGCATCGACATCAAGGTGTTCATCATGAACAACGGCTACCTGGGGATGGTGCGCCAGTGGCAGGAGCTGTTCTGGGACAAGCGCTACAGCCAGGTCGACATGGGTCAGTGGCCGGACTTCGTCAAGTTGGCCGAGGCCTACGGAGCGACCGGCATACGGCTGCAGGACAAGACGACGCTGGTCACAGACATGCAGGCAGCGATCGCCACCCCCGGGCCAGTTCTGGTCGATGTGCGGGTCACCCGTGAGGAGAACACGTATCCGATGATCGCGCCCGGCGCCGCCGCGCGGGACATGGTCGGTTGAGGACGCGTGATGCCGAACACGCCAATCATGACGCAGGGCCGGAGGGGCGGCGGAGGTGACCACAGTGGGTGAGCCCGGAACCAAAGAAGTCCTCTCCCTGGATGAGCTCGAGGCCGTCTCGGGACTGCGCACGGGGCGCAAGCACATCCTGGCCATTCTCGTCGAGAACAAGCCCGGCGTCCTCACGCGCATCGCCGGTCTGTTCGCGCGTCGGGGGTTCAACATCGACACGCTGGCCGTCGGTCCGACCGACGACGAGACGGTGTCTCGGATCACGCTGACCCTCGACGGGGCGGTGCATCCGATCGATCAGGTGACCAAGCAGCTGCACAAGCTGGTCAACGTGCTCAAGATCCGTGACCTCGAGCCGGGCGAGACACTGGCTCGGGAACTGGCCCTGTTCAAGGTCAGCGCCGATGGTGCGGCGCGAGCCGAGGTGATGCAGATCTGCGAGATCTTTCGGGCCAAGGTGGTCGATGTGACCAAGCGATCGGTGATCGTCGAGGTAACCGGGGACTGCGAGAAGGTGGATGCCTTCGAGGCGCTCGTGCGGCCCTTCGGTCTGATCGAGATGGCGCGGACCGGTGAGATCGCCATCTCCCGCGGTCGCAGCGAGACCTGAGGTCCGAAAGCTGAACCACCGACTCGGCCCGGGTCATGCCTGACCGGGCGCAGCGATGCGTGTACTGATCCCGCTCGACAACCCCGGCGGAGGGGGCATTGCCCGCGTCGGGCGGGATCTGGCCGCTGCCCTCTCGCGGGCGCTGCCCGACGCTGACGAGTTGCTGATCGCCGGCAGCCTCGACGGGCTGGCGCCACGGCCCAACATCCGGCGAGCTCGCCGGGTCGGGACCTCGCGGGGGCGGGTGGCCCGCGTCCTGAGTGATCAGGTCAGCGTGGGCGTGGCGGCCCGCGACGCCGATCTCGTCCATATGCCCGACGCCAAGGCACCACTGCTCAGCCGACGTCCGTTCGTGCTCACGGTGCACGATGTGTTCTTCCTGGACTACCCCCAGTGGTTCCCACCCGCAGTTCGCGTGTATAAGCGCCGGCTCCTCACGTTGTCGCTGCGCCGGCGCCCGCGCCTGATCGTGTGCGTCTCAGATCACACCCGGCGCCGCCTGCGGGCCCATCATCCCGGGGTGTGTGAGATCTGCCCGGTGAAAGTCGTGCATCCGGGACTCCATGGGCCGACCACTGCTCCCGCCCGGCCCACGGACTCCGAGGCAGAGCCGTACTTCCTCACCGTGTCGGCGATCGAGCCGCGCAAGAATCATCTTGGCCTGCTCGGCGCCTTTCGTGCCGCCCGGCGTGCGGACCTCGCGCTGCGCTGGAAAGTGGTCGGGCGGCCGCAGTACGGCGGCGAGCCGATCCTGGAGGCGCTTCGCGCCGCCGATGGCGTCGACGTCGTCGGCCGCGTTGACCAGGCCGAGCTCGAGCGCCTGTACCAGGGGGCACGCTTTGTGGCCACGCCGTCATTCGCCGAGGGTTTCGGATTCCCGCCCCTGGAGGCGATGGCGCGCGGGGTACCGGTGGCGTGTGCCACCGGCAGCGCGCTCGACGAGACGGTGGGAGAGGCGGCGTTGCGGGTTGACCCTGAGGACGGCCGGGGGTGGATGCAGGCTCTCATCACGCTCGACAATAATGCTGCGCTCCGGGATCGATTGATCGTGGCTGGGCGTGACAATGCACAGCGTTTCAGCTGGCCCGCCGCCGCGCAGACGCACCTCGAGCTTTTCCGGCAGGCGCTGGGGGAGGACAGCTCGTGAGCGCGTCCGGCGTCCGTCGCGTGCTCCACGTCTGCGAGCCGACCCATTCGGGGGCGGCACTGGTCAGCTTCCGATTGGCCGATGGGTTGCGAGCCTCAGGTGTGCAACCGACGGTGCTGACCCCTCCCGGCCGACTCTCGACCTGGTGCGTCGAGGCCAGCATCCCCGTCGTCGACCTGCCGTTGTCGCGACGCTCACCGGGCAGCTATGCCCGGTCGATCCGGGTGTTGCGCCGCCTGGTCGCGACGACCGATTTCAGCCTCATCCATGCCCACAGCTCGTTCTCCGGACTACTCGTGCGGCTGGCGCGAACCCGGGCCTTTCCGCCGATCGTATTCCAGCCTCACGCCTGGTCGTGGCTGGCCGTGCCGGCTGAGCTCAGGCTGCCCCTGAAGCGTTTGGAGAGGGCGCTGGCGCCCCGGACGGACCTGCTGCTGTGCGTCTCGGCGGAGGAGCTCGCCGCCGGGCGGGCCGCCGGCCTGAAGCCGCAGCGCGCGATGGTGATCCCCAATGGGGTGCCGTTTCCGGCTCAGACACGGGACCGGGGCGCTCGGCCCGTCAGCCCGCTGGGCGGAGCGATCGCCCGGCTCGTGTCCCAGAAGGGCATCGATGTCTTGATCCGCGCGGCGGGCC
Organism: Solirubrobacteraceae bacterium; assembly: GCA_034665145.1. Lineage (GTDB taxonomy): Bacteria > Actinomycetota > Thermoleophilia > Solirubrobacterales > Solirubrobacteraceae > Palsa-465. The sequence continues at coordinate 6,734 of JAXDGI010000093.1, forward strand.
GCCCCGATTGGCCACGCGGTCTGGCCGTGGAGGTGTTGGGGATGGGCCCGGATGAGTCGCAGCTGCGGTCGCTCGCCACCGAGCTCGGCGTGCAGGACCGTGTCCGGCTGCGGGGTTACGTCGACGATCCCCAACCAGACCTGGAGCGATGGGATCTGTTCGTGCTGCCCTCCCGCTACGAGGGAGCACCGCTGGCTCTGCTCGAAGCACTCGCCGCCGGGCTGGTCGTGGTGGCCACCCGGGTAGCCGGCGTGGCCGAGCTCATGCCCAACAGCCGCTTCACCGTTCCCGTCGAGGACCCTGAGGCCCTGGCGCGGGCGCTGGCCGCAGCTATCGACGATTGGCCGATTGCGGTGGCCGAAGCTGCGGCCTTCCGAGCGGGGGCGGCCACCGAATACTCACTCGAGACCCAGCTGGACCGGACACTGACCGCCTACCGGGAGCTGGTCGACACGGGATCATGAACGTCGAGCGCCCGCGGGCTGCGTAACCCGGTGGCGTAGCCGCGCAGCCAGCCAAGGTAGGTCTGGGCCGCCTGGCGGCGTCCAAGGAGCGCGCACACGCCACCACGCATCCCCACCCCGGCGGCCATCAGGCACAGCGTGAGGCGCGCGCGAGCCGGGCTGAGGTGGGTGACGATCGTCTGGGCTTCGGCTCGCGCCACCCGCTCCGCACGGGTGGCGGCGTTCCAGCGCTGATCGGCCGACGCCCCGCCCAGGTGCACGAACTCGGACTCGGCGATGAACCGCGCCCCCCAACCCAGCCGGGCCGCGCGCCGGAACAGGTCGAGATCCTCCGCGTACATATATAAGCGCTCGTCGAACCCACCCAGCTGCTCCCAGGTCCTGGCCCGGACGAGCAGGACCGGCCCGATCGCCGCCTGGATACGCCGTGAGTCGGCGTGGTCCCAGTGCGTACTCAACGCGGGCTGGAGGCGGTTGGGGATCCAGCGCGACAGGCCGGAGGCGCGTACCAGTTCGGGCAGAGGAGTCGACAACGGGGACACGCTGGGCTGCAAGGTGAGATCCGGGTTGAGCAGCCGCGGGACGGCGATGCCCACCGCGGGATCGTTGAGCGCGGCCATTAGGTGCGACACGGCGCCCGGGGTGTGCACGAAGGCATCGCTGTTGATGATCAGGTACGCCGCGCGGGCGGGTAGACGGCGCGCGCCCGCGTTGTTGGCCCGAGCAAAGCCAACGTTCTTCGACAGAGGCAAAATGGTGGTCCCGGCAGCGCCGGTGGCGAACCGCTCCAGGCTGTCATCGCCGGAGGCATTGTCGACGATCACGATCCGCTCTGCCGGGATCCCATCGCCTTGCAGAGCCGTGGCCGCGCGCAGTGTGTAGTCGGCGGTTCGCCAGTTGAGGATCACCACTGTGAGGTCCTCGGAGGGTGCGCTCACCGCCCGACCGCCTGTCCGTAGACGTCGAGATGCTGGTCGAGCCACCGGTCGACGTCGGCGTTGCCCCTCACCTCAGGCACCTCAGCAATGAGCGCCGCGAAGCGGACCGGATCGGCGAGCGCGGCGACGGCTCCGGCCACGCCGGCGGCAGTCGGCGGACAGCGCACGACACCGCCGATCCCCTCAAGCTCGGCCAGGCCGCCGCGGCCGGACTCGATCACCGGCCGACCGGCGGCCAGCCATTCCAGCGCAACAAAGGTCAGCCCGGGCTCATCCCATACCGAGGGCACGATTCCAGCGTCGCAGGAGTGCAGGAATTCGCTCAGCGCCGGCCCGAGGAGAGGACCGAGGTAGTCAATCTCTGGCGTCGTGCGGACGTCGTCGCGCAGCGGACCGTTGCCGGCTACACGCACGGTCACCCCCTGCGCGCGCAGCGTCGGCGCGGCCTTGATCAGCGCCGGAACGCCTTTTTCGACCGACAGGGTGCCGAGAAACCCCAGCGTCGCAAGCGCCGGTCCTGGCTTGGCTCTGGAGGGCCCAGAGTGATGCTCGGACAAGGCGGCCAGCGGCGCATGAATCACGTGGCGGGCAGCGCCGGCGGCGAAGAAACCGTCGTGGCGAGCCAGGACGTGGGTCGAAACACCGATGACGGCAGCGACGCCAGGTGACCAGCGGGCCAGGCGCCGGGTTCGAAGACCGCATAGGAGTGGATTGGGGTGGCACGGTGTCCCGTCCCGGCGAAGAAGGCTCGTCCGGGGACACAGCAGGGAGTAGTCGTGCAGCGTGTGAACGACCGGCAGATCGAGCCGCCGAGCGCGTTCCCACAACCCGGTTCCGATCCCGATCAGATTGCTCGTGTGGATCAGGTCGGGTCCGATCTCGCGCAGCAGCATCTCGAACTCCTTCGGGGCCGCAGCCAACCAGCTGTCGGCGAGGTTGCGATAGCGCCGCACTCGATTCTCGCGCCAGTCGGTGTCATGCAGGACGCGCCGGTCCCGGGAGGTGTCGACCAGCGTCGGGAAGGCGCTCAGGACGGTGATCTCGTGGCCGCGGTCCTCAAGCCCCACGCGTAGGTCGTGCACGTAGCGCTCGGTGCCACCGTAGGCCAGATCGGCGCCGTGGCCGTTGACGAGCAGGATCTTCATGTCTCAGGGCCCGTGGTCACGGACCGGCGTCAGAGGGTTGGAAGCGAGAGCTGGGGCCTGGTCCGGGGCGCGACTGACCGCCCGCCGGGGCCGGGGGCGCCATCGGTGCTGACGGCCTGGCTCTCGCGCTCTTGGTCGGCGGCGGCGGCCAGGGCGATGCCCGCGACGAGCATGCCGACGAAGGCGGTGGGGAAGCCGCTGAAGGAAGCGCGGGTCAGCGCGTCGATCAACATCGCCGCCAGGAGGGCCAGGGCGATCCAGCCACTGGTGATCTGACGGCGAGCCGCGCGGGCGGCGAGAGAAATGAGCCGCCCGAGCAGGGCGAGCTGGACAATGAGGCCGACCACGCCGACATCCGCGACAGTGGCAAAGTAGCCACTGTCGACGGCGCTGGCTTGGGGGGAAGTACCGCTGCCGGTCGAATTGCCAGAGGACGAGCTGATGAACAGACCCTGGGCGGCTCGCTGAGCCGCTGTTCCCACCTGGCCAACTCCGCGGCCGAAGGCCCAGTCCAGCGGATTGGAGCCCACGGCGGCCTGCCAGGCGGACACACGCCCGTTCAGGGCCAGTGCCCCGGCCTTCGGAACCGGACTCTGAACGACAGTTGAGCCGCCGTTTGAGAAGTACACGGTGAAGGCCTGCGTCTGTGTCCCGCTCGCACCGAGGAGAGTCAACGCGGCGATCACAACCGTGGCCGCGGCCGCCGCCAGCGCCGGGAACACATATCCCCGCCGGATCAGATACATGCCCATAAAGGCGATCAGCACCGGCACGGCGGTCCGCACGAAGGAGGCCGCCAGGCCAAGGAGGATCACCGAACCGACCAGGTAGGCCACCGGTCCCCGTCGCAGCCAGAAGATGACCACGGCCATCGCGAAGTAGAGGACCGCCGCATAGGCAAACGGATCATCGAGCGTCCCGAAGCTGCGCAGGTGGTTGCCGATTGTCCGGACCTGGGCCGTGTAGGAGTAACCGAGCGAGATCAACGTCGATGGACCAACGAGCTGCTGGAACAGGCCGTAAAGCGCGATCAGCAGCCCGACCCCGACAAGGGAGCCCACTGCCCAGCGCAGTGTGCGCTGTGGGTTGGGCAGGGCGAGTCCGGCGATCAACAGCAGGATCGGCTCTCCCGTCAACCGCACGCCCTGAGCCCAGGCGACGTTGTGGCTGTGACCGGGGTTGACCACGTAGAGCATCAAAAACATGGCGGTGAGCCCGGCGACGCGGGCATCGATCCGGCGACGCTGGGAGATGATCGTGATGGCTGCGGCCGTGATCGCGGCTAGGCCGACGAGGTCCTTGACGCCGCCGATGTTGGGGCTGATCAAGACCTTGAGGGTGGGCAGAAACTCGAACAGCGCGATCGTGCCGGCCACGGCCAGATGTGGGGCGAGCATGTAGCCCACGACGACGACCACGTAGAGAAAGACGACGCCGACCGCCCCGAGGCCGATCGTGGTACTTGAGGTGGCGGTCAGGTAGGCGGCCAGGATCGTGGCTACGGCGCCAACCAGCGGGAAGGCCAGGCCGGACGTCCGGAGCCGCAACCAGCCGGCCGTCACGGCTTACTTGGCTCCGTAGTACGCGCCGTAACCGGCCGCAACCCGGACATCGGTGAGCACGGCGCCGGCCACCTCGGTCGGCCAGGAGGCGGCGTGACGCGCAAGTGACCGCAGGCTGCGGCGGGACACGTAGCCTTGCCGGACTACGACGATGGCCAGGTCGATCAACTCCGCCAACTCCGTCATCTCGGAGGTCAGCAGGGCGGGAGGAGTATCGATCACGACCATCTGCGCCTCCGCTCGCAGCTGGCGCAGCAGCGGCGCCAGGACCGGTCGCTCACTGGCGCGGCGCGGGGACAACTCTCCGCCGGTAGACAGCAGTTGCAGAGTGCCCTTTGCTTCACGCCCATTGGCCTCCGGGAAGGACTCGTCAGACGTGACGGGGTCGATCGCCGGAACGCGACCATTGCGGTGCACTGCGGGCTGGGGCCCGTCGAGCTTGACCGACCACATCACTTCGCCGAGATCGATTTCGCCGTTGAGGACCTGGAGTGCGCCCGGAGCCGAGCTGGGAACGCCGAAGAGGCTGGAAAGCTCGGACTTGCGAAAGTCGAAGTCGGCCAGGACGACATTGAGGCCGCGGCGCGCGGCGGTCACCGCCAGGTTGGCCGCGGTGGTCGTCTTACCCTCACGCGACAGGGCGCTGGTGACGGCCAGCACCTTGGCCTCCTTGGCGTTCTTGGGTGGCGCGAGCTGAGCAGCGAGGAGCGAGTAGGTATCTGAGAACCGCGCCTCGTAGCGACCGTAGGTCACCATTTTCGTGCGTCGCGGGAGCGGACGGACGGTGGCCAGGACCGGGGCAGAGAGCAGCTCCTCGACGTCCCCTTCCGAGCGGACGGTTGAGTCGACGGCTTCGCGCAGGGCGATGACGAGAAGCCCGATGACCAGCCCCAGGGCCAAGCCGATGAGGGAGTCCTTGGCCGGGGCCGGGCTGATCTTGTTGGCGCTGACCGCCTGCTGGACGAGCGTCGCGTCGGTTGACGTCGCGCCTTGGAGCAGCTCTGCGCGGTTCAGCTCAGCCGCCACCTGGTCGTGCTGCGGCCCCGGAGGGAGGGTCGCCAGCGTGGTGCGCAGCTTGTCGATCGTGGAGCTGATGGTGTTCGCGTGCAGCTGGCCGCGAAAGGCGATATAGGCAGTGCCGGCCGCGTTGGCGATGCGAACGGCGTGGTCGGGCTGGGCGCTCGTGGCCGTGAACGAGAGGATGTCGGTGTTGGGAACCTCAGCGACGCTGGTGGCGTGCTGGAGGGCGCTGGAGCTACCCAACCTGCCGCCCAGCTGACGGGCGGCGAGGGTGTAGACCTGGGGTGAGCCCGCGAGGGCCATCGCTGTGTCCAGCGACCGCTGCGGGTCCACGAACGATGGCTGGGTGTTGGTGATGATCGAGGACAGCGGGGTGGCGGACACCTCGACCCGAGAGGTCGATGAATAGCTCGGCCCCTTGAGCTGCTCGACGGCGTTGGAGGCCAGCACGCCAATGACGATCAGGCCCACCAGTATGGGCAGCGACCGTCGCACGGCTGCTTTGAGCGTTTCGTCTGCGTGAGATCTCATGTTGTGGTCGCCTGCAGAGGCGAGGTGCCGAACCGGCCCTCCTACATCGGCATGGCCAGTGTAGAGCGTGAGCCCGGCCGCACGCGCGCCCAAAGAATCGGTGCTGATCGCGCCGGAATAGAACAAACGTCCAGTTGGTGACCAGGTCTCAACGGTTCTGGCAACCGGTACCGATGTGTTCTGCGGACTGCCCGCGATCGAATAGGTCAGCCGCTCCAGAGAAAGGCGCAGCCGTCGCGAGACGGCGTCGCAAAGCCAGGGGTCTCCGGTGGAGACAGCCCAGCTACCTAAGGAGTCACCGTGTTCGAGAACCCATTCGTCGCCGTATCGCCCCGTCTGCGCGTCGCTGTCATCGCTGTCGTCTGCAGCCTCGCGGGCCTGGTCGGCGCCGCAAGTCCTCCGGCCCATGCGCGCTCCCTTTCCCATACCAGGCATCGCAGCTGTCCGGTCGCCGTCGCGGCGGGCCATGCCCACACGAGGTCCCGTCCGCCCTGCGTCGCCGGCCATCATGGACGCAAGCTCGCCCTCCGCAACGCCTTCGGCCAAGCGCTGTTCGGCATCGCCACCGGCTCAACCCTTCAGAATGAAGCGACGAGCCCGGCCCTGTTGAGCCGCGACCTGGGCGACGACCACAGCGCTGGCGCCCGCTGGATACGGCTGGACATCAACTGGGCCCAGATCCAGATGCACGGCCCCGGCACCTATCTCTGGACCTACATCGACGCCGCCGTGCGCCGGGCCGAGGCGGACGGGATGCAGGTGCTGGGCACGATCACGTACACGCCGGCGTGGGCCCGGCCCGCCTCGACCGACGCCACCTGGGGTCCCGATCCGCAGCTCTACGCGCGCTTCGCCGCCGCCGCGGTGGCGCACTATTCGCGCCTCGGCGTCCAGGCCTACGAGATCTGGAATGAGCCGAACTCGCAAGCGTTTTGGACACCGCGGCCTTCGCCAGTGGCTTACACGACACTGCTGCGCAGCGCCTACAGCGCAATCAAGCGCGTTGACCCGGGAGCGACCGTCCTGACCGGCGGCACGGCTCCGGCCGCCACCGACGGCATCGGCTACAGCCCGGTTTCGTTCCTTGCCGGGATCTACGCAAGCGGTGGTCAGGGATCGTTCGACGCCGTGGCCAACCATCCGTACTGCTGGCCTGCCTACCCCGGCGCCAAAAAGTCCTGGAGCGCCTGGTATCAGATGTACGGGACCAAGCGCAGCCTGCGCAGCCTCATGATCTCCCACGGCGACGGCGCCAAGAAGATCTGGGCCACTGAGTTCGGCGCGCCCACCAATGGCCCCGCCGGCACGTACGTCTCCAAGGCCACCCAGGCCAAGATGGTGACGCGGGCCTATCGGCTGTTCGCCAGCTACCGGTGGGCCGGGCCGCTGTTCTTCTATTCCAGTCGCGACCTCGGGTCCTCGACGAGCACGCGGGAGAACTTCTTTGGCTTTTTGACTCGCAACTTCGCACGCAAGCCGTCCTTTACCGCCTACCGACGCGTGATGCTCTCGGTGCGCTCCCTGGTGATGTCGAGAAGGGCAAAGTAGACCTCCTCGTATCTGGCTCGCCGGGAGCTCCAGCTGAGGTGGCTCTCGGCCCAGCGTCGCGCCCCATGACCGAGATTGATGCGGGCCTGGTCATCGGCGATCAGCTCGGTGATCGCGGTGGTGAAATCCTCGTCGGAGTCGGCGATTCGCAGGACATGGCCGTCGTGGGCGGCCAGTCCCGCAGCCGCGACCGGAGATGCCACGACGGCCTTACCCGCGGCCAGCGCTTCAAGTAGCTTGACCCGCATACCGCCGCCGAGGCGGATGGGGAGCGCCACCACCGCCGCCCGGTCCAGGTAGGGGGCGACCGCCGGCACTCGACCGGTGATTTCGTCGTGGGCTCCGGCCGCAGCCCGCATCTCATCCGAGGGGTTGTCGCCGACGATCATGAGCTTCACCCCAGGAACGCGGACGCGAACGCTTGGCATGATCGACCTCAACAGCCGCAGGGCAGCGTCGATGTTCGGGGTGTGGGCATATCCCCCCACGAAGACGACGCTTGACGCGCCGGACCCAACGGGGTCCAGCGGCGCGGGAGGGATCTCGATTCCCAGTGGGATCGCCACCGGGGTCACGCCGGGGACGGCCGCGACCACCGCCTGGGCATCGTCCTCGGTGAGGGTCACCACGGCTTGGAAGCGGGGCAGGAGCCGGCCCCAGTATCGCCTCCAGGCCGCCGCGTCCAGCCGGTGGGCGAGGCGCTGTCGTCCCCGTGTGGCCGCGACCATCTCGCTGGCCGTGGGCAGCCCCGGATCGTGGATGACGAGCATCGTGGCCGCCCGGCAGCCATCGAGGGGGAAAGCGCAGTCGGCGACCACATCGCCTTCGAGTTGGACGACATCCGGCTGCCATCGATCGGCCACCGAGCGCACGAGGCGACCCAGAGAGCGGCTGTGGACGGCCACCACGGCGGTCGGTCGGCCGGTGAGCAGGCTCTCCACGACGCGGGCGCGGGAGCGCCACCGGGGGCCTAGCCGCCAACGGGAGTGAAGGCGAACGGTCTGCACGAAGGCGCAGCGGGCCACCAACTCCGAATCCATAGCGGCCTCGTCGTCGCGAGCGAGATGGACGACGCCCACCTCGTGGCGAGCCACCAGGTGCTCAAGCAGTTGGGCGAGTACGCGGCCACCATGACGGTTGTCGTGCCGTGGGGGGAAGGGCGCCACGACCAGCAGCCGCAGACACCTGGGCGCTTGCGTTGCCATCTGGTCGCTGAGGCCTTCCGGGGGCGAGGTTCGGACGCTCACTCCCTACATTCTGCTTAACCCGCGGCTCGTCGCGGAGGCCGTAACACGTGAGCAACATAGATCTCTTTCGCGCATCCGCCGGGCCAATCCAGTGGGCATTGATGGGCCACGGCCGGAGGTGAGCGCGGCCGAGCGCTCCGGTTCACGGGATCTCCGGGGGCTGATTCTCCGCGGGCTCGGGTGGATGATGGCGTCGCAGGGCGCCACTCAGCTGTTCGGGTTCGCGACCTCGATCGTGATCGCTCATCTCCTGTCGCCGGGTCAGGTCGGGCTCGCCGCGGAGGCGGTGGTGTTCGGCACGCTCGCTCTGGTCATTGCCGATTTTGGGGTCGCCGCGGTGATCGTCCAGCGTCCGGTGTTGAGCGACGATGACATCTCCACCGCGTTCTGGACCAGCCTGGTCTTGGGGGCCGGATTGACGGCGGTTGGCGTCGGGCTGTCGTGGCCGATCGCTGCCCTCTATGGCCAACCTCGTGTGCAGGGCCTGTTCGCTCTGCTCTCGGTCGGGTTTGTGCTCAGCGCCCCGGGCATTGTGCCCGGCGCCCTTCTGACCCGGGAGCTCAAGTTCCGTCGCCTCGAGGCGCGGACGATCGTGGCCACCGGGGCGGGCTGCGCAACCGCGGTCGCCCTTGCCGCCACGGGCTTCGGTCCCTGGGCGATCGTGGCCCAGTCGCTCGCGGTGGCCGGCGTTTCCACCCTGCTGTTGTGGCGAAGCTCGGCCTGGCGGCCGCGCTGGCGCTTCTCGCGGGCGAGTCTGAGGGAGATGGCTGGTTTTGCCGGCCACTCCTTCGGAGCCCGGTCATTGAGCTGGGGCGTGCTCAACGGGGACAACTTCCTGGTCGGCCGGTTTCTCGGTGCGTCGTCGCTCGGGGCCTATTCGCTGGCCTGCTCGATTGCGCTCGCGCCGCTCACCCGGCTCGCCGTGCCGATGACTCAGGTGTTCTTTCCCGCCTTTTCGCGGATGGACGACCCCGCGCAGATTGGCGCCGCCTGGTTGCGAGCTCTGCGCATCGTCGCCGTGGTGGCGGTGCCGGCCATGCTCGGCGTGATCGTCGTCGCCCGGGAGTTCATCGACGTCGTGTTCGGGCGCCGCTGGCTGGCCGCCGTGCCGGTGCTGCAACTGCTGGCCGTCATTGGTCTCATCCAGGCCCTGACCGCGCTCAACAGCGGCATTCTCACCTCGACCGGACGGACACAGACTCTGTTTCGGAGCACGATCCTGGTCTCAGTGGCCAGCATTGTCGCCTTCGCTGCAGGCTTGCCCTGGGGCGTAGGAGGCGTGGCCTTCGCCTACCTCTTGGTCAGCTGCGTCGTTCAGCCGCTGTTCACGGCCATCACAGCTCACACTGTGGGGCTCACCCTGAGCGATTGCCTGGCCAGCATCCTCGGGGTGCTCGAGGCCGGCGCGGGCATGTTGCTGATCCTCCTGGGCGCGCGCGGGGTGATGCTGGCCGCCGGCGTGTCCGAAGTCGCTCGGCTTGTACTGCTGGTCGGACTGGGCAGCGTCGTTTATGTGGGGTTGGTCGCGTGGCGAGCGCCCGAGGTGCGTGCAGAACTGATCGACAGCCGCCGCCCGACGGGCGAGAAACCGGAGCCCGATCTGGCCTCCGAAGCCAGCTGAGGGTCGCCACCCGGGGTCTGCGGGCTCAGCCGGAGTGCTCGAACGGACGTCGAGCCGGGGTTAGACCGCTAAAGCTGGTCGGTGGGCCGCCGATCACGGCAGCAAGCGCTAGCTGTCCGCGCTGCCCGACAAAAGCACACCCGCCGCGAGGCGGGGCCGCAAAGCTAAGGGGCCTCGGTGTCTCCGAGGCAGCCCAGCTGCCAAAAGGAGAAAGCCGTGCCCGCCCAGCGTCCCCCCGTTCGACGTATACCCCTGCCCGCCGTGCTGGCGTTCCTGCTGACGGTGATCGTCGGCTCAGCAGCAACGACCGCGATGGCCAGCCCCCCCCGCGCGCAGAGTTCCCATCACCGCGCGGGGACCCATCACGCACGAGTCCGCCGCAGCCGCGTCCACTGCACTCGGATCAAGGCCCGCCGCGCCACGGGCCGTGCCCATGTGCGTTGTGTGCGTCGCCACGCCGCGACACGATTCGTGGGCAAACAGGTCGTCGCGACAGTTGCGGCGAACGTCGCCGCGCCCAACGTCACGATCACCTCGAAACCCCCGAGTACGACCACGGCAACCACCGCGCGCTTTACCTGGACTACGAGCGGCACGGTCACCAAGACGGTGTGCAGCGAGAACGGCTCGCTGTGGGCCAGCTGTGCCTCGGGAGTGACCTACCGCGCGAAGGTGGGCGTCAACCAGTTCTCGGTCAAGGTGTCCAACAGCAGCGGGGCCAAGCAGGCCTACGCGCAGTGGAACGTTACGACTGCTCTCGCCGGCGGTGGGACAACGACGACCACGGCTACGACGCCGACGACGACCCCCACGATTCCGACGACCACGACAACGACCCCCACGACCACGACGCCCACGTCTGCGACTCCCACCCCGCCCGGGGTGGCCAACACGTTTGGTGCCGGGATGTTCGGTATCGCCGCCGGGTCCACGCTGCAGAACGAGTCGACCACCCCCAACCTGCTGGCGCAAGATCTGACCAACGATCAGAACCTCGGTGCGAAATGGATCCGCATCGACGTCAACTGGGCTCAGATCCAGTACGCCGGCGCCGGGACCTATTACTGGACGGCGATCGACGCGGCCGTCCAGCAGGCGGAAGCCAGGGGGCTCAAGGTCCTGGGCACGATTGCCTATACGCCGAACTGGGCCCGTCCCTCCGCAACGACGAGCATGTACCCCCCCAATCCGAGTCAGTACGCGAGCTTCGCCGCAGCCGCCGTCGCCCACTACGCGGCCCTCGGCGTGCACGACTACGAGATCTGGAACGAGGAGAACATCTCGGGCTTCTGGAACTCGCCCAACCCTGCCGCCTACACCGCGCTGCTCAAGGCGGCCTATCCGGCCATCAAGGGCGCTGACCCGGCGGCCACCGTCATTCTCGGCGGGCTGTCGCCCGCGGCGACCGACGGCACCAACTACACACCCCCGGACTTCCTCAAGGGCGTCTACGCCAGCGGTGGCCAGGGCTACTTCGACGCGGTGGGAATCCATCCGTACTGCTGGCCGGCCTACCCGGGCGACACGGGCGCCTGGAGTGCCTGGTATCAGATGTACGGGACTCCCACCAGCCTGCGCAGTCTGATGGCGGCCAACGGAGACGGGAGCAAGCTGATCTGGGGCACAGAGTTCGGCGCACCGACCAACGGCCCGACGGGGAGCTACGTCAGCCAGGCCACCCAGGCCGCGATGATCACCAGGGCCTACCAGTTGTGGGCGACCTACGGCTGGGCCGGGCCGCTGTTCGTCTACGACGGACGCGACCTGGGAACGGCCACGACCACACGAGAGAACTTCTTCGGGTTGTTCAACTACGACTTCAGTCCGAAGCCTTCCTACTCCGCCTACCAATCAGCCGCGGCATCGCTGTGACGGGCCTCGCTGCGCCGAGCCGCCGGCCTGGAGCGGCTAGGACGGAGGCGTAAAGGTCCTCGTATCGGTGGACGCGCTGCGCCCAGTCGAGATTCTCCACTGCCCACGCCCGGGCTCCGGCCCCCAGACGCCGACGCGCCTCCTCATCGGCGAGAAGCTCGAGGATGAGATCGGCGAACTGGGCATCGGTCTCGGCGAAGCGAAGCTCATGGCCATCGCGTACCGCCAGCCCGGCCGTGGCCAACGGTGACGCGATCACCGCCTTGCCCGCCGCCAGGGCTTCGAGCAGCTTGACGCGCATGCCCCCGCCCAGCCGGATTGGGAGCACGATCAGCGTGGCGGCGTCGACATAGGGGGCCACGCTCGACACGGCGCCGGTGATCTCATCCCCTGGCCGCGCGGACCGAAGCATCACGCTCGGCGGCCGGTCACCCACGAGTGTCAACCTGAGGCCAGGCATCTCGCGCCGGACCAGAGGCATGATCCCGCGCATGAGGGTCATCGCGGCGTCGATGTTGGGTGGATGCAGGTAGCCGCCGATGAAGACGATCGTCGGGGGCGAGCCGCCAACCGGGTTCGACGGGACGTGAGGAAGGGTGATACCGAGCGGGATCCGCACCACAGGCCTGGCGAGGGCCGGCTCGGAAATGGCATCGGCATCGGCATCGGTGAACGTCACGACCGCGTCGGCGTGGGGGAGGGTCCGCCTCCAATAACGCCTCCACGCCGAGACATCGACGCGGTGAGCGAGCCGCCGGCGACCGCGGCTTACGCTGACCAGGTCTTGGGAGGCATGAAGCCCGGGCTCGTGACAGACGAGAACGGTCGCGGTGGGCAGGGCGTCGAGCGCAGGCAGGCAGTAGCCGAGGGCGTCATGCTCGATCTGGGTCACGTCGGGCTCCCAGACGCGTGCAAGCTCGGAGACGATGCTGGCGAACCGCCGGCTGAAGATCGCACTGACCGCGGTCGGGCGGCCGGTGAGCAGGGCGGTCAGTATTCGCTGCTGGCCCTGCAGGCGACGGCCGAGCGGCGCGTTGATGCTCAGCGGAACATCACGGACGAGGTCGCACTCGGCAGCGAGCCGCGAGTCCATCGCTGCCTCCCCCGGGAGTCGTTGATAGACGACCGCGACCCGGTGGCGGGTGACGAGCTCATCTATTAGCTGCGCGACGACACGCCCACCGTGTTTGATGTCAAAGCGCGGAGCGAACGGCACCACGAGCAGAATCCGACGCGGGACAGTCTCATCATCCGAGCTCACCTCGGCGGCGGGCCCGGGCACACCACTGGGAGGCATCGGGGAGGCCATGCGCGACATTCTTGCCGATCGCCGGACGGACGATCTCGGACCGCGGCCCTCATGGCGACCGGTGCGCGAGAACGTCGTCGCCCGTCGGATGTAAGACTCACCCGGTGAGGCTGAATCGGTTGCGCAGGATCGGGTCAAGACGCGCGTCGGCTCCCGCCCCGTGGCCCCGTCCGATACGGCCGGCCGTGGCCGGTGGTCGTGTTCTCATCACTGGGGCCAGCGGGTTGCTCGGGGGTGTGCTGCTCCACGGGCTGAGGGGGCACCCCCTACGGGGTCTCGATGTGCAGCCCAGCAGCCAGAACGACGTCGTGGTCGATATGCGCCGGATCGATGACGCGGTTGCGGCCTTTGCGGGAATCGATACGGTGATCGACCTGGCCGCTACCTCGAGCGCGAACGCGTCGTGGCAAGACGTCTTGCAGAACAACCTGCCCGCCACCAGGAATGCGCTGGAGGCGGCGCGCCTGACACAGGTGCGCCGCGTGATCTTGGCCAGCTCGAACCATGTCTGCGGACTGGTCGAGCGTGACGAGCCCTACGCGTCGGTGCTCGCCGGTCGATACGCCGACCTCGATCCGAGTTCCCTGACGACGGTCAAGGCCGGCGATCCGGTCCGACCAGACGGACCGTACGGGGTCGGCAAGGCGCTGGGCGAGGCGGCCGCCCGCTTCTACGCCGAGGAGTACGGAATCTCTGTGCTCTGCCTGCGCATCGGCTCCGTGACCGGCGACGATCGGCCGACCGGCCCGCGGCACTTCTCGACCTTCCTCAGCCACCGTGACCTGGTGTCGCTGGTCAGCTGTGGCCTGGCCGCGCCGGACACACTGCGGTTCGGGATCTACTTCGGTGTCTCAGCCAACCGCTGGCGCATTTGGGATCTGGCCTCGGCCCGGCGTGACCTTGGCTATGAGCCGGTCGACGACGCCGAGAACTGGCGCTAGTGCCTGATGCGGCCGAGGAAGCGCTGCGCGGTCGACGTCACGCGGCGGCTGGTGGCCCGTCCGATCGCCACATAGAGGAACTCACGTCGCTGGCCGTCTGACTGCGGCCAGTCGAGCGTAAAGCCACGGCGCTCGAAGCGGACCAGCGCCGCGCTCGCGTGCATCCCTCCGGTCTGGGTGTCGGGTACCAGGAGCAGACTTCCCGGGCGCGATTGGACGTGGCTGGCGGTGACGGCTGTGTCCTTATTCCCAACGTCCCAACTCACGGCCCCACCTTCGGCCGGCCCGGATGCGGCGCCGATGCTCAGCCGACCGATTCGGGTCACGGTAAGGGAGGCGCGCAGGCCCCAGCTGAAGCACATGATTGCTTGCGGAGGCAGACCAAGCCTGCGCACGCGGAGCCGGCCGGGGCGAGTAGGAGACGCGGCTGCGCCGACGCGGCAGCCGACCCCCGCGATGGCCAGGTAGAGGACCTGCAGGGCGTCATCCTCTGACCAGGCCAGGCTGAACCCGTCGGCGTCGATCGAGGCGACTCTCGCCGCCGCCACTGTCTGCAGGCGATCGCCGATGGCCAGGATGGCGGCGTCGGTCCGTTGGGCGCCGGCCACCGTTCCGGGCGGCGCGGCATCGGGAGAGCGGAGGGCGACACTGCCCTGGCGTGCAGGGGAAGAGGCCGCGCCGATCGAGATCGATAGTCCCCGCCTCCGGGATTGGCTCCCATCGCCGGAGATGCTGGCAAAGAGCAGCAGATCGGGCCGGAGCCCCACGGCGATCCGCTGCCGGCCCCGGACATCGGGGCTACGGAGCCAGCCGGCGCAGGCGCGAACCGAGGCTCCGCCGACGGCCAGAAAGTGCACGCGCCACTCGGCAGTGATGGTCAGTACGCGAAGCGCGAATCCGCTGGGCAGGAAGTCCACCCGTCCGGTCAAGGCCGGCAAAGGAGCATTGGAATCGACGAGTCCGACGATGGCCCCGGCGTGAGCGTAGGACGCCGTGCGC
Organism: Solirubrobacteraceae bacterium; assembly: GCA_034665145.1. Taxonomy (GTDB): domain Bacteria; phylum Actinomycetota; class Thermoleophilia; order Solirubrobacterales; family Solirubrobacteraceae; genus Palsa-465. The sequence goes on from JAXDGI010000093.1 coordinate 21,931, forward strand.
GAGCGCGCGACCCCGTCCTCGGCGATCCAGCCGATCGACCCGGCCTCTGATCCCGCGACGGCGAAGCCGAGGCCCCCGCTGTTGGTCGGCGCCACGCCGTCCTGGCTCTGCCGAGACCACCACAGGACCAGCGCCCGCGGGGCAAAGCTGAGCCCGTGGGCTATGCGGCAGTCCCCCGGTGTGAGTGTCAGCGTGCCTTCAGCGGTGATGACCTCACTCACGGGGTCATGGCAGTGTCCGCTGAGCGCCTCGTGCCGAGCAGCGCGTCGAGGATCGCCACGGCGACCCGGGGGGCGCTCACGCCGTCGGCGACGTTGTAATGGTGGGTCAAGCCCGGGATCGGGTTGACTTCGAGAACGACGGCTGCAGTCCCGTCCCGTTGCGCCACGATGTCGACTCCGGCCAGCCGTACGCCGAGGACGGAGGCGGCCCGCCTGGCTGGTCCGGTGAAGCTATCGGCGTAGGGAGGCGGCACTGCGATCGTCTCCTTGGCCCCGTTGTAGTTGGTGGCCGTCTTGATATGTGCGCAAGCACCGGCGTTGAGCACCGACGTCACCGTGAGGCCGGCGTGCTCCAGCGTGAACAGGCAATCGAGATCGACCATGAAGGGCTTCAGGCCCGCCGGCCCGTCGCTTTCGATTCGCTCGGCGTACTGCCGGGACATCAATGTTTCGATCGTGCTCTGGCCATCCCCCACGACCTGGGGGCGCGGGCGCCGCAGGACACCCAATACCTCGCCGTCGAGGAGGAGGAGGCGGTACGAGTCGCCGGAGCATTGCTGCTCGAGCAGCGCCTCGTGGTTGTACCGAGCTGCGGACACGAGGGCACGACGCATCTGACGGGCGTTGCGAACCTCTCCAGTCACGCCATTGCCGCCGCTGCCTCGAGCCGGCTTGACGATGCATGGTCCGCCGAGTCGCTCAAGGAACCCAATCGCCGTGTCCAGATCGCCCACCGGCACCAGCGCATGCCGGGGAACCGCGACCCCGGCCTCCTCGAGCAAGCGATAAGCCAGCGGCTTGTCCGAAGCGAGCGCTTCTGACACAGGGTCCACGAACGGCGTCGTCTGTCCTCGGACGCGAGTGATGACTCCCCCCGCGCGAAACTCGAGCAGCGCGGGCGCCAGCTGGCGCACCTCCGCGCCCAGTTCCTCGGCGGCTGCGCGCCACATCTGACCCGCGACGCGGTCATTGCGCTCAGGGAGCCGTCTCCGGTGACGGACATTGTCCAGCAATCGCCGTGCCGAACGCCGAGTACCGAGCTCACGCAGCAGATCGAGACGAAACATGAGCACATTGACCTGCCGCTGACGCACTTCACTAAGCCGGCTCATGGTCAGACCGCAGACCGATCGCCGGAGAGGTCACGGTCCGGCCTTGCGCGGTTGGTGATGCGGTCAAAGATGCGCCGGCCACCAGCGATGGGCAGCTGCCAGCGGTGCTCGAGCTGCCATCGTCGACGCAGGTACTCGGGGAAGGTGATCACGGCCTCGATTCCCGAGCTGCTTCGGGTGGCGTTGAGGTGCTCCCCGATGGCCTGCGGCAGTGACCCGAGCCCGGTGGCCGGCGCGCCGGCGCATCGGTAGGCAAGTCGCTCGCGAACCGGCACGCGCGGCGTCTCGCGCAGCCGGCCTGCGCCAGCCGGCAGTGACACGTCCAGAGTATTGCCGAGGTAGGCAACGGTCCCGTGCACACGCACGGCCTGTCCCTGTTCGCGCGCAAGCCCGAGCACCCGTTCCCAGTCGAGCTCGGGGGTGGCCGCCTGCGCGATACGGGCCACGTCGACAAGCCACTGAACCGAGGGCACGGGCTTCATCCGTCCTCCGGCCGCGCAGGCGGCCAGGAGATCATGCTCCGCCGAGGGGGCCCTCACCGTGCTTCTCCCGACCTGCACGGCCACGGACTCACGCAGCAGCGCGCCATGGTCAAGGCTGAGCTCCACCGCCGCCATCGTGCGCAGGACGCACACCTGCCCGTGGGAGTTGACCAGCGCGATGGGCTGTTCGTCGTCGGCACGCGCCGACGTCGCCGCGCTCCATCCAAGCCGGCCCAGTGCTCTGGAGGCGGTGAGCAGTGCCCCGCGCTCAACGACGAACTCGAGCGCCGGACTCGGCCGCAGCCCGAACTCAGGGTAGTAGCGGACGGCGGCGCCGAGGCTTCCGACCAGCACTCCGTCCACACCGGCTGAATCGTATGCGTCCAGCGCCGCGGCCAACTGGTCGGCGAGCAGGTTGTTCTTTACCCAGGCGCTCCGATATACGCCTTTGAGATGCGGTAGCCGGGTCTCCTCGGGCAGCCCGCGGCTCAAATTGCGATAGATCAGCGGCAGCACCGAGATGCTTCCCGGCTCCAGCGTCCGCAGATCGAAGGCCGGTCCCAGTTGCCGCCAGGCGGCAAGCTGAAGATCCGGCTCGGCCAGCGCCGTGCGGAGCAACAGGGCCTGGGTCCGTGTAGGCCAGAACGACCCTTGGGGGGGCATCGTCAGCCCTTTGCGCGGCGCCGACGCTCGATCGACGCGCGGAGCACCTGGATGTACTGCGAACGAGCGTCCTGCTCACGGATACCGTTGTTCTGGGTGTGAAGGCGTCGCTCGAGCACGATCTCCGGAAGCACGCGAGTCTTCAACCCGGCTTCGGTAGCGCGGGCGTACCAGTCCACGGTCACACCGACGCGCAGGTTGGTGGCGAACGTGCCGACGCGCTCGAAGGACTCCCGACTGATGAGCATGAGATTCGGAGAGGCCCACGGCTGCGGATCCGCTGCCGGTCGAATGCCCGCCCGGATGTCGTCGGGAAGTTCGGGGCTGATGAACTCGCGCACGTATCCGAAGACGACATCGAGTTCTGGATCCTCCTCGAGCGCATCCATCTGCAGCTGGAGCTTGTCGGGCATGAAGCGATCATCGGCATCGAGAAAGGCGAAGTAGTGGCCCTGGGCCAGGCCAACGGCGGCGTTGCGGGCGGCGCCATTGCCGCCGCGCGTCTGGCGGATGGCTCGGACGCGATCTCCGAAGGCCTGGGCCACCTCGAGCGTGCCGTCGTCAGATCCATCGTCCACGACGATTACCTCAAGTGGCTCGTAGGTCTGCGCGAACGCGCTTTCAATCGCCTCGGCCAGATACGGCGCTGCGTTGTAGGCCGGGATCATCACGCTGATGAGCGGTCCCCGGGAGCTCATGACGTTGTCCCGCGGCGCGCTCGCTCGGCGTCCAGCTTTGCCTTCAGGGAGCTGAAGGGAATTGGGTCCAGACGCTGCCCCGCATACACGTTGCCCCCGTGATACCGGCGGTGAAGGACGACATCGGGCAGGACGAACTGCTTGTGCCCCGCCGCGCGCAGGCGGATCACCATGTCCATGTCCTCGTGCGGTGCGACCTCGGGGCGGAATTCCCCAAGCTCGAGCAAGATCTGGCGCCGGATGACCATTGAGACCAGCGGGATCCCGTCAAGGTCGCCCCACACCTGGTCGCGCACCGCGCCGGGGGGCTCCTGCATCCAGTGCTGGCGCCCGAATACGCAGGCGATGTCCGGATGCTCCTCCAGATGGCGGACCTGGAGGGTGAGTTTCGATGGTGGGACGAGGTCGTCGGCATCGACGAAGGCGATGTACTCGCCGGTGGCGTGGGCGACGGCCACGTTACGGGCCGCGCCCGCACCCTGGTTCTCCTGCTCGAAGTAGTGGAGGTCCGAAAACGAACGGGCGATCTCCCCGCTGCGGTCGGTCGATCCGTCGTTGACGACCAGCACCTCAATGGGCGCGTAGTCCTGGGCGAAGACGCTTGTGAGCGCCTCGCCGAGAAACTGCTCCCCGTTGAAGACGGGCATGACCACGCTGACGAGTGGCGGTGTCAGCGTTGGTCCTCCAGGAAGCGCAGGATTGCCTCCGGGATCCGGCTCACATCGGAACCGAGCTCGGCGGAGAAGCAGGGAACCGTTTGCACGAGACGGGCCATCTTGGCCAGGCCATCGGGTTGAGGAGGGTGGAGCTGAAAGATCGTGCTCGGGGCCAGCGCGGCGAGCGCAGCCGCCGGGGAGGTGGGAACCAACCGCGTCTGCGGCTCGACCGCCACGACGCGTGGCACGAGAACGGCGCGCAGCGGAAATCCGGCGATCGGTACGCCGGGCGCGGCGTCGGCGGCGAACACGATCACCTTGTCCTCGGCGCTGCGCACGGGATTGGCCACAGCGGACTGCAGGCTCGGGAAGCGTGCCAGGTGATGCGGCTCGAGCTTGCCGGAGCTGTAGAGGCTGTGAACCCATGGCTCCGGTTCCACGACCACGCCGACAAAGTCATCGCCTGCGTACCGCAGGCCAGAGGAGAGGCAGGCCAGGGTTGTCGTCGACTTACCCGATCCCCCGCGGCCCACGACGATGACGCCACCCTCGGCCACGCCGACCGCCCCGCCGTGCACCTGGAGGATCCCGTGGTGGCCGAGCCACCAGTGGAGGATGGCCCGAAACGGCGAGGCCCAGTCCCACGAGCGCAGTTCGGCCGGATCCGCCGTCCAGAACCATGCATGCCGGCTGTCGTAGTCCAGGACGCTGAGCGTGTCCCAGCGGCTCAGGGCACGCACGCCGCCCTCGTCGAAGTAATGGATCGGACTGACGGAATCCGTACCGTCGGGCTCGCCCAGCACGGGTGGACCGTCGACCCCGGTGGATGCGGAGTCCCAGACATCGAGGATCAGTGCGTCCTCGCCAACGTCCGGCGCCGCCAGGTGAGCGAACGAGCCGGCCAGGCGCTCGACCATCGCCGCCCCCGCGAAGCGCAGGCGAATCGGCATCCCTCCGATGAGGATGGAGCGCTCAACGACACTGGTAGCGGCGACGGCGGCATCAAATAGCTCCTCGATCCCACGATCCCGCGCAGGTGAGGGCGACGCAGGCCTTGAAGCGGGCACGCGTAAAGGGCTCTACGCCGTCTCCGCGGCTGACGGCGCGGCGTGAGGCCAGCCCTGGCTGTCGACCTTGTGCACCGGATCAAGCAGGATGATCTCCTGCATGTCGGTGTAGCGCTCCAGCCGCGGCCTGGCAAAGGGCACGCGCTCCACCGACTCGCTCGAGTCCAGGGGAGCCGGAGCCGCGGCGTTCTCAGTCGGGGCGATCAGGTGATCGCCGAGCAGCTCCTGAAGAAACGCGTTGAGGGCCGGTTCGATCTCCGATGCGTCCGCGGCGTAGAGCGCTTGGAGGCGCATTACGATCTGCTCATCGCTCTGGCCGGCGGTCAGGCCATTCCAGATCGCCGGTGCTGCCCCCTGGAGGCTGAAATAGGTTCCCGAGGCGAGGTCGATGATGATCGTCTCGCCCTCCAGCGTCTCGTGAATGACCTGCGGATTCGTAGCGTAGTGCTGCACTTCTCATGCCCTCCAGAGAGTTATTTGGCGAGGGTCGGCGCCCCTGTCCGTGAAGCGCGCCCTTTCCGCTTGGGGTGCAGATTATGGCAGGGTAAACCGCGTCCGCAAACGGGCGCCCGGGCTTCAGCGAGACAATGCGCTCATGGAGTCCGGCCGCGACACGCTGAAGGGCAAGGTCGTCGGGGGGGTCATCTGGAACGTTGCGACTCAGATCGTGGCCCAGGTGTCGCGCCTGGCGGTGGGAGTCGTTCTTGCCCGGCTGCTCTCCCCGCACCAATTCGGCATCGCCGGAATGGCCATGGTCTTTACCAATTTTCTGGCCCTGTTCACGGACCTCGCGCTGGGCTCAGCCCTCATTCAGCGCACGGATCTCACCGAGGAGGACCGCTCGACCGTGTTCTGGGTGACGGTCGGGGTGGGTTTGGCCTGCACGGCGCTCGCCATCGGGCTGTCGGGAGTCGTCGCCAACTTCTTCGGGCAACCCCAGGTCGGGCCACTCTTTGCCGTGCTTTCGCTCGGGTTTCTCCTCACTGCCCTGTCCTCGACACAGATGGCCCTCGCCGCTCGTGAGCTCGCCTACCGCCGCCTCCAGACCCGCGAGATCGCCGCCGTGATCGCCGGGGCGATCATCGGGATCATCGCCGCCGTGGCTGGACTCGGAGCCTGGGCGATCGTCGCCCAGTACTTGGCCTTTGCCGCCGTCTCGGCGGCGCTCATCTGGACTCTTTCGCCGTGGCGGCCCCGCTTCTTGTTCTCGACGGCGAGCCTGCGCGACCTCGGTGGCTTCGGCGCCAAGCTCTTCGGCTCTCGCCTGCTCGCCTACATCAACCTCAACGGCGACAACCTGCTCATTGGCCGGTTCCTCGGCGGCCGCGCCCTGGGGATCTATTCGCTTGCCTACAACGTGATGTTCACGCCGATGGTGCGCATCGGCCTCCCGTTTCAGCAGGTCGTGTTCCCCGCCTACTCGCGCCTTCAGTCCGATCACTCCCGGCTCGGGATGGCGTGGCTGCGCAGCAAACGCCTCTCGATCTCTCTGCTTGCTCCCGGCTTTCTGGCCTTCTTTGTCGTCGCCCCGGACCTCGTGCCCGTCGTCTTCGGCCAGAAGTGGCGCGACGCCATCCCAGTGCTTCAACTGCTGTGCATCGCCGGGGTCGGGCACACGTTTGTGACGCTCAATTGGTCGGTGCTGCAGGCCCGTGGTCAGGCCGGCCTGCTGCTCCGGCTGAACCTGTTCTGTACCGCGGTCATCTTCTCCGCCTTCGTCGTCGGCCTCAATTGGGGCGTCACCGGGGTTGCGGCCGGCTACGCCGTCGCGAAATGGCTGCTGATCCTGCCGGACACGTGGGTCACCTGCCGGTCTTTGTCCTTGCGCCTCTTACCATCGCTGCGCGCCTCGGGGGCGGCGGTTCCTCTCGCTGTAGTGGCCGCCGGGCTCGCTTCCGGACTGCGCTCCCTGCTCGTCAGTGGCGGGGTTCCAGCCTCGCTGCGGCTCGTCATCGTGCTCGGTGTCGGCGCTCTCATCTACCTCGGGTTGGTCTCGATCGCTGCCCCTGAACTCGTGCGAGAGGTGAAGGGGCTGCGATCGCTGCTGGCGCCCGCACCCGGAGTCGCGCCGCCCGCCGAGGGGACGGCTTAGGCTTCATCCCCCGCCGCCGACGGCTGCCGGCCGATGTCAGCTGCTGCGGCGCGAGCGCGATTTTTGCCACGCCCGCGTATGGACCGACATAGGCGCGCGGGGCTTGGTGAAGGCGTTGCGGACACGAATGAACTTGTCGCGCCACGACTCGTCCGGGTAGGGGAACAACTCCTGCCGGAACACCACGGCGATCGACCGCAGGGCGAGGCGGGGCGGAAGGCCCCAGAGGCCGTTGAGCCACCTCTTTAGGTGGTTATCGAGCACGTTGTACTCCCGCACGCCCGGAAGGTGCCGGGCCCAGACGCGGACCGCGACGGTACGGTCGCCACCACCGAGGAGACCGCTCGCTGCCTTATACGTCGTCCGCCACAAACGGTCGACGCCCCACTGACGGGCGGCGGCTGCCAGGGTCGCCTCGTCAGTCTGGGCGGCCACAGCGGCCACGTCGACGAGGTCCCGCAGATTTCCCAGAGGCATGGTGACCCAGGAATGGCTGGCCAAGATAACCGCGTGGTGCGCTGGAGCGGGTGCTGAGATACCCGCCACGCCAGTCGCTGATGGGACCGCTGAGGAGACAATGTCGTCCATCGATGGTGGCCGGAGCTCCCTTGGCCACAGCGGACGCAGGTGGACTTCAACCCACAACCAGATGCCGGGCCATTGGAGCGGCCGGAGATGGTGCTGATCGACCGTGTAGACCTCGGGGTCATCGACCTCGACGAATCCGCCGGCCAGCAGTGCGGCGTGAACCGCGTTCGCGTCCGGACACAGGATGTCCAGGTCGCTGAAGGACCGGGCTCGCTCGGGATACAGAGCCGCCACCTCCGCACCCTTGATGAGCACGAGGGGTCCGTCACACAGCGAGCGGATCCGTTCCAGCAATGGGCGGCTGGCCATCCACGCCGCCCGGGCCTGGCGAGCATCGCGCTCCAACGCTGACGGCACCGGGCGCTCGCGAGCCCGAAGGCAATGCGCGGCGATCGGGCCGAGTTTGTTGGCCTGCAGGCCGGCTACGTCTGCCTCGGCGACCAGGTCACAGATCGCGCGCCAGACGGCGTCGTCGCGCCGGCCGGCGGGAACCGACGCCCTGGCCTGGAGAGAATTGCGAGGCGTCGACACGGCGCCAACGTTACCGGACGGGCCTGCTGAGATAGGCGTTCTGCGGGAGTCAATCCGCGAAGTTAAGAAGGCGTTGAGCGCTGAACAGGACTCAGAGCAGGTGGCGTACTGTTGGGTAGCGAAACCTTCAAGGAGCGATATGAGCGGGCGGACGTGGAGGATGGCGGGAGGGGTCATCGTGCTGATCGCGATCGCGCTCGTGGTCATGATCACGCTCGTCTTCGCCGCCACGAAGCCGCGGGCCACACTCACCGTGATCGTCCGCGGACCGGGCGACGTTGTGGGTCCGGGTCATCGGGGATGCTCGCGCCGCTGTCGTCAGCGGGTGTCGATCGGCCAGGCGATCACCCTGAAGGCACGGCCCGGGACGGGGAGCCATCTTGTCTGGTGGTCGGGCGCCTGCACCCATCGCGTCCAGACGCGCTGCGCGTTCCGGCTGTCCGGTTCACGCACGGTCACGGCCCGGTTCGCCCCCGACTCCGCGCTTGCCTCCTGGAATCCGTACTACCACTGCACCCCGATCATCACCACGATTCCGGCGATCCTCGGCTCCCATCAGAGCTCGCTCGGCGGTGCGACCGAGGCGGGCGGCGGCTTCCAACCCCATCTCCGCGGGCCCGAGGACCAGCATCTCCTCAAGCCTCCGTGCTCGGTAGGAGGGAGGGGGACCTTCGTTGAAATCCAGAACGTCGTCCTCGCGGAGTCTCCCGACCACAGCGCCGACGGCGACACAACCGCGAACATGGTCGACCCCAACCGCCCGGACATCACCAACGTCTACATGAAGACGATTCACACCGAAATTGACAACCAGCTTTTCCGGCACGGCGTTGCCCCGCCGATCCAACCGCCCAAGGGCACCGCGGTCGACATCCAGGGTTTCGTGTACTGGGATGTGGCGCACACCGCAGCCCAGTGGCATTCCTTCTCAGGCTGGGAGATTCACACCGTCACCGCCTGGCGACCCGCCGCGGGCTAATCCCCGCGCGAGCCTTCGCGGGCGTGCGGTTCGTTGTTGGACAGCGGGCGAAGCGCTCGGGCGGGGGAACCCACGTAGACGTAATCCGGTTCGCAGTCGCGGGTCACCACAGCGCCGGCGCCGACCACGCAGCCACGCCCAATGGTCACGCCGGGGAGGATCGTCGCCCGAGCTCCAATCCAACAGCCCGCCTCGATCGACACCGGGGCACCGGCGTACTCGCCGGCCCGGCCCGAGGTGGGGCCTACGTGGTGAGTCGAAGTGAGGACCGTCACCTGGTTGGCGATCGCGCACCCGCGTCCAATGCGCACGGCTTCACGGTTTTCGATGTGACAGCCGTAACTGATAAAGGTGCCGGCGCCGATGGTCAGGCGGTCACCGTAGATCCAGCAGTGCGGACGAAGGTCTACAGGGTCGTCGACTTGGATCCCAGCTCGACGCAGGAGCGTCACGCGGTGGTCCTGCCTTACGAGCGGGCTCGCGGCGAGGATGTTGACTCCAAACGCCCAGCGGCGAGAGGCGACGTCCCCCATCGGCGCGACGGTATCAGGCTGGTGTGTGCCTCAAGGGTCGGCGCCGAGTGCCGACAGAACCCGCTGGCGGACGGGTGCGGGCCAGCGGCAGGCCATCACCTTGAGGATCACCCGCCAGGGCGAATCCGTGGCCAGCACCTCCAGGCGCGGGAGGGCCCAGCGTGGTGAGTGGCGCTGGACGGCTCCCGGAGCGACGGCGAAGGCCACGCTGTAGCCGGCGTCCCGCGCGGCGCTGACGACCGCTTCGTCATGCGCACCGTGTGGATAGGACAGCGCGCGCGGACGGGCGAGACCGAGCTTCGCAAACGCACCCATGGGCTCTGTCAACTCGGCCCGGAGTTCCGCGGCCGGGAGCGAGGTCAAGGGTCGGTGAGTCATGCCGTGAGATCCCAGCTCGAGGCCCGCGGACGCCAGTTCGGCCAGACCATCAGAGTCCAGCAGTGACAGGCACCTGGTGCCGAGCGGACGGTCCCACTCGTTGTCCTTGCCGATCTGCCCCGCCACGACGAAGACAACCGCGGATGCTCCCCTGAGCTTCAGCGTCTGGACTCCGGTGAGGACGCTCGCGTAGGCATCGTCGAAGGTCACGAGCACGGCGCGCCGGGGGAGGCGGCGGGCACCGGCCAGAGCGTCGATCACGGCCTCGAGATCAACAAACGTGAACCCGCACCGAGCCAGCAGCCCAAGCTGCGCGTCCAGTTTCTCCCGCGCAACGCCGTAGGGCCGCAGGACCGGGTCATCGCTGAGGTCCTCGACCGCGTGGTACGTGAGGACGACAGCCCGGCCTGTCTCCGTGGCGCGACGGGCCGACCTGATGCCGCGTTGTCGCTCGACGGTGCGGGCGACAAAGAACATTCGTTGCAGGCGCGCGCCGTTCGCTCCCCGGCGAGCCAGCCAGCCGACCACGGCGCGCAGGGGCCAGAAGAGCCGCTCCGGCAGCGCGATGAGCGGAGCGGTGAGGACGCGCCCCCGCCTCGTCGTGAATCGCAGTCCGGTGTCGAGGTCCGCCGCGCGCTCGGGATGCTTGAGGGCCAGCTCCTGCTCCGAGCGGCCCGCCTCGTAGGTGCGCTTGAGGAATGCCGCCGGGTCCACGTCGTAAAACTGATGGCTGACGGCCCTCGGGTTGAAGACGATGCGCAACCCCGCCTTGCGGATCCGATAGCCGAAGTCGATGTCCTCGCCGCCGAACAGGCCCTTTCGCGTGAACTGGTGATCAAACCCGCCGAGTTCATGAAAGACCGTGCGGGAAACCGAGACCTGGCCCGTGAGCAGGTCGGCCAGGGGCACCTCAGTGCCGGCGGCGAGGCGCTGCGCCCGCTCCCTGGCCCAGGTTCCCACGCCACGGCTGAGCAGGTTG